>NZ_BLJG01000090.1 GCF_009932375.1 Pseudomonas juntendi
CGCCATCGCCCACGGCAATGGTCTGTTCCAGTTGCAAGCCCTCATCGCTGGCCAGTTTCTGCAGCAGTTCGGCCTTGCGCTGGGCATCGACGATCGGCTCGACCGCCACACCAGTCACCTTGCCATCCACCACTTCCAGCTCGTTGGCGAACACATAGTCGATACCCAGGCGCGCCTGCACCTGGCGGGCAAAATAGGTAAACCCACCGGACAGGATGGCAGTCTTGTAACCCAGGCGCTTGAGCTCGGCGAACAGGTTTTCCGCGCCTTCGGTCAGGCGCAGCGAGGCGCCGATTTCGTCCAGCACGCCCACATCCAGGCCCTTGAGCAGCGCCATGCGCTCCTTGAAACTGGCGCGGAAGTCCAGCTCGCCACGCATGGCCCGTTCGGTGATCGCCGCCACCTGCTCACCCACGCCAGCCGCCTTGGCCAGCTCGTCGATGACTTCGGCCTCGATCAGCGTCGAATCCATGTCGAATACCGCCAGGCGGCGGTTGCGGCGGAACAGGTCGTCTTTCTGGAAGGCAATGTCGACGCTCAGCGCCTGCGCCAGGGCGAAGAAATCGGCACGCAGGGCCTGGGCATCGCTCGGCACCCCACGCACGGATATCTCGACCGCCGCCTTGCCCTTGTCTGTGTCGGCGTCCAGCGCCACCCGGGCCGACAGCCGCTCGATGCGTTCGATCGTCAGGCCGTACTGGCTGATCACCGCACTGACCCGCTGCAGTTGCTCGGGGGTGATCTTGCGGCTGAGCAGGGTCACCACATGGCGCGCCTCACCATGGCCGTCGGCCCAGTGCTGGTAGTCCGCCTCGGAAATCGGCGTATAACGGGCCTGCAGGTTCAGCTCGTGGGCCTTGGCTTGCACACCCTGCAGCAAGGCAGTTGCCACTTCGTTGTCAGGGATATCGACCAGGATGCCGAACGACAGGGTGCCGTGCATGACCGCCAGGCCGATGTCGAGGATACTCACACCGCCCTGCAGCAGGACGCCGGTGATTGCCGCAGTGAGACCGGGACGGTCCTCACCGGTGATGTTGATCAGGACGATTTCGCGCACAACCTGGCTCCGACTTCGATGAAAAATGCGCATTCTACCGACTTTCCATGACCATCGGGCGCCAACGATACTTTGCCGACAAAACCCGGCTCGCTATACTCCCCCCACTTTCTTGCCATTAAGAGCCGAGCTCTGTGAACCGGCCCACGCCCGTCAAACCAGACAACTTCTTCCTGATGATCTATCGTGCCCTGAGTCAACGTCGCGTGCCGCTGGCACTGCGCATCGCCTGCACCAACATCTTCCTGGTGGCGCTGGCACTGGTGATCTACGCCTGTGTGATGGGCCTGCAGTTCAAGCAGGCCATGCACGAACAGGCCGACGCCCTCGGCCAGAGCCTGACCACGCAAACGGCCACTTCGGCGACCGAACTGCTGGTAGCCAACGATATCCTCAGCCTCAACGTGCTGCTGGGCAACCTGGTGAAAAACCCGCTGGTGGCCCACGCGGCCATCTACAGCGTGGACAACCGCATCCTCGCCGAAGCCGGGCAACGCCCGCGCAATAGCCTGCTGGGCGAGGCCGAAGGCGTGTACCAGACCAAGATCAGCTTCCAGGACGTGGCTGCCGGGCAGCTGCGCATCAGCCTGGACATGAGCCAATTCCAGCAACCCATGCTGATCAGCCTGCAAAGCATGGGCATTCTGGCGGCCATCCTGCTGGCGCTGGCCTTGGCCCTCAGCTTGCGCCAGGGCCGCTACATCACCCTGCCATTGCTGCAGTTGCGGGTATGGCTGCGCGACCCGCAGTACTACACGCCGGCCACCGACCGCCAGGATGAAATCGGCGACATCGCCCGCCAGTTGCATGCGCGCCTGGCGCCACCGCCGCCACCAGAGCCCGAGCCAGAGCCTGAGGAAGACGACGATGAACCGTTCGACGAGCCGCAGCACGTCAGCCCGGCACCCAAGGCCGCGCCGCGCGCCAAGGTCGCCGCAGTGCCAGACGAGGAAGATGACGAAGCGTTCGCCGGCCTGCTCGACGACGACACTGCACCAAGAACCGCAGTGGTAGACGAGTCCGACGAACCGCACTTCAGTGCCATCCTCGCGGTGCAGCTGGGCTCCCAGGAGCAACTGCGCCGTCTGCCGCGTACCCGCCTGACCGAACTGACCGAGCGTTACCGTGACTGCCTGGAGCATGCGGCATCGCTGTACGACGGCGAAACGCACACACTCAACGATGGCAGTACCCTGGTGCTGTTCCACAGCCGCGTATGTGGTGAGGACTACCTGACTAACGCAATCTGCTGCGGCGAGCTGTTGCGCGCCCTGGGCCATGCCCTGCAGATCGAAGTGGCCGACAGCGGCATCACCTTGCAATTGCAGCTGGGCCTGGTATTGGGCAACGATCTGCACGGGCTGGAGCTGGTAGACGTGTTGATCGCCGAAAAAGCCCAGGATGCCCTGGCGCTGTCGCAGCACAGCCGCAACCTGTTGCTGGTGGAGCGGCAGATCAGCGATGACGCACTGATTCGCCAGCGCGCACGCATTCGCCCGATTGCCAGCCCTGAGGGCGCCTGCTGCGTGGAGCGCCTGCTGGAACCGTACCCATCGATGCTGGAACGGCAACTGGCGCGCATGCACGAGCGTCGGGCCTGACAGGCTGCTCTGGGCACTGGGGCTGCGGCGCAGCCCCTTCGCAACGCCAGGCCGCGCCTACAGGGCCCGGGCCAGCTTCGCAATGGTTTGACGCAGACATGAAAAAGCCCGCAGCATCGCGGGCTTTTTTGCACCTGGCGGTTAGGTCAGAACCGATAGACTTCCATATCGGTGCGGATCGGCGAGGCCATCGGGATTCTGGACTTTTCCGGCGCCTTCTTCACCTGCACCGGTGCAGCCGGCTTTTTCGGCGTTTCTTCAGCGATTGCCGGCTGGTTGGCCAGCGGCTTCACCGCCGTGCTCAGCTGCTCGGCCAGCTTCTGCAGCAATTGGCCCTGGGCCTGTACCTGCGACGACTCGCTGCCCTCATGTGGCTGTTCGAGGTGCACGATACGGTTGTCACGTACGCGGCCACGGCGGTCCAGCAGGCGCCACTGGGCGTCGAGGATGGCCGGTTGGTCCTTGCCCGAGTCCAGGCGGGTAATCGACAGCAGCACCTGTACATCCGGCGTGAAACCGGCCGTTGCCGGGGCCAGTACCACACGCTGGCTGTCCAGGCGCCAGGCCAGCTGGCGCACCAGCAACTGGTCAATGTCCGACGACAGGCTACCCGCCCAACGACCGTCGGTCGCCGCGCTCAGGCTGCCATCGGCCTGGCGCTGCAGGAACGTCTCGCGCTGCAGGTAATCGGCCACCGATACCGGCCCGAGTACAACGGCCATGCCCGCACTCTGCGACGGCTGGCCAGGATCACCACTGTCGAGCTGGTACAAGGCGACAGGCTGGTGCATGGTGCACCCGCCCAGCCCCAGCAGGCCAGTCATCAACAGCGCAAGTGGAAGGCGCAGAAATTTCATCATCCCATCCAGGCGGCTGCCTACAGGCACACCGCAGTGATACATATAAATTCAAACGGGCACACGACCACGCCGGCGCCGCAAGGGCCATATCATCCGCGAAATAACCGTCCGACTCCAGTGTTTCTGCCCGGAACGGCGCTGTAATTGCCGTTCCAGACATTTCCACCGGTTACGCCGGCACTTCCACCTGCAAGCTATCGACGCGCTGGAACCCACGCGGCAGCTTGCTGCCGCGCCGGCCACGCTCACCCTTGTAGTGTTCCAGGTCGTCAGGCTTCAGAGACAGGGTACGCTTGCCGGCCTGCAATACAAGGGTCGCCCCGTCGGCGATCACGGCCAGGTCGGTGACGAACTCTTCGCGGCTGGCGACCCGGTCGCCGGGTACACCGATGATCTTGTTGCCCTTGCCTTTACCCAGCTGTGGCAAGTCGCTGACCTTGAACACCAGCAGGCGGCCTTCGGTGGTCACCGCCGCCAGCCAGTCCTGCTCACGGTTGGCCACCGGCCGCGGCGTCATGACCTTGGCGCCGTTGGGCAGGCTGAGCAAACCCTTGCCGGCCTTGTTCTTGGCCTGCAGGTCTTCACCCTTGACCACGAAGCCGTAGCCGGCGTCGGACGCGACCACGTACAGCGCATCGTCCTCTGGCAGCAGCACGCAATCGAAGGTGGCCCCAGGCGGAGGCGTCAGGCGCCCCGTCAGCGGCTCACCCTGGCCACGCGCCGAAGGCAGGCTGTGGGCGGCCAGCGAGTAGCTGCGCCCGGTCGAGTCGATCAGCACGGCAAACTGGTTGGAGCGGCCAGCAGCAGCGGCCTTGAAGCCGTCGCCTGCCTTGTACGACAAGCCGGTCGCGTCGATGTCGTGGCCCTTGGCACAGCGTATCCAGCCTTTTTCCGATAGCACCACGGTCACCGGCTCGGTCGGCATCAGCTCGTTTTCCGACAGCGCCTTGGCTTCGGCGCGCTCGACGATAGGCGAGCGGCGGTCGTCGCCATAGGTTTCGGCATCCTTGATCAGCTCGCTGCGCACCAGCTTGCGCAGTTTGGCTTCGCTGCCCAGCAGCGCCTGCAACTTGGCTTGCTCTTTCAGCAGTTCGTCCTGCTCGCCGCGGATTTTCATCTCTTCCAAACGCGCCAACTGCCGCAGGCGGGTCTCGAGGATGTAGTCGGCCTGGATTTCGGTCAGGCCGAAGCGTGCGATCAGCGCCTGTTTGGGGTGGTCCTCGGTGCGGATGATGTGGATCACTTCATCCAGGTTGAGGAACGCCGTGAGCAAACCGTCCAGCAGGTGCAAGCGCTTCTCGACCTTGTCCAGGCGGTGCTGCAGCCGGCGACGAACGGTATGGGTACGAAACTCCAGCCATTCCACCAGGATCGTGCGCAGGTTCTTCAGCTGCGGCCGGCCGTCGAGGCCGATGATGTTGACGTTGACCCGGTAGCTGCTTTCCAGGTCGGTGGTGGCGAACAGGTGCTGCATCAGTTCGTCGGCATCCACACGGTTGGAGCGCGGGATGATGACGATGCGGCAAGGGTTCTCGTGATCAGACTCGTCGCGCAGGTCGGCCACCATCGGCAGCTTCTTGGCCTGCATCTGCGCCGCGATCTGCTCCAGCACCTTGGCCCCCGAGACCTGGTGGGGCAACGCGGTTACAACGATGTCGCCGTCCTCGACGCGGTACACGGCGCGCATGCGGATCGAACCACGGCCACTTTCGTACATCTTGAGGATTTCGGCCCGCGGCGTGACGATTTCGGCCTCGGTCGGGTAGTCCGGCCCTTGAATATGCTCGCACAACTGCTCGATGGTGGCCTTGGGCTCGTCGAGCAGGCGCACGCAGGCGCTGGCCACTTCACGCAGGTTGTGCGGCGGCACATCGGTGGCCATGCCCACGGCGATACCGGTGGTGCCGTTGAGCAGAATGTTGGGCAGGCGTGCCGGCAACACGGCGGGCTCCTGCAAGGTGCCGTCGAAGTTGGGCACCCAGTCGACGGTGCCCTGGCCGACTTCGCTGAGCAGCACTTCGGCATAGCGGGACAACCGCGCTTCGGTGTAGCGCATCGCCGCGAACGACTTCGGATCGTCCGGCGCACCCCAGTTGCCCTGGCCATCGACCAGTGTGTAGCGGTAGCTGAACGGCTGCGCCATCAGCACCATGGCTTCATAGCAGGCCGAGTCGCCATGGGGGTGGAACTTGCCGAGCACGTCACCGACGGTACGCGCCGACTTCTTGTGCTTGGCATCGGCATCGAGCCCCAACTCGCTCATGGCGTAGACAATGCGCCGCTGCACTGGCTTGAGGCCATCGCCGATATGCGGCAGGGCGCGGTCCATGATCACGTACATGGAGTAGTTGAGGTAGGCCTGTTCGGTGAAGTCAGCCAGTGAGCGGCGTTCTACGCCGTCCAGGCTGAGTTCCAGTGAGTCGCTCATGCGGGCCTCGTCATTTCAGGTTCTGGCGCAGCAGCATGGTGCCACCGCGCTGGGTAAATTCAAGTTGTTGCAGGGCACTCATGCCCAGTAGCACGGTGGGGCCATCCAGGCCCGGCACGACAATGGCGCGTACGTTCTGCAGGTGGATGTCGCCCAGTTGCAGGCTGGCCAGCCGCGTGCGGTAGCCCTCGGTGCGGCCATTGGCGGTACTCAGCAGCACCGGGCTGCCACGCGCCAGGTTCAGGTCGCGGGCCAGCCCTTCGGGGATCGCGACGTCGGTGGCCCCGGTGTCCAGCATGAAGTGCACCACTTGGCCATTGATCGCGCCATCCACCACGAAATGCCCCTGGCCATTACTCAGCAGGCGCACCTCGATGAAACCTTGGCCGTGCTCCGACTGCACCTGGCGGTTGGGGTTACGTTGGCTGTCTTCCCACTGGCCGAAAAAGCGCGTGGCCAGAAACAGCGCAGCCGCCCAGGCGAGCACCATCAGCACCCGCCCTGCGCGCTTGCCCGGTGCCTGGCTCACGGTTTGGCGCCCCAGCCGCCCTGAGGCGCCTCGAAGCGCCATACGATCGGGCGCCGCTCGCCGTCGGCACGGTCAGCGTTGTTGTTGTCCAATCCAACCCAGGCGCCTTTGCCGTCGATCACCAGCGCCTCGGCCAAGCCGAACGGCTGATCGTAGCGGCGCATCGGCTCCAGCGCCTCGGCGGCGAACGACCAGCAGCGCTCGACCTCGCCGCTGTCAGCGTCCCGCCGGCATATCCGGTAGGTGTTGCGCTCAAGGGTGAACAGCTTGCCCTCGAACCAGGCGAGGTCGGAAAAGTCGCGCGACAGGGCCCGGGCCTCTGGCATTTGCGGCGGCTGCATCTCGACCCCAGCCTCGCTCAGCAGCACGCAACCGCGCCCGCAGGTCCATACCGACTGCTGCCGTTCGATGGCCACCAGGCCACGCCGCTCGCGCTCGGCCGCCAGCCACAGGCGGTCACCCGCCGGGTTGATTGCCAGCCCTTCGAACAGCGCATTGAAGTTCAGCAGCATGCCACTGGCCCGCGCCTGACGGACCATGGCCGGGTCGATCTTGAGCCAGTCGGGCTCACCTTCGGGCGGCAGTTGCAGCACCGCAGCGTGTGCCTCGCTGATCAGGTACAGGTTGTTAGCCTGGTCGCAGGTGATGCCTTCGAAGTCCAGCGCGCCGCCGCGAATGTACGACGCCGCCCAGTTGCGTGACTTCAGGCCCCACGGCAGGCCGCTTTCCGGCACCGGCGGCGCAGTGAAGGCAAGCGCCTGCGCGCGCCAGGTAGCGCTCTGCTGGTCGAAGCGGTAGATGCGGTCATCGTCGCGGTCGGACACGCCCCACAACGCCCCCCGGCAGAATGCCAGGCCAGACAGGTTGCCACCGCGCATACCGTCTATCGGGTGCTCGGCAGTCATCTTCAGCTCTGGCCAGTCGCCCGCCAGGCCCGGCAGCGCAACCAGCGCCAGCCAGGCCGCCAGCAGCAGACGAATCAAACCATGACCTCGGCGAGGTTACCTTTGGTTTCCAGCCAGTTCTTGCGGTCACCGGCGCGCTTCTTGGCCAGCAGCTTGTCCATCAGCTCGCAAGTCGCCTGCACGTCGTCCAGGGTCAGTTGCACCAGGCGCCGGGTGTTCGGGTCCATGGTGGTTTCACGCAGTTGTGGCGGGTTCATTTCGCCCAAACCCTTGAAGCGGGTGACTTGGGGTTTGCCGCGCTTCTTCTCGGCCACCAGGCGGTCGAGAATGCCATCACGCTCGGCTTCGTCGAGGGCATAGTAGATTTCCTTGCCCAGGTCGATGCGGTACAGCGGCGGCATGGCCACATACACGTGCCCGGCCTCGACCAGTGCACGGAAGTGCTGCACGAACAGCGCGCACAACAGCGTGGCAATGTGCAGGCCGTCGGAGTCGGCGTCGGCGAGGATACAGATTTTGCCATAGCGCAGTTGCGCCAGGTCGGTGGCACCGGGGTCGACCCCGATGGCCACGGCAATGTTGTGCACTTCCTGGCTGGCCAGGACTTCGCCGCCGTCCACTTCCCAGGTGTTGAGTATCTTGCCGCGCAGCGGCAGGATGGCCTGGAATTCCTTGTCCCGGGCCTGCTTGGCCGAGCCACCGGCCGAGTCACCCTCGACCAGGAACAGCTCGGCACGCATCGGGTCCTGGCCGGCGCAGTCGGCCAGCTTGCCGGGCAATGCCGGGCCCTGGGTGATACGCTTGCGCTCGACTTTCTTGCTGGCCTTGAGGCGGCGGCCGGCGTTGCTGATGGCCAGCTCCGCCAGTTGCATGCCCAGTTCAGGGTGGGCGTTGAGCCACAGGCTGAAGGCATCCTTGACCACGCCAGAAACGAATGCCGCCGCCTCGCGTGAAGACAGCCGCTCTTTGGTCTGCCCGGAGAACTGCGGGTCCTGCATCTTCATCGAGAGGACGAAAGTGATGCGCTCCCAAACGTCTTCCGGTGCCAGCTTGACCCCGCGCGGCAGCAGGTTGCGGAATTCGCAGAACTCGCGCATGGCATCCAGCAGGCCCTGGCGCAGGCCATTGACGTGGGTACCACCCTGGGCGGTAGGGATCAGGTTGACGTAGCTTTCCTGGATGCTGTCGCCGCCTTCGGGCAGCCACAGCAAGGCCCAGTCCACCGCTTCCTTGTTACCGGCCAGGCTACCGCAGAACGGCTCATCGGGCAGGCGCTGGAACTCGTTGACCGAATCGACCAGGTAGGAACGCAGGCCATCCTCGTAGTGCCATTCGACCTTTTCGCCGCTGGCCTTGTCCTCGAAGCTGACCAGCAGGCCTGGGCACAGCACGGCCTTGGCCTTGAGCACGTGCTTGAGACGGCTGATGGAGAATTTCGGCGAATCGAAATACTTGGGGTCGGGGCTGAAATACACGCTGGTGCCGGTGTTGCGCTTGCCGACCGAACCCACAACTTCCAGCTCGCTGGCCTTGAAGCCGTCGGCGAAGGTCATCTGGTACTCGTTGCCGTCGCGTTTGACACGCACGCGCACCTGGGTCGACAGGGCGTTGACCACCGAGATGCCAACGCCGTGCAAGCCACCGGAGAACTGGTAGTTCTTGTTGGAGAACTTGCCGCCGGCGTGCAGCTTGGTCAGGATCAGCTCGACCCCGGACACGCCCTCTTCGGGGTGAATGTCCACCGGCATGCCACGACCGTCGTCGCTGACTTCCAGCGAGTGGTCGGCATGCAGAATGACCTGCACGGAGCGGGCATGCCCGGCCAGGGCTTCGTCGACACTGTTGTCGATCACTTCCTGGGCCAGGTGGTTGGGGCGGCTGGTGTCGGTGTACATGCCCGGCCGCTTGCGGACCGGGTCAAGGCCCGAGAGGACTTCGATGGCGTCTGCGTTATAGGCGCTAGCGCTGGGATTGGCCATAGGGTCTCGTCGTCAGTCTGGTGAGTGCAAAAAAGTCAAAATACAGAAAAATCGAGCGCTGCATACTGCCCACGCGCAATACCGGCAAACGCCAGCAGGGCCGGCAGGCGCTCGGCAAAGCCCTGGAAACTGTGGTCACCACCGGCCTGGATGCGCAGGGCACAAGCACGGTAATAACGTTCGGCATGGCGGTAATCCAGGGTTTCGTCGGCGGTTTGCAGCCACACCTGATAGCGGCTGGCATCGACCGGCGCTGGCACTTCCAGCTCGGCCAGGGCCTCCACGTGGTCCAGGGTCAGCTCCCAGGTTTCATCGGTGTAGTGGTTGCGCTGGGTACCCAGGTAGCCGTCAAAGTGCTTGTGCGGGGTAACCGCCGGGTTGACCAGCAAGGCCTTGAGGCCATGGCGCTCCGCCAGACAGGTGGCATAGTAGCCGCCGAGCGAACTGCCCACCAGTAATGGCGCGCCCAGTTCGGCGATGGCCGCCTCAAGCTGGGCGATGGCCTGGCGTGGGTGATGGTGCAAGGCGGGCACCCGCAGTTGATCGGCCAGGCCGAGCCGCTGCATGACCGCTTCGAGCTGGCGCGCCTTGGTGGAAAGCGGCGAGCTGTTGAAGCCATGGATATAGAGGATGGAACCCGACATGCTGCCCCCGGAATCTGTGGCTTCGCGCCTGATGATGCGGGCGCAGGGACGCGCAGTGTAGCGCGTTCGCCGGGTTTTGACGCAGCGTCACGGGTTTCGCAACAATTTCTTCACCATAGCCGGCTGCAACAGGGCACCCTGTAGGAGCGGCCTTGTGTCGCGAAGGGGGTGCGAAGCAACCCCCATAATTTCAGCTTCGCCGCAGATATTGCCGGGGCCGCTTTGCGGCCCTTTCGCGACACAAGGCCGCTCCTACAGTTGACTGCGCAACCCGCTCAATAACCTGGGCTATCGAAGTCGAGCTTCACTTCAAAGTCCCACGCCCGCTCCACCCCGGTCTCCAGCCGCCCGTCGGCATGCAGGCGCAGCCAGCGGTACCCAGGCTGCTCTTCGCTCACCTTGAAGTCCTCGCTGCGGGCCGCGAACTGAATGCAGGTCGAAGGCGTAGCCAGCAGGCGCCGACCATCGCGCACTTCATCCCACTCCTGATGAACGTGCCCCCACAGCAATGCCCGCACCTGTGGGTAACCTTCAATGATGTCAAACAGCGCCTGGGCATTGCGCAAGCCGATCGGGGCGATCCAGGCGCAGCCGATGTCTACCGGTTGATGGTGGAAACACACCAGGCAATGGCGCCCGCCCGCCCCTTTCAGCGCGGCCTCCAGCACTGCCAGCTGGTCATCCCCCAGCAAGCCATGTGTGGCGCCGTGCACCGCCGTGTTGAGCATCACAATACGCCAGGCGCCGATATCGGTTACTGCCTGTACCAACTCCGGCGCCACTTCGGCCATGATCCGGGCCTCATCATGGTTGCCCGGCAGCCAACGGCTTGGTACGCCAAACGGCGCAGTCAGCTCACGAAAAGCTTCATAAGAAGCAATGCTGGCATCCTGGGACAAATCGCCCGTGCACAACAGCAAGTCGACAAGCGGTTGCTCGCGCCGCACCTGGGCTACTACATGGCCCAAACTTTCACGGGTCTTGAGGCCCAGCATGCTGCCGGCCGGGTCGGCGAAAAGATGGGCGTCGGTCAGTTGCACCACATGTACTGGGCGCGGGTGGTCTGCATGCATGTCAGCGAACGCTTGCCAATTCGTGGCCACAGGCCAGGCAGTGACTCAGCCATTCACCGAGGAACAGGTTGAGCTGGGCCTTTTCGTCTGGCTGGTGCATGGCCTCGTTCGGGTAGGGGTAGATGCTGCGCAGGCGCCGGGTATGTTCGGCGCTGATCACCTCGGCCATGCGCGCGTCGTGATACACCTGCACCTCCAGGTGCGGCACCGGCAGCCACGGCAAGCTGTGCTCCTGACGTATATGCAGGGTGGTGGTGTACGGGCAGGCCAGCACCACGTCGAGCACCAGCACGCCAAGCATCTGGTCGCCCTGGGTCATACCGATGCGGCGCGAGCTCTGGGTAGTACGCATGTCCGGCAGCAAGCGCATCAGCCGGGCATAGTTGGCCTCACAGGCAGCCTGCAGCCCGGCCAGGTCGACTCGATAGCGCTCGCGCAGCAGGTTCACTTCCACATACCTCGTACTTCGTCACGGTTCAGGGCCAGCCATTGCAAGCCGATGATGGTCGCCGCGTTGCAGATGCGCCCATCGCGCACGGCCTGCAAGGCATCTTCGAACGACCAGACCCGCACGCGAATGTCTTCACCCTCGGCCTCCAGGCCATGCAGCCCGCCTGCCCCTTCGCTGCTGCAGTGGCCAAGGAACAAGTGCACGTATTCATCGCTGCCGCCAGGCGACGGGAAGTAGCGGGTCATCGGCCACAGGGCACTGAAAGTCAGGCCCGCTTCTTCTTCGGCTTCGCGGTGGGCGACTTCCTCGGGTTGCTCGTCCTTGTCGATCAGCCCGGCGACCATTTCGATCAGCCAGGGGTTTTCGGCCTTGCCCATTGCACCGACGCGGAACTGTTCGATCAGCACCACTTCATCGCGCAGCGGGTCGTAGGGTAGTACACACACCGCATCGTGACGCACGAACAGTTCACGGCTGATCTCGCGCCCCATGCCGCCCGCGAACAGCTCGTGGCGCAAGTGCACCTTGTCGAGCTTGTAGAAGCCCTGGAAGCAGTTTTCCCGCTTGACGATCTCGACCGCCCTGGGCACTGAGTTCAACGTGTCTGACATGGAAATCCTCGCTACCTCAATCACAGCATCGCGCCATCCTACTCCGCACGCCAGCGCGTTTCACCCCTTTCCAGCAACCATTCGCACAGTCGGGACAGCACGTGCGCACTCTGTTAGCTTAGTGGCGAACCGAAGGCCGCGCAGACGGTCAAAGGCCGACTTTTCCCTGTTTTTGCAAGGATCATCATGACCATTGTCAAACTGACTTCCGTGGCCGTGCTGGCACTCGCTCTGGGCGCCTGCCAGAGCCTGTTCACGCCCAACTACCGGACCCCGCTAGAGGTCAAACGCGACGCCTGGGAGCATGTAAAACCCGGTTGCAGCGAAAGCGATTGCCCGCTGGTGAACATCGACATGGTGCACTTCCCGGCCCTGCCCAAGCTTGACGGCATCGTCGAAAAGCGCTTGCTGCAACTGACCGAAGACAATCAGCATGGCACCGCGCCGGCCACCCTGCAGGCCTATGAACAGCAATACCTGGCCAGTGCCGACAAACGTAACAGCAGCTACCTGCAAGCCAAGGTACGCGAGCAGCATGACGGCCTGGTGATCATCGAACTGTCCAGCTACCTGGACAGCGGTGGCGCACACGGCATGCCTGGGCGTGGTTTCATCAACTACTCCCGCAAGCTGGACAAGGTGCTGACCCTGCAGGACATGCTGCTGCCTGGCCAGGAAGAGACGTTCTGGAAAACCGTCGAAGAGTCGCACCGCGCCTGGCTGATGAGCGTGGGCATGGACAAGGACGCCGAGTTCGTCAAGACCTGGCCGTTCAAGAAGTCGCCGCACATCGCCCTGACGTACGGCGCGCTGGTGGTCAAATACGAGGTCTACGCCATCGCGCCCTATTCCATGGGCCACGTGGAACTGAAAATCCCCTACCCGCGCCTCAACGGCGTGCTCAAGCCGGAACTGTTCCCCGGCCGCGGCTGAAGCTCAACAGCCCGTGCAGCACACCTGCCAGCAGCAATGCTGGCAGGGTGGCGCCCAGCTCGGGGGCATTGGCGGCAATCAGGTGGTAGGCCGCCACCCCCGCGAACCAGGCCAGGAGCGCCTGCCAGTGCAAACCCTTGACCTGTACCGGCAGGCCACGGCGACGCACTACATAGTGGTCCACCAGCACTACGCCGAACAGCGGCGCAAACACCGAACCGATCAGCAACAGGAAGTTCTCGTACTGAGCCAATGGCGCCAGCAAGGCGATCAGGGTGCACAGCACGCCGATGGCCAGTGCCAGGTGCTCCACCTTCAACGGCAGCAGCACCCCGGTGGAGACCGCCGCCGAGTGGATGTCGGCGAATGCCTTTTCCGACTCGTCGAGCAGAATCAGCAGCAACGGAACCCCCATGCCGGCGCCAGCCAAGGCCAGCAACAACGCATTGACTTCGCCGCTGGCGGCGAAGGCCAGGGTGTAGGCCACGCCCAGGCTCATCAGCCAGGTATTGCCGATGAAGTACCCCAGCACGGTACCGCCGAACACGTGCCTGCCATTGCGGGCGAAACGTGAATAGTCGGCGATCAGCGGCAGCCACGACAGCGGCATGGCAATGACGATGTCGAAGCCTACTGCCAGCGACATCGAGCCATCCCCGGCGCGCCCCCACAACTCAGCCAGGTCGGCCTTGGCGAACAAGTTCCAGGTCAGCCAGACGCAGGCGCCCAGCAATAACCAGATACCCCAGGCGCGCAACACCTTGCGCACGAACGCCAGTGGCCCGCTCACCGCCAGCAAGGTCGCCAGGGCACCAAAGCACAGGGTCCACAGCATCGGGCTGTTCCAGGCGCTGTGCTCACCGAACGCACGTGCGCCCAGCAGGCTAGCGGCATCGCGCATGACGATGATCTCGAACGCCCCCCAGCCCACCAGTTGCAGCAAATTGAGCACCGCCGGCAAGCGCGTGCCATGGCTGCCCAGGCTGAGCTTCAGGGTGCCCATGGCCGACAGCCCGGTGTCACTGCCGATGACCCCGGCGGCGCCCAGCAACAGCACGCCCACGCCGGTGCCCAGGGCAATGGCCAGTACGGCGCCAGCAAGGCCCAGGCCCGGCGCGAGCATGGCGCCGACTTGCAGCACCATCAGGCCGATGCCCAGGGAAAACCAGAGGGAGAACAGGTCACGCGCGCCGAAAATGCGCTGGTGGGTGGGGACCGGGTGGTCGGGGGAGAACGGGCTGGGTGATGTCATGGTTGGCGCTCGCCGGCAATGTTGTTGGTGTTCCTGGCGAGGACTTCGTCCTCGTATCGCGACGCAAGGCCGCTCCCACAAAAAACGCCCTGGCCTTGAGCCTGGCGCGGTTCCTGCGGGAGCCGGCCCCAGCGTTCTCAGACTTTGTGGTACAGCTGGCTGCCTTCCTGGCGGAACCGCTCGGCCTGCTCACGCATGCCTTGCTCGACCGTGACGTCCACGGTTTCGATCTTGGCGGCGTACTCCCGCACTTCCTGGGTGATCTTCATCGAGCAGAACTTCGGCCCGCACATCGAGCAGAAGTGCGCGACCTTGGCCGACTCCTTGGGCAGCGTCTCGTCGTGGTAGGCGCGGGCAGTGTCAGGGTCGAGGCCGAGGTTGAACTGGTCTTCCCAGCGAAACTCGAAGCGCGCCTTGGACAGGGCGTTGTCGCGGATTTGTGCGCCGGGGTGGCCTTTGGCAAGGTCGGCAGCATGCGCGGCGATCTTGTAGGTGATGATGCCGGTCTTGACGTCATCCTTGTTCGGCAGGCCCAGGTGCTCCTTGGGCGTCACGTAGCAGAGCATGGCGCAGCCGAACCAGCCGATCATTGCCGCACCAATGCCCGAGGTGATGTGGTCATAACCCGGGGCGATATCGGTGGTCAGTGGGCCGAGGGTGTAGAACGGCGCCTCGTCGCAGCATTCCAGCTGCTTGTCCATGTTCTCCTTGATCAACTGCATCGGCACGTGGCCAGGGCCTTCGATCATGCACTGCACGTCATGCTTCCAGGCAATCTTGGTCAGTTCGCCAAGGGTTTCCAGCTCACCGAACTGCGCAGCGTCGTTGGCGTCGGCGATCGAGCCGGGGCGCAGGCCATCGCCCAGCGAGAAGCTGACGTCGTAGGCCTTCATGATTTCGCAGATTTCGTCGAAGTGGGTGTAGAGGAAGTTTTCCTTGTGATGGGCCAGGCACCATTTGGCCATGATCGAGCCGCCACGGCTGACGATGCCCGTGACCCGCTTGGCGGTCAGCGGCACGTAGCGCAGCAATACCCCGGCATGGATGGTGAAGTAGTCCACACCCTGCTCGGCCTGCTCGATCAGGGTGTCGCGGAACAGCTCCCAGGTCAGGTCTTCGGCCACCCCGTTGACCTTTTCCAGGGCCTGGTAGATCGGCACGGTACCAATCGGCACCGGCGAGTTACGGATGATCCACTCGCGGGTCTCATGGATGTGCTTGCCGGTGGACAGGTCCATGACCGTGTCCGACCCCCAGCGGATGCCCCAGGTCAGCTTGGCCACCTCTTCCTCGATGGACGAGCCCAGGGCGCTGTTACCGATATTGCCGTTGATCTTCACCAGGAAATTACGCCCGATGATCATCGGCTCCAGCTCCGGGTGGTTGATGTTGGCCGGGATGATCGCACGGCCACGGGCAATTTCCTGGCGCACGAATTCGGGGGTGATCTCTTTCGGAATGTTGGCACCGAAGCTATGCCCGGCATGTTGCGCGTGGAGCAGGCCGGCGGCGCGCGCCTCCTGCAGCTTCATGTTCTCGCGGATGGCCACGTATTCCATCTCGGCGGTAACGATGCCCTGGCGGGCATAGTGCATTTGCGAAACATTGGCGCCGGCCTTGGCCCGGCGCGGGTTGCGCACGTGGGCAAAACGCAGCTTGGCCAGCTCGGCGTCGTTCAGGCGCTGCTGGCCGAAGTCGGAGCTCAGCCCGGCCAGGCGCTCGGTGTCGCCACGCGCGTCGATCCAGGCCGACCGCACGTCGGCCAGGCCTTTGCGCACGTCGATGATCACACTGGGATCGGTGTAGGGGCCGGAGGTGTCGTAGACCAGTACCGGGGCATTGGACTCGCCACCGAAATCGGTCGGCGTGTCGGCCAGGCTGATTTCCCGCATGGGTACGCGGATATCCGGGCGCGAGCCCTGCACATAGACCTTGCGCGAACGCGGGAACGGCTGCACGGACTGCTGATCGACTTTTGCCGATTCGCTGAGGTTGAACGTTTTTTCTTGTTGGGTCATCACAGGCTCTCCAGACGGCTTCCTAGCAGTGGAATGTCGGGGTGAACCTGAATGGCGCGGACGCATCCATTAGTGGATGCAGTGCCGGATATGGGGGTGCCTTGAAGCTGCATGCAGCTGTGACAATCCCGGACCTGGCACAAGAGGCTCCCCGGGAAGGCGAGCAATCTTGTTCCCTACGCAGGCGCTAACCTGATCAGGTTCAACGGGATCCGCACCTCTGCGATCTCAGCCTTTGCTTCAAGGCACCCCGACAAGAACCTGCGCAGTCTAGACTGCTGTGGTCGGCAAAGCCAAGCGGGTTTCTACGCAGATGATGAAAGGCGCGCCCGGCGATTGTTGCCGGGGGCACATGGCACTAAACTGGCGCATCGCCAAATACTCAACGGTTCAGTAATTCAATTTCGTACAAGGATTGCCTTTATGCTGCGCAAACTCTCACTGGCAATAGCCGTGTCTTGTGCGTCCAACGGAGTGGCCTGGGCAGCGGACGCGCCCCAGACGGTCAAGACCGACCTGGTCAGCGTGTACCAGGAAGCGGTCGACAACAACGCCGACCTGGCAGCAGCACGCGCCGACTACGGCGCACGCCGTGAGGTGGTACCGCAGGCCCGCGCCGGCTTGCTGCCGAACCTGTCGGCCGGGGCCGAGATGATGAATACCCGCACCAAGCTGGACGAGCCGTCGATTACCTCCAACCGCAGCGGCAACGCCTGGAGTGCAACCCTGGCCCAGCCCATTTTCCGCGCCGACCGCTGGTTCCAGTTGCAGGCCGCCGAGGCGGTCAACGAACAAGCCGCCCTGGAGCTGTCGGCCACTGAGCAGAACCTCATCCTGCAAACGGCGCAAAGCTACTTTGCCGTGCTGCGCGCCCAGGACAACCTGGCCGCGACCAAGGCTGAGGAAGCCGCGTTCAAGCGCCAGCTCGACCAGTCCAACGAACGCTTCGATGTCGGCCTGTCGGACAAGACCGACGTGCTGCAGTCGCAGGCCGGCTACGACACTGCCCGGGCCAACCGGATCATCGCCGAACGCCAGGTACAGGATGCCTTCGAAGCGTTGGTAACGCTGACCAACCGAGAGTACAGCTCGATCCAGGGTGTGGTGCATAGCCTGCCAGTGCAGGTACCTACGCCGAACGATGCCAAGGCCTGGGTGGAAACGGCCGGGCGCCAGAACCTCAACCTGCTGGCGACCAACTATGCGGTGTCTGCCGCCGAAGAAACCCTGCGCCAGCGCAAGGCCGGCCATGCGCCCACCCTGGATGCGGTAGCCAAATACCAAAAGGGTGACAACGACAGCCTCGGCTTTACCAACCCTGCTCCCCAACAGAACGTTCGCTACAGCGGCGACGTCGAGCAGACCAGTATCGGCCTGCAACTGAACATCCCGATCTACAGCGGCGGCCTGACCAGCTCGCAGGTACGCGAGGCTTACCAGCGCCTGAGCCAGAGCGAACAGCAGCGCGAGAGCCTGCGCCGCCAAGTGGTGGAGAACACCCGCAACCTGCACCGCGCGGTGAACACCGACGTGGAACAGGTCCAGGCACGCAAGCAGTCGATCATCTCCAACCAGAGTGCGCTGGAAGCGACTGAAATCGGCTACCAGGTCGGCACCCGCAACATCGTCGACGTGCTCGATGCCCAGCGCCAGCTGTACACCTCGGTGCGCGACTACAACAACAGCCGCTACGACTACATTCTCGACAACCTGAGCCTCAAGCAGGCCGCCGGCACCCTGAGCCCGCAAGACCTGAAGGATCTGGGGCGTTACCTGAAGGCCGACTACAACCCGGACAAGGACTTCTTGCCACCGGATCTGGCGGCTGCTGCAGCCAAGAACTTCGAGCGCCGCCCTTGAAATCAGGGAGCACGCGGACAGTGTAGGAGCGGCCTTGTGTCGCGAAAGGGCCGCACAGCGGCCCCGACAATCTTGCGGTCGTGCGAAAATCCCGGGGGCGCTGCGCCCCCCTTTCGCGACACAAGGCCGCTCCCACAGGGATCGCGCCGCTGCGAATATCAGCGCATTAGCGCAGCCAGCCCATCGAGCAAGCGCTGCAATGCACCTTGGTTGGCCTGCATCACCGCCCTGCCGGCCGCGCCCATGCGCTGGGCATCCTGCGGTAATTCGACCAACCGCCGCACGGCCTCGGCCAGCCCGTCGGCATCGTCCACCTGCTGCAACGCCCCTGCCTCTACCAGCATTGCGCTGATTTCGAGGAAGTTGAACACGTGCGGCCCCATGATCACCGGCAAGGCCAGTGCTGCCGGCTCCAGCGGGTTGTGCCCGCCGGTCGGCACCAGGCTGCCGCCCACGAAGGCGATATCGGCCAGCGCATACAGAAACAGCAATTCGCCCATGGTGTCGCCAAGCAATACCCGGGTTTGTGCGTCGACGGGCGCGCCAGTGGAGCGGCGAATGGTGCTGAACCGTTCGCTGCAAAGCGCATGCACCGCATTGAACCGCTCAGGGTGGCGCGGCACCAGGATCAGCAAGGCATCGCCATGCACCTGCAACAGCTGCTGATGCGCCTGCAGCACCAGCGCATCCTCCCCCTCATGGGTGCTGGCCGCAATCCACACCGGGCGCTGCGTGGCGCCCCATTGCTCGCGCAACCCCCGAGCCCGTGGCAACAGCTGCTCATCGACCTTCAGGTCGAACTTGATCGAGCCGGTCACCTGCACGCAGTGCGGGCGGGCGCCCAGCTCACGAAAGCGTTGCGCCTCGGTTTCGGTCTGCACGGCAATCAGGTTCATCTCCGCCAACATCGGCCGCGTCAGCCTGGCAAAGCGCCCATAGCCACGGGCCGAGCGCGCAGAGAGGCGGGCATTGGCCAGTGCCACCGCAATACCGCGCTTGGCGCACTGATGAATATGGTTGGGCCACAGCTCGGTTTCCATGATGATGCCCAGTTTCGGCTGCACATGGTCGATGAAGCGCCCCGCCGCCCACGGCAGGTCGTAGGGCAGATAACAGTGCTGCACACGGGGTTCGTCGGCGAACATGGCGCGAATGCGCTCGGAACCGGTAGGGGTCATGCAGGTGAGCGTGATCGGCAGTTGCGGGTAGGCCTTGAGCAAGGCGCGCACCATCGGCGCCGCGGCAATGCTTTCGCCGACCGACACCGCGTGCACCCAGATACCGCCCTGGCGCATGGCCGGCAGCCTGAAGGCAAACCGCTCGGCGATGCGCTGGCCATAGGCCGGCGCCTTGCGCGCGCGAAGGTACAGGCGCAGCGCGACCAGCGGCAGGCCCAGGTGAAAGAGCAAGGTATAGAGGGTTCTGTTCATGGCAGCGGAGTTTACCCGATCGCGCGCAAGTGCACTGCAAAGCGCTCGGCCAACCATTGCGCAGCAGGGCCCAGGGGTTCATCACGGCGCCAGGCCAGTTCCGCCACCAACGCCGGTGGGCGCCACTCACTGTCCAGCTCCACCATGTGCGTCTGGTATGTGGGGTACTGCACGACATGCCGTGGCAACCAGGCCCAGCCGAGGCCGCGCATCAACAGCTCCGCCAGAACGTAGAAGCTGTCGGCACGCCACACCTGCGGGCTGATGGCCTCGCCGCCGGGGTAACCGCTTTGCTGCGGGGTGATCAGCAATTGACGATGGCGGGCCAGCTGTTGGCGAGTAACCCGGCCACGACCCGCCAGCGGGTGGTCGACCGCACAGACCGTGACCATTTCCACGCTGCCCAGGGCGCGCCGCTCCAGGGTTGCCGGGATGCTCTCGTGGTGAAAGAACAGCCCCAGGTCGGCGCGCCGCTCGACCAGTTTGCGCGCCACATCACCCTGGGCCCCGCTGGCCAGTTGCACCTCCAGCAGCGGAAAGTGGCTGGCCAATTCATCGAGGCTGTCAATCACCGGCTGGTAGGGCATGGCTTCGTCCTGCGCCACGCGCAGCAAGGCCTCCTGCCCGCGCATCAACGCCAGCGCACGGCCATCCAGGCGTTCGCACTGGCGCAGCAGTTCACGGGCATCTTCCAGCAGCGCGCTGCCGTTTTGCGTCAGTTTCGGCTGCCGGCCACTGCTGCGCTCGAACAGGGTGACGCCCAGGTCGGTTTCCAGCAAGGCGACCGCGCTGCTGATCGCCGACTGGGCCTTGCGCTGTTCACGGGCCACGGCAGAGAACGAGCGCAATTCTGCAACGCGCACAAAGGTTCGCAGTTGTTCGAGGTTCCACTGCTCGGCCATTGGCCTATCTCCAAAATTGATAGGTAATGACTTTACCGCATCCTGGTTGAGCCTAGAATGCCCGCCAGAACCGGAGGATCCCACCATGAATGCCTACACCTATCTCGCCATTGCCATCTGCGCCGAAGTCATCGCCACTGCTTCGATGAAAGCGGTAAAAGGCTTGAGCACGCCGTTGCCGCTGCTGCTGATGGTGGTGGGCTACGGCATTGCGTTCTGGATGCTCACCCTGGTGGTGCGCAGCATTCCGGTGGGTATTGCCTATGCCATCTGGTCGGGGCTGGGCATTGTGCTGATCAGTGTGGCGGCGCTGGTGATCTACGGGCAGAAGCTGGATGTGCCGGCGATGCTGGGGATGGCGATGATTGTCGGCGGGGTGGTGGTGATTCAGCTGTTCTCCAAGACCAGCGGGCATTGAGCTGTGCCCCGCGAGGCAAGCCAGCGCCCACGGGGTAGCACTGGCCGGGTTTGCCGGCGGTAGGGCCCGCTGGGGGATACCCTGTATACTTGCCAGCTGTCCCAGTCTTCGAGGTACCGCCATGCCATCTGCCATTTCCACTGACGTGCTGATCGTCGGCGCCGGGGTCGCAGGCCTCTGGCTCAATGCACGCCTGCGCCGCATGGGGTATTCGACAGTGCTGGTGGAGCGCGCCAGCCTTGGCGGTGAGCAGACTATCAAGTCCCAGGGCATTATCCATGGCGGCACCAAGTACGCCCTGCACGGTGCCCTGACCGGCGCGTCGGAAGCCATTGCCGACATGCCGCGCCGCTGGCGCGAAGCCTTGAGCGGCAGCGGCGAGCTGGATCTTGCCGGCACCCGCCTGCTGTCCGATGCCCACTACCTGTGGTCGCCAGGCACCCTGGCCGGCAACCTCACCAGCTTCTTTGCCAGCAAGGCCGTGCGCGGCCGGGTCGATCAGGTAAAGGGCGAGCAACTGCCACCCGCCCTGCAAGACCGCGCGTTCAAAGGCAAGGTCTACCGCCTGGCTGAACTGGTCATCGACGTGCCCAGCCTGCTGGCCAACCTGGCCGAACTGGCAGGTGACAGCCTGCTGGCTGGCGAGCACATCGAACCGCTGCGCGAAGGTGAAGAACTGGTCGGCCTGCGCGTGGACGGCCGTGACATCCGTGCGCAACGCATCGTACTCAGCGCCGGCGCCGGCACCGCCGACCTGCTGCATGCCGTGGGGCTGCAGCAGCCGGCCATGCAAACCCGCCCGTTGCACATGGTGCTAGCCAAAGGCGCCAACCTCAAACCGCTGTACGCACACTGCCTGGGCAGTGGGCCAAAGCCCAGGGTCACCATCACCACCCACCCCGCGGCCGATGGCCAGTGGGTCTGGTACCTGGGTGGCGACCTGGCCGAAGCCGATGGCGTCGCCCGCGAGCCTGCGGCACAAATAGCCGCCGCCCAGAAGGAAATCGCCAGCCTGCTGCCTTGGGTCGACCAAAGCCAACTGCACTGGGCCACACTGCGGGTCGACCGCGCAGAACCGGCACAGTCCGGCCTGGTACGCCCGGACAACGCCTTCCTCGCCGAGCAACACCGCCTGCTGGTGGGCTGGCCAACCAAACTGGCGCTGGCACCGGACTTCAGCGACCGCGTCATCAGCCATCTGCAACGTGACGGGATCCGCCCACAGGCGCATGCCGAGCTAGGCGACCTGCCTCGGCCGGTGCTGGGTGTGCCGGCCTGGGAGCGCCTGCTGCCATGAGCCTGCCCACCCTGCACGGTTTGCACCGCCCGCTGGGCAGCACCGGCTTTCAGGTTTCGCCACTCGGCCTGGGTACGGTCAAGCTGGGCCGCGATCAGGGCGTGAAATACCCCAATGGGTTCACCATCCCCAGCGACGACGAAGCCCGCATGCTGCTGGCCCAGGCCCGTGAACTGGGCATCAACCTGATCGATACCGCCCCCGCCTATGGCCGCAGCGAGGAACGCCTGGGCCCGCTGCTGCGCGGCCAGCGCGACGAGTGGGTGATCGTGAGCAAGGTCGGGGAAGAATTCGACGGTGGCCAGTCACATTTCGACTTCACCGCCGCCCACACCCGCCGCTCGGTGGAGCGCAGCCTGCGCCGCCTGGAAACCGACCGCATCGACCTGGTGCTGGTGCATTCCGACGGCAACGACCTGGCCATTCTTGAGCAGCAAGAGGTGTACCAGACGCTGGCCGCGCTCAAACAAGAGGGCAAGATCCTTGGCTACGGCCTGTCCGGCAAAACCGTCGCTGGCGGCCTGAAAGCCCTGGAGCATGGCGATTGCGCCATGGTCACCTACAACCTCAGCGAGCAGGCAGAACGGCCGGTGCTGGACTACGCTGCCGAGCACGGTAAGGCCATCCTGGTGAAAAAGGCGCTGGCCAGCGGGCACCTTTGCCTGGCGCCGGGTGTCGACCCTGTGAAGGCCAGTTTCGAACTGCTGTTCGCCCACCCGGGCGTCAGCAGTGCTATCGTCGGCACCATCAACCCGTTGCACCTGGCCCATAACGTGGCCACCGTTGCCCGTATCCTGGGCCAGCACTGAGTTACCCACGGCCCCTGGGCCTGGAAACTGACCCGACGCAAGGAGGAGCCTCGTGGCGCGAACGCTGATCCGCAAGAACCCGAGCAACTTCAAGACACTGCCATTGCACGTCGAGGCGAGCGCCGAAGGGCTGATTTACCAGAGCATCGGCATGCCGCTGAATTTCGCCCAGACCCAACAGCGGCGCAAAGCCATCGAACTGCCCGACCCGCAGCGCTTCGTGGCCGAACTGGCAAACCTGGGCGTATCGGTGCGCCTGACGCTGCATTGGCAGAACCGCGATTACTGGGTGCTGGTGCGCCAGCGCCGGCAAGACCGGGGCGATGTGGTACTGAAACTGATTTCCGGCTACGTGCCGGCGCAGGAGCTGAACCTGCCCCTGCATACTGCCGTGCAGGAAGTAGCCGAAGAATGCCTGCTGGAAACCCCGGAAGGCTGGCTGGGCGGGCGCTTCAACGACACTTGGCTACCCGTCCCCTACGCTGCCGCCCTGCACTACCGCGAAACCCCGCACTTCGTGCTGGCCCCGCAATCCGGTGCCGCCCGGCCCGTACACTGTGGCCAGCTGCCCCTGCTGGAGCGGCCGCGGGCCTATGTGCACTTGCCCACTGCGTCGTTGCAACTGATCTATGACATGCGTTTGCAGGTGCCGCGGGACGCCAAGAAGCTCAGCTTGTTCCACGTTGACGAGCGTTTGGAAGGCGACCAACTGGTGGCGAGGCTCAACCGCAAGCGCCCTGACCTGTACCTGATGCCGTTGCAGGACGGCCAACCGCTGGCAGAGCTGTACACGTTGAAGAAGGACGAATTGGTGCCTGCAAGTACGCGCGGGCTGTACCTGGCCGAAAGCTTTGCCAGGCAGGAAGGTTGGGTAGTGGCGGACGAGCGGGTGCGCTGGAGGGATTGGGTCAAGCAGCAAGGCCTGGTGGAAAGCAAGCCGGCGCGGGCCTCACGCCTGCAACGTTTTGGCGACAAGGCGCGGGCGTTGCTGCAGCGGGCGCGCACCTCACTTCACAAATAAGATTCTGAAGCCTGCGTGGCCCCTGTAGGAGCGGCCTTGTGTCGCGAAAGGGCTGCGCAGCAGCCCCAGCTATTTGTGCGTTTGCAGTGGAATCCTGGGGCTGCTACGCAGCCCATCGCGACACAAGGCCGCTCCTACACAGACCAGTGAAAGAGTGGCGCTCGATCAGTGCTTGCGGATCTTCTCGACAATAGCCGTGGTCGAGCTGTTCTCGACCAGCCCCAGCACTTTCACGGTGCCGCCGTAGGCCTTGACGATGTCGGCGCCGACCACCTGGTCGATGCCGTAGTCACCCCCCTTGACCAGCACATCCGGCTTGACCTGGCTCAGCAGATTCTCCGGGGTACCCTCGGAGAAGCTGATCACCCAGTCCACCGCACCCAGCCCGGCCAGCACGGCCATGCGCCGGTCGACGCTGTTGATCGGCCGGCCCGGCCCTTTCAGGCGGCTGACCGAAGCATCGTCGTTGACGGCCACGATCAGGCGATCGCCTTGGGCCCGCGCCTGCTCCAGGTAGGTTACGTGCCCGGCATGCAGGATATCGAAGCAACCGTTGGTGAAAACGATTTTCTCCTTGTGCGCCCGCGCGTCATCGATGGCCAGCAGCAGCTGTTCCAGGCCCAGCACACCGCGCTCGGAGCCTTCCTCACGCTGGATCGCACGGCGCAGTTCAGGGGCGCTGATGGCGGCGGTACCCAACTTGCCGACCACGATACCTGCCGCCAAGTTGGCCAGGGCCACTGCGTGGGGCAAGTCCTCACCGGCGGCAATCGCGGCGGCCAGGGTGGAGATGACGGTATCGCCAGCCCCGGTAACGTCGAACACTTCGCGCGCCCGCGCCGGCAAATGCAGCGCTGGCTGGCCAACGCGCAGCAGGGTCATGCCGTGCTCGCCACGGGTGACCAGCAAGGCGCCCAGGTCCAGGTCCTGAAGCAGCTGCAAACCCTTGGCGACCAGGTCGCCCTCATCGACGCATCGACCTACGATGGTCTCGAACTCGCTGAGGTTGGGGGTGATCAGGCTGGCGCCACGGTAGATGGAAAAATCCTTGCCCTTGGGGTCGGCCAGCACCGGAATGCCCTTGCCCCGGGCGGCCTGGATCAGGGCCTGGTGGTTTTTCAGCGCACCCTTGCCGTAGTCGGACAAGACCAGCACCTTGACCCCCTCGAGCAGGTTGTCGACCTCGCTGGCCAGCGACAGCGGGTCGGTGGCGAAGGGCTCTTCGAAATCGATACGCAGCAGTTGCTGGTGTCGGCTCATGACCCGGAGCTTGACGATGGTCGGCTGGTGGGCGATGCGCTGGAACACCGAGCGCACCCCGGCAGCCTGCAGGCTATTGGCCAGGCTGTCGGCGGCCTCGTCCTGGCCGGTGACGCCGATCAGCGACGCGGGTGCGCCCAGCGCGGCAATGTTCAAGGCAACGTTGGCCGCACCGCCGGGGCGATCCTCGATCTGATCGACCTTGACCACCGGCACTGGCGCCTCGGGCGAAATACGCGAAGTACCGCCATGCCAGTAGCGGTCGAGCATGACATCGCCGACCACCAGTACCGGGGCTTGATCGAAACGCGGCATGGACAACTTCATGGGCAACCCATATGGAAATAATGAACAGGGGCAGGATATTAGCACAGGGTCGTCAATGGCTTTACGGCCAGATAGCCCATGGAAAATTCCCGTGACAATCGGGGCCATGACGGCCCCGATCAAGGAGGGTTCAGGTGATGTCGGCCTTGGCCGGCTCATCCAGGCCCATGGCATGCAGGCGGGCATAATGGCCATTTGCCGCAAGCAACTCGGCATGGGTACCGCGCTCCACCAACCGGCCCTGATCCATCACCAGGATCTGGTCGGCCTTCTCGATGGTGGACAGGCGATGGGCGATGACCAGCGTGGTCCGCCCCTGCATCACGTGGTCCAGCGCCGCCTGGATATGCCGCTCGGACTCGGTGTCCAGGGCAGAGGTGGCCTCGTCGAGAATCAGCAGTGGGGCGTTTTTCAGCAGTGCACGGGCAATTGCCAGGCGCTGGCGCTGACCGCCGGACAGCAGCACGCCGTTTTCACCGACTTCGGTATCGAAGCCCTTCGGCAGACGGTCGACGAACTCCTTGGCGTAGGCATCGGCCGCAGCGGCTTCGATGTCTGCGCGCGGGGCGCCGGCCAGGTCGCCGTAGGCGATGTTGTTGGCCACGGTGTCGTTGAACAGGGTGACATGCTGGGTCACTTGCGACACATGGCGGCGCAGGTTGCGCAGGCGGTAGTTCTCGATCTCCACGCCATCGAGCAGAATCTGCCCTTTGCTGTGGTGATAGAAGCGCGGGATCAGCGCAGCCAGCGTCGACTTGCCACTGCCCGAGCGGCCAACCAGGGCGATCATTTGCCCGGGCTCGGCAGTGAAGCTGATGTCGCTCAGCACCTCGCGGTCGGTACCGGGGTAGGTAAAGCTGAGGTTGCGCACTTCCAGGTGCCCTTCCACGCGCTCCTTCTCGACCGTGCCGGTGTCCAGCTCAGGGGCTTCGTCCAGTTGCTCGAAGATGCTTTCGGCACCTGCAAGGCCCTTCTGGATGGTCGAGCTGACTTCCGACAACTGGCGAATCGGCTTGGGCAACAGGCCGGCAGCGGTGATGTAGGCGACCAGGTCGCCGGCGGTGGACTCGCCCCGCAGGAACAGCACCAGGAACATCAACGCGGCCATGGCGGTGTAGATCACCAGCTGCAACACCGGCGTGTACAGCGAACCGGTCTTGGTCATGCGCAGCTGCTTGTCGGTGTTGCTCAGGCTGGCCTTGCCGAAACGCTGCTCCTCATAGGCCTCGCCACCGAAGCTGCGGACCACGCGATAGCCCTGGATGGTTTCCGAGGCAACGTGGGTGACGTCGCCCATGGCTACCTGGATCTTCTTGCTCTGCTTGCGGAATTTCTTGCTGGCGACGCTGACCATTACCGCGATGACCGGCAGGATGGCGACCATCACCAGGGTCAGGTGCCAGTTCATCCACAGCAGGTAGGCGAACAGGAACACCACGGTCAGGCCTTCGCGGATCACTACCTTGATGGCATCGGTGGCAGCGCCGGTGACCATGGTCACGTTGAAGGTGATGCGTGAAATCAGGTGCCCGGAGTTGTGGTTGTCGAAGTAGCGGTTAGGCAACACCAGCAGTTTGTTGAACAACTCCACCCGCAGGTCGTGCACCAGGCACAGGGAGACCTTGGCCAGGAAGTAGTTACCAAGGAACGAGCCCAGGCCTTGCCAGGCGGCGATCAGGATGATCAGCAGCGGCACGGCCTGAAGCAGTTGCAGGTCGCGCAGGTACGGCACGTTGGGGAACAACACCGCTTCGGGGTTGCTCAGCCCATCGACGAAATATTTGAGGATGCCGGCCAGCATCGGCTGGGTCGAGGCGAAGATCACGAAACCGATGATGCTCAGCAGGAAAATGCCGACGTAGGGTTTCACATAGCCCAGCAGCCGGAAGTAGATCTTCAGGCTGGATGTGTGCTCCGCCGGTCGCGGTGTTTCGGCCATTATCAAGCTCGCTGTTCAGGTTGAACCGGAAATTTTACCACAGGCGTCATTTTCGGCACGCCCCCATGGCAGCATCATCGCAAGGCCGAGCTACAGGGCTGTGTGGGCGAACCCGTTTCCTACCCGATGAATCGAAGACACCATGCATGGTGCTACCGCATTATTTTCGGCATTATTGCCGGTCATTTTGCTCGCCAGACGACAAGGCCCTATTCATGCAATGCTCGCGGCTCAACCAGGTCGACTTCGACCAGCTGACACACGGCGCCCAGGTGCTTGAGGCAGACAGCCATGGCGCCAAAGTCTACCTGCTCGCAGATGGTAATTTCCTCAAGGTTTTTCGTAGAAAACGTCTGATTTCATCTGCACTGCTGCGCCCGTACTCGCAGCGCTTCGTCGACAACGCTGCGCGCCTGGCACAACTGGGCATTCCCACCCTCGAGGTGATCAGCCAACACAAGCTCGACATGCCAGGCCGCACCGCGGTGCTGTATCGCCCTCTGCCGGGGCGCACCTTGCTGCAAATGTCTCGGGATGAAGGTTTCAGCTGGGATATCTACCTGCCGCGCCTGATCGAACTGATCCGCCAGTTGCACCGCAGCGGTGTGTATTTCCGCTCGCTGCACCTGGGCAACGTGGTGGTAACCCCTGACCAGCGCCTGGGCCTGATCGACGTAGCCGACATGCGCTTCCTGCGGCCGCCGCTGTCAGCGCGCATGATCCGGCGCAATGTGCAGCACATGGTGCGTTACATAGAGCGGGAGAACCTCGGCGAGCGCTTCCCCCTCGCTGCATTCGAGGGCGCCCTGCTCGCGCGTTGAGGTCAGCCGAGACATCGCTCGGCCAGCATCAATCGACGTTGTCGGGGGGGCTTGCTGCGGGCAATCGCGGGCATGACTGCGTTGTTACTGTACAAAAACGGTAATACCTGCGCCGATCAAGGCCCCGGCCACCAGCGTCAATGCCAGCTTCATCCGGTCACGCTGACGGCGCTTGGCCTTGCGTTCCACTTCAATGGGTACGGTCACGTGATTACCGAACCCAGTGTGCAATACCGCATCACCTTCTAGCGTGACCGCTGTCAGGTTGAGCTCGGCATAACGCCGGGACAGCGCCTTTTCTCCAGCATAGGCGGCAAATGGCGCACAGCGCTGGTAATCGCTCAACCGCCGCAGGCCGGGGTTCAACGAAAACGCCTGCCATTCGGCCTTGTCCGACAACAGGGGGTAGCACGGCACGCCGGCGATCACCTGCCGATCCCCGAGGTGAATGTACGGGCTGTGCACGGCCAGGTCGTGGGCATGGCTGCGCAGCCACACCTGCAGCAGGTTGGGGCTGGCAGCCAGAATGGCCTGCGAGTCCTCGACGAAGCCTTGGCGATAGAAGTGCCAATCGTCCTCGCAATGGAAGATGTAGGGCGTCTTGACGTGGCTGTAGGCCAGGTCGATAGACGCCAGCTGGCCTAGCTTGGGCCGGTTGAGGAACACCTTGCAGTGCGGTTTCCAGTGCTCTGGCACAGCGTCATGCACGGCATCGTCACCTGAGTCTTCGGTGATGAATACCTCGCGTATGGGCGCCGTGTTGTAGCGATCGAAACTCTCAAGGGTGTCTTTGAGCAGGTCGAACCGCCCACAACTGGTCACGACAAGCGTGACATCACTCTCATTTGAAAAGCGCACCGGACTCCCCCCGCGTTGCGACTGTCGGCTTTCAACGCCCGTTCCTGGGCGCCAAAGCTCTTATGTTAGAAGCCCAGCTTCAGGCGCAGCCGCTGCCATGCAGACAATGGCGGGCGGGGCCTGAGCGCTGGGCGCATGTGCTCGACAATGCTACGGCCTACAGCGCCGAAGCTGAAACGGGAAACCGCCAGATGGCGGCCGTTTTCGGCAATCTGCCGCGCCAGCTCAGGCTCGGCACGCAAGCGTCGCAGCTTGGCCTGAAGGGTCGGGATGGTGTCATACAACACCGCGTTGTGCATGTCCTGTAGACCCAACGCACGGTTTTCCTGCTCGCCCTGGTCATAGGCCAGCAGTACACAGCCGCAGGCCATGGCCTCGAAGTTCTTGATCATGTATTCGCCCATGCCGACATCGGCGCTGACGAAAAACCGGATTCGGTTGAGCGTGTTGCAATAGTCTTCGCCCGACTTGGTGCGGGTTACCAGCAGGTCCTCGACCTGCCCCAACTCGTCCAGCAGCGCCTTGCGGCCGCTGTAGGCCACGCTGTTGACACTGCCGACGAAGGCCAGTTCGATATCGCGCTCGCGCCCTTGGTCAGCCAGCAACTGCTCGTCATAACCCTTGGGCACGAATACCGCATCGAAGCCTTCCTGGCGCAGGCGCTCGCTGACCATGTAGCCAGAGCTGATCACACGCGCCCATGGCAGTTGCCGGTAGTGGGCGCTGAACTTGCCGGTGTACTTGCACGGGATGTAGTTCTGGTAGGCGTCGTGCTCGAGTATGACCAGGTTCGGCACGGTACGAATGAACGCGACCTGGCGGATTTCCTGCTTGAAGCGCAGAAAGAAAACAATGCGGTCATAGCGCTCGACCTGCACTTGGCGCTTGAAGTAGCGGCGCAGGTTGCGTTGGTCTTCGCTGGTCAACCAGCGCAGGTCGCATTCGCAGTTGGCCGCGACGCCGTCGTACAGGCGATCCAGGATCGCGCGCTGTTCCTTCTGTACCAGAAATAGGACTTTCATCATGTTCCTTGGGCGCTCTGCGCCAACGCGGTCAGTTTTACAGCTCACGCCGCCAGAACAGCTCATGCCGGCGCACCGCCTTGCGGAAGAACTCGTTCTCCCCATAAGGCGACGGGCGGCGACCGGCCAGCCACCGTTGCAGCAAGCGGCGCAGGCGACGCTTGAAGGGGGCTGGCGGTTGCAGGTCGTGCATCATGCCCAGCGCCATCGCCTTGTCACGCTGGCTGGCCAGGTCCAGTACCAGGCTGCAGGGGGCCCAGGCCTGATCCGCGCTCAACTGCGGCGGCAACGCCACGCCGTCACCGCTATCGCCCATTGGCCAGCGATCGTTGTCATGCAGGTGGTTGGCGTAGCACAGCAGGGTCTGTGGCTTCCAGGCCAGCCCCTGCAAGGCTTCGAGCACGGCGGCCTGGGCGCAGACGTGATCGGGGTGCGGGTCCAGCTGGGGGTGCGGCAGCACCAGCACTTCGGGCCTGGCCAACTCGAGCACAGCCCGCAAGTCGGCCAACAGGTTGTGCCAGGTAGGGGCACCGTCCTGGTCGGCGGGCAGCGGGAACGGGTTGAACTGGCGGAACGGGCGGATATCGGCCATGTCGGCTTCACGAGACACCGCAGGCCGATCGGGCGCCGCCTGCATGGCAGGCAATTGCAGGCAGAAGTAACCCAACTGCACACAACGAGACTCCGCCACCCCGGCCCAGCGCGGCACGGCAATGCTGTCCCAGGCGCGCAGGCGACCTTTCAGGCGAGCGGCTTCGGCCTTGCCCAGGCCCATCTGCCGATAATGCTCGGCCTCGATTTCACCGGCGGTCAGCGTGACCACCCAGGCTTCCTGCGCTTGGCTGTATAGCCCGTAGGCGGCCAACTCGGCGTCATCGGCATGGGGTGCAATCACCATTACCCGCCGCCGTTGCAGTTCGACCGCCGGGGTTATCCACAAGCGCGGCTGGCCCAGCAGCCGGCAATGCCGGCCACGCAAGCGCAGTGTGCCGGCCTGCAGGGGCGCGGCCAGGCCGGTGAGGTTGAGATAACGCAAGCCGGCGACACCGCGCTCGAAGGTTTGCTGGTCGGCCTGCTCGCCCGCCAGCAGTTCGACCCGCGGATCGAGAAAACGCCCCAGCCAACTGCTTTTCATGTGCAGTTCGAGCACCAGGGTTTCCCCGCCCTGCAGCACGCAGTCGGCCTTGAGCAGACCGGCCTGCAAGCGCGCGGCCACGGGCCGGGTGTGCTCCCCGAAGTCGTAGGCGTAATCTTCGCCCGGGGTGTAGAACAGATGGTCGGCAAACCACGCCTCATGCGCAGCCCACAGCAGCGGCAACAGCAAAAGCGGCAGCCACCACCAGGTGGCCAGGCCTAAGGCGACCAGCCCGGCCAACCCTGCCAGCAGCGCCAGGCGTTTGTTGCGCCGGTGGCGCTTGAGCAACTGCTGCTTGCGACTCATGCCTGGTACACCGGGACGGGGTTGCACCAACGCTCCTTGTACTCGCGATCGGCACGACCGAACGAGAACCGCAGCGGCTTGTTGCGCGCTCGGGCGTCGTCCCAGGCCGCCTGGGTGTTGAGGAAGCTCAACACGCTACCTGGGCTGAAGGCCTTGGTTTCGGGGTCGACACCGCCGTTGATGTACTCCACGCTGACCCACTGCGGTGCCTCGACGCGGTACACCAGCTGGATCGCTATCGGCTTGCCGTCCAGCAGCAGTACCGAGCCGATCAGCAGCTCACGCAGCCGCTCCAGTACATCGGCCATGCGCTCGGCACCGGTGGCCGGGAAGCCCCAGCGGCGCTGGAACAGGTCGCAGTACATGCTGGCGATTTCCTGTGCGCTGAACGCGCTGATCGGGCGCACCACCCCGCCCGCCTCTTCCAGCAGGCGCAGCTCGCGGCGCTGGTTGTAGCGGAACTTCTTCGACAGGTCTTCGTGCGCGCGGGCCATGGCCAGCTGTTCCTTCTGCACCTTGAGCCCGCTGAAGCGGCCCTGGTTCAGTTCGGACAGGTAGCGCACGCTGTGACGCAGCGGTGCGCCGGCATCGGCTGCGGCCGGCAGGATGATTTCGGCGTTGCCGAGGTCGAACAGGGCTTTCTTGCCGGCGCGTTTGAGCACGTCCTTGGACAGCGCCAGGTGGCGCCCCCAGGTCGCAATGGCGGCTTTCAGCTCGCCATTCTGGTGCCAGCCAAGGTAGCGCACGGGTATCTGCGCCAGGTCAGCCAGTTGCTCGACCACCAGCGGGTGAGTCGCGACGCTGCCGCCAAAGCGGGCCCACGCCTGGGCATAGGCGTGGGCGTCGATCACTTGCCAGCCGCGTTCGCGCCAAGCCTGAATACGATTGAGCATCACGCCTGCCCCACCAGCGCACGCACCTGCGGCAGTTGCCAGAAAGCCTCGCGCACGGCCTGGTCGGAAAAGCGCTCACGCAGGCGTTGCAGCATGTGTTCGGCACAGGCCTGGCGCTGCTGCCCGTCGAGCACGGCCATATGTTCCAGGCCCTGGGCCAACTGCCCGGGGTCGCCCAGCGGGAACAGCACGCCAACGCCCTCGACCACCTCGCGAGCACCGCCACAGGCGGTGGCCAACACGGGCACCCCGGCTACCATGGCCTCGAGCAGGACCATACCGAACGGCTCATGGTCGGAGCTCAGGGCGAACACGTCGAAAGCCCGGAAGTAACGGCGCGCGTCCGGCACCTGGCCAAGGAAGTCGACCTGCCCGGCAATACCCAGTTCGCCAGCCAGGGCCTTGAGCTTGCCTTCCAGCCGCCCCTTGCCAAGGATCGCCAGCCGGGCGCCGGCTGGCAGCCCAGGCAGTGCCTGGGCAAAACCGCGCAACAGCGTGGCCTGGTCCTTGTCCGGGTGCAGCCGGCCGACATTGCCGACGATCCATGCCTGCGCATCCAGGCCCAGCGCCTGACGCGCCTCGGCGCGCGGCACCTGGGCCGCCTGCAGGGCCTCGATGTCGATACGGTTGTACAGCGTCTGGATGCGTTCGGCCGGCCACTGCGGCAAGCAACGACGCATGTCGTCGCGTACGGCATCCGACACCCCGAGCAGGCTCAGGCGTTTGCCGAACAGGTTGGCGAAAATGCGCCGCCCCTTGCGCTGGTAGTCACCAAAGGCATGGTGCACGCCGATCACCGGCAAGCCAGTAGCCAGCAACGCGACATAGATCGGCTTGAAGCGGTGGGCGATGCAGAACGCAAAATTGCGCTCGGCCGCAATCCGCCGCAGGGCGCGGATCGCGCCCAGCTTGAGACCACGCACGGCCTTGGAGCTGAAGCCCAGGAACAGCACCTCGTCCGAGGCGCAACCCGCCGCTACTTGCGGGTCGGCGGCACCCGTGAGGAACACCGTGGTCACCCGGTAGCCACGCCCCTGGAACAGGCTGGCGTACTGACGGGCACAGTCCAGAAACGGCCCGTCATAGCCATGGCAGAACTGCAGGATGCGCGGTTCAGAGCGGCTGGTCATAGGCCGCAGCGCCGTCCTTCACAACCAGGATGTCTTCCATGATCAGGTATTGCAGGTCCGAGCCGAAGAACATGTTCAGGGCGTCGGTCGGCGAGCAGATCATCGGCTCGCCACGGCGGTTCAGCGAGGTGTTCAGCGACACGCCGTTGCCGGTCAGGTCTTCGAGCGCCTTCATCATGTCGTAGTAGCGCGGGTTGTACTCGCGCTTGAGCACCTGGGCACGCGAGGTACCGTCCTCGTGAACCACCTCCGGCACACGGGTTTTCCACTCTTCAGCCACTTCGAAGGTGAAGGTCATGAACGGCGCCGGGTGATCGACCTTGATCATCTGCGGGGCGACAGTGTCGAGCATCGACGGGCAGAAAGGTCTCCAGCGCTCGCGGAACTTGATCTGCTCGTTGATACGGTTGGCGACGCCCGGCACGCTCGGGCAACCGATGATCGAACGCCCGCCCAAGGCGCGCGGGCCAAACTCCATGCGGCCCTGGAACCAGGCCACCGGGTTGCCATCGACCATGATCTTGGCGATACGCTGCGGCATGTCGTCGAGCTTGCGCCACGCCGGTGCATTCGGGTGCCGAGCGCAGGCAGCGATCACGTCCTCGTTGGAATAGGACGGGCCGAGGTAGACGTGCTCCATCTTCTCGACCGGTACGCCACGGGCGTGGGACACGTAGGCCGCAGCGCCAACCGCAGTACCGGCGTCGCCGGAAGCCGGCTGCACGAACAGCTCTTTGACATCCGGGCGGGCGATGATCTTCTGGTTGAGCTTGACGTTCAGCGCGCAGCCGCCGGCAAACGCCAGCTTGCCGGTTTCGCGCAGGGTGTCACCCAGGTAGTGGTCGATCATCTGCAGGGCGATCTTCTCGAACAACGCCTGCATGCTGGCCGCGTAATGGATGTACGGCTCGTCGGCGATATCGCCTTCGCGCTTGGGCCCCAGCCACTCGATCAGCTTGGGCGAGAAGTAGAAGCCCTTGCCCTTTTCTTTATGGCGGCGCAGACCGATGACGTTGGCGTATTCGGTATTGATCACCAGTTCACCGTTCTCGAAGCTGGCCAGGCGCGAGAAGTCGTATTTGCTGGCATCGCCATACGGCGCCATGCCCATGACCTTGAACTCGCCATCAAGCATCTCGAAACCAAGGAACTCGGTAATGGCACCGTACAGCCCACCCAACGAGTCCGGGTCGAAGAATTCCTTGATCTTGTGGATCTTGCCGTTTTCGCCGTAGCCGAAGAAGGTGGTGGCGTACTCGCCTTTACCGTCGATGCCGAGGATGGCCGTTTTTTCCTTGAAGCCCGAGCAGTGATAGGCGCTGGAAGCATGGGCCAGGTGGTGCTCGACCGGCTCGATCTTGATCTTTTTCGGGTCGAAGCCCAGTTGCTCCAGGCACCAGACGATCTTCTTGCGGTAGCGCTTGTAGCGGCGGTTGCCCATCAGGATTGCATCGAGGGCGCGATCCGGGGCGTACCAGTAGCGCTTGGCATAGTGCCAGCGCGCCTTGCCGAACAGGCTGATGGGCGCGAACGGGATGGCAACCACGTCGACGTCGGATGGCTTGATGCCTGCCTGCTCCAGGCAGAACTTCGCCGACTCGTAGGGCATGCGGTTCTTCGCATGCTTGTCACGCACGAAGCGCTCTTCTTCGGCGGCGGCAATCAGCTTGCCATCAATGTACAGGGCCGCGGAAGGGTCATGGCTAAGGGCGCCGGACAGGCCAAGAATCGTCAATGCCAAGGGATTAGCCTCTTCATTCGGTAGAGATGCGCCAGCGGCCGCTTGGGCGGGTGGCGACTAAAAGGCGGGATTATAACGCAAACATGTGCGCAACGCGGCAACCTGTACCGGCCTCATCGCCGGCAAGCCAGCTCCCACAGGTAGAGCATCGCCCTTGAGGCCTGCGCTGCCCCTGTGGGAGCTGGCTTGCCGGCGATGAGGCCGTTACAGCCAACCAGGACTACTCGGCGATCAGCCAGTCCATGCGGTAGCTACCGGCAGTCTGCGCCAGCTCCTTGGCCAGCCACGGCAGCAACTCCTTGAGCTCGTCTTCCAGCCCCCACGGCGGGTTGGCGATGGCCAGGCCAGAACCATTGAGCCCCTGAGGGCTGTCCTGATGGTGCACATACAGCTCCACCCGCAGCAGCTTGGGTGCGCCGGTGCTGGTCAGGTCCTGGTAATAGCGTGTCAACGAACGCTGGTCCTTGATCGGGTACCAGATGGCTGCAACCGTCTGGCGCATGCGCCCAATGGCCTCTTTCATGGCCGTGGTGCAGCGCTTGAGCTCATCGGCCTGCTCGAACGGCGGGTCGATCAGCATGATCGCGCGCTTTTCCTGCACGGGCAGCAAGGCCCGCGGCACGTGCCAGCCTTCACCCAGGTGCACGGTAACGCGCGGGTCTTTCTTCATGTTCTCCTTGAGCAGCGGCCCGTCTTCCGGGTGCTTCTCATTGAGCAGGGCACGGTCCTGCTGGCGCATCAAACGCCGGGCCAGCTCAGGCGAACCAGGGTAGTAGCGCAGCTCGCCGTCGGCGTTCAAACGCTTGATGACGCGCAGGTAGTCAGCGGCCATGGCCGGCAGGTCATCGCGGTTCCACAGGCGGGCCACACCTTGCTGATACTCGCCGGTGCGGCTTGCCTGGTCGCCCTGCAGGTCGTACAGGCCAAGCCCTGCGTGGGTATCGATGTAGGCGAACGGCTGCTCCTTGCGCGACATCAGGGCGATGAGGCGGGTCAGCACGATGTGTTTGAGGACGTCGGCGTGGTTGCCGGCGTGGAAGGCGTGACGATAGTTCATGGCAACTCCTGCGAAGGCGGCAAGTTTACCTTGCCTTGCAGGCGGCGTCAGGCCTGGCTGTCGGTCGGCGGCGGCTTCTTCGCGGGCTTGCCCGCTCCCACACGGATCGCACTGGTTTCAGGTTCCGTGCAAACCCTGTGGAAGCAGGCGCCGCCGGCTCAGCGGGTATTACTTGTCAGCGTGGTACGCCGCATCAGCCGTCTCGAAGCGCTGCACCATCGCCTGCGAAGGGCTGCCCAGCTTGCTCACCACGAAGATGGCAATGCTCGCCAGCAGGAAGCCCGGGATGATTTCGTACAGGCCCCAGACATCGATCTGCTTCCACAGGATCACGGTCAGTGCACCGACCACAATACCGGCCAGCGCGCCGTTACGGGTCATGCCTTTCCACAGGACCGAAATCAGCACCACCGGGCCGAAGGCTGCACCGAAGCCGGCCCAGGCATAGGCCACCAGGCCCAGCACACGGTTTTCCGGGTTGGCCGCCATGGCGATGGCGATCAGGGCCACCGCCAGCACCATCAGGCGGCCGACCCACACCAGTTCACGCTGCGACGCATGCTTGCGCAGGAAGGCTTTGTAGAAGTCTTCGGTCAGGGCACTGGAGCAGACCAGCAACTGGCAGCTCAGGGTGCTCATCACCGCCGCCAGAATGGCCGACAGCAATACGCCGGCAATCCAGGGGTTGAACAGAATCTTCGCCAGCTCGATGAACACGCGCTCGTGGTTTTCGGTAACCGGGCCAGCCAGATCAGGATTGGCCGAGAAATAGGCGATGCCGAAGAAGCCCACGGCGCAGGTACCGGCCAGGCACAGGATCATCCAGGCCATGGAGATGCGACGGGCGTTGGCAATCGACTTCACAGAGTCGGCCGCCATGAAGCGCGCCAGGATGTGTGGTTGGCCGAAATAGCCCAGGCCCCAACCCATCAACGAGATGATGCCGATGAAAGTTGCGCCTTTGAACATGTCGAAGTTGGCCGGGTTGACCGCCTCGATGGCCGCGAAGGTAGTGTCGAAGCCACCTGTGGAGATCAGCACGATCACCGGTGTGAGGATCAACGCGAAGATCATCAGCGACGCCTGCACCGTGTCGGTCCAGCTCACCGCCAGGAAGCCACCCACGAAGGTGTAGGCGATGGTAGCGGCAGCGCCAGCCCACAAGGCGGTTTCGTAGGGCATGCCGAAGGTGCTTTCGAACAGACGGGCACCGGCAACGATGCCGGAAGCGCAGTAGATGGTGAAGAACACCAGGATGACGATGGCGGAAATGATGCGCAGCAAGCCGCTATTGTCGTCGAAACGGCTGGAGAAATAGTCCGGCAGGGTCAACGCGTCACCGTTGTGCTCGGTTTGCACGCGCAGGCGACCGGCCACGAACAGCCAGTTCAGGTAGGCACCCACGGTCAGGCCGATGGCGATCCAGGCCTCGGACAGGCCGGCGAAGTAGATGGCGCCCGGCAGGCCCATCAGCAGCCAGCCACTCATGTCGGAAGCACCGGCAGACAGTGCGGTTACCACGCTGCCCAGGCTGCGCCCGCCCAGAATGTAGTCGGAAAGGTTGTTGGTGGAGCGATAGGCGGCGAAGCCGATCAGCACCATTGCCGCGATGTAGATCACGAAGGTGATCGTTAGTGGGTTGCCCATGTGTGTGCCCTGGCGTTTGTTTTTATCTCATGCACAACCGCAGCGTTTGCGGTTGCACCCAGGCGGCGAATGCTATGCAACAACGCAAAGTGGGTGCAACCATTTTTCATTTGCAAGTTGCACCTGCCCGTGCATTTTCCGACAAAGCCTATTTCTTGCCCCATTTTGGAGCGAGAAGGTCGTTTTCGTGATTGGACCGCGCCAAAAACGACCCTTCGCCCCACCCGAAAATCACTGTCGGACGAGTTGCACCTTTTCCTCGAAAAATTCGGGTTGCACCTGGTTGCACCCGAATTGTCCTACAGCTAATCTTGGCGCCAGCTTAGGCCACAGCCGTGGCAATAACGAGGATAAGAAATGGCGACGACCACCCTTGGGGTCAAACTCGATGACCCTACCCGTGAGCGACTCAAGGCAGCAGCGCAGTCGATAGACCGCACGCCGCATTGGTTGATCAAGCAGGCGATCTTCAACTACCTGGAGAAGCTCGAGGGTGGCGCGACCCTGAACGACCTCAACGGCCATGCCGGCAGCCTGGCCGATGACGCCGGCGAGGTCCAGCCTGACCATGGTCACCAGTGCTTCCTGGAATTCGCCGAGAGCATCCTGCCCCAGTCGGTACTGCGCTCGGCCATTACCGCCGCATACCGCCGCCCCGAGCAGGAAGTGGTACCGATGTTGCTGGAACAGGCGCGCCTCAGCGCACCGCTGGCCGAGGCGACCAACAAGCTGGCCGCCGGCATTGCCGAGAAACTGCGCAACCAGAAAAGCGCCGGCGGCCGGGCGGGCATCGTTCAGGGCCTGCTGCAGGAGTTCTCGCTGTCTTCGCAGGAAGGCGTGGCCCTGATGTGCCTGGCCGAAGCCCTGCTGCGCATCCCCGACAAGGGCACCCGTGACGCACTGATCCGCGACAAGATCAGCAACGGCAACTGGCAGCCGCACCTGGGCAACAGCCCGTCGCTGTTCGTCAACGCCGCCACCTGGGGCCTGCTGCTGACCGGCAAGCTGGTCAGCACGCACAACGAAGCCGGCCTCACCTCCTCGCTCACCCGCATCATCGGCAAGAGCGGCGAGCCGATGATCCGCAAGGGTGTCGACATGGCCATGCGCCTGATGGGCGAGCAGTTCGTCACGGGCGAAACCATTGCCGAAGCCCTGGCCAATGCCAGCCGTTTCGAGGCCAAGGGCTTCCGTTATTCCTACGACATGCTCGGCGAGGCCGCCCTCACCGAGCACGATGCGCAGAAATACCTGGCGTCCTACGAGCAGGCCATCCACTCGATCGGCAAGGCTTCGCATGGCCGCGGCATCTATGAAGGCCCAGGCATCTCGATCAAGCTGTCGGCGCTGCACCCGCGCTACAGCCGTGCCCAGTACGAGCGGGTGATGGAAGAGCTGTACCCGCGCCTGCTGTCGCTGACCTTGCTGGCCAAGCAATACGACATCGGCCTGAACATCGACGCCGAGGAAGCCGACCGCCTGGAGCTGTCGCTGGACCTGCTCGAGCGCCTGTGCTTCGAGCCGGCGCTGGCTGGCTGGAACGGCATCGGCTTCGTCATCCAGGCCTACCAGAAGCGCTGCCCGTACGTGATCGACTACGTTATCGACCTGGCCAAGCGCAGCCGCCACCGCCTGATGATCCGCCTGGTCAAAGGTGCCTACTGGGACAGCGAGATCAAGCGCGCCCAGGTCGAGGGGCTGGAGGGCTACCCGGTATACACGCGCAAGGTGTACACCGACGTGTCCTACGTGGCGTGCGCACGCAAGCTGCTGGCCGTACCCGAGGCCATATACCCGCAATTCGCCACCCACAACGCCCACACCCTGTCGGCCATCTACCATATTGCCGGGCAGAACTATTACCCGGGCCAGTACGAGTTCCAGTGCCTGCACGGCATGGGCGAGCCCCTGTACGAGCAGGTGGTCGGCAAGCTGGCCGATGGCAAGCTGAACCGCCCATGCCGCGTCTATGCTCCGGTGGGCACCCACGAAACGTTGCTGGCCTACCTGGTGCGTCGCCTGCTGGAAAACGGCGCCAACACCTCGTTCGTCAACCGCATTGCCGACCACTCGATCTCGATCCAGGAACTGGTCGCCGACCCGGTCGCCAGCATCGAACGCATGGGCACCCAGGAGGGCAGCATCGGCCTGCCGCACCCGCGCATCCCATTGCCGCGTGACCTGTATGGCAGCGAACGGGCCAACTCGGCCGGTATCGACATGGCCAACGAGCACCGCCTGGCTTCGCTGTCCTGCGCCATGCTGGCCACCGCTCACAACGACTGGAAAGCCGCCCCGCTGCTGGCCTGCGCCGCCAGTGAGGCGGCTGCGGTAGCGGTGCTGAACCCGGCAGACCACCGCGATGTGGTTGGCCATGTGCAGGAAGCCACGGTCGCCGACGTGGACAATGCCATCCAGTGCGCCATCAACGCGGCGCCGATCTGGCAGGCCACCCCGCCGGCAGAGCGCGCCGCGATTCTGGAGCGTACCGCCGACCTGATGGAGGCAGAAATCCAGCCGTTGATGGGGCTGCTGATTCGCGAAGCCGGCAAGACCTTTGCCAACGCCATCGCCGAAGTGCGCGAGGCGGTGGACTTCCTGCGCTACTACGCGGTGCAGGCCCGCAACGACTTCAGCAATGACGCGCACCGCCCGCTGGGGCCGGTGGTCTGCATCAGCCCATGGAACTTCCCGCTGGCGATTTTCACCGGTCAGGTGGCCGCAGCCCTGGCTGCCGGCAACCCGGTACTGGCCAAGCCTGCCGAACAGACCCCACTGATCGCCGCGCAGGCCGTGCGCCTGTTACTGGACGCCGGCATTCCGGAAGGTGTATTGCAGTTGCTGCCAGGGCGCGGTGAAACCGTGGGTGCCGGCCTGGTCGGTGACGAGCGGGTCAAAGGCGTGATGTTCACCGGCTCCACCGAAGTCGCGCGCCTGCTGCAGCGCAACGTCGCCGGCCGCCTGGACAACCAGGGGCGGCCGATCCCGCTGATCGCCGAAACCGGTGGCCAGAACGCCATGATCGTCGACTCTTCTGCGCTCACAGAGCAAGTGGTGATCGACGTGGTATCGTCGGCCTTCGACAGTGCCGGCCAGCGTTGCTCGGCCCTGCGTGTGCTGTGCCTGCAGGAAGACTCCGCCGACCGCGTGATCGAAATGCTCAAGGGGGCCATGGCTGAAAGCCGCCTGGGCTGCCCGGACCGCCTGGCAGTGGACATTGGCCCGGTGATCGACGCCGAAGCCAAGGCCGGTATCGAGAAGCACATCCAGGGCATGCGTGAAAAAGGCCGCTCGGTCTACCAGGTCGCGATCGCCGATGCCGCCGAGATCAAGCGCGGCACCTTCGTCATGCCGACCCTGATCGAGCTGGACAGCTTCGACGAGCTGAAGCGTGAAATCTTCGGCCCAGTGCTGCACGTGGTGCGCTACAACCGCCGCAACCTCGACCAGTTGATCGAGCAGATCAACAACTCCGGCTATGGCCTGACCCTCGGCGTGCACACCCGCATCGACGAGACCATTGCCAAGGTGGTGGAAACCGCCAACGCCGGCAACATGTACGTCAACCGCAACATCGTTGGCGCCGTGGTAGGCGTGCAGCCCTTCGGTGGTGAAGGCCTGTCTGGTACCGGCCCGAAAGCCGGCGGCCCGCTGTACCTGTATCGCCTGCTGTCGACCCGCCCGGCCGACGCGATTGGCCGCCACTTCCAGCAACAGGATGGCGAAGGCAAGCCGGACCGTACCCTGCATGAGAAACTGGTGAAGCCGCTGCACGGTTTGAAGGCCTGGGCCGAGAGCAATCAGCTGGCCGAACTGGCCGCGCTGTGCGACCAGTTCGCTGGCCAGTCGCAGAGCGGTATCGCCCGCCTGCTGCCAGGCCCGACCGGTGAGCGCAACAGCTACACCATCCTGCCGCGCGAGCATGTGCTGTGCCTGGCGGACAATGAAACCGACCTGCTGGCGCAGCTCGCTGCGGTGCTGGCTGTTGGCAGCTCGGCGGTGTGGGCTGACAGCGAACCGGGCAAGGCCTTGCGCGCGCGCCTGCCGCGTGAGTTGCAGGCCAAGGTGAAGCTGGTGGCGGACTGGAACAAGGATGAAGTGGCCTTCGACGCCGTGATCCACCATGGCGACTCGGACCAGCTGCGTGGCGTTTGCCAGCAGGTGGCCAAGCGTGGCGGGGCGATCGTGGGTGTGCACGGGTTGTCCAGCGGGGATCATCAGATTGCGCTGGAGCGGCTGGTGATTGAGCGCGCGGTTAGTGTGAATACTGCGGCGGCCGGTGGTAACGCCAGCTTGATGACGATTGGCTGAGGCTGAGGCTGAGGGTTGTTGAGGGAAGGGAGAGCTTTGGCTCTCCTTTTTTTATGGGTGTCCGCCTTGAGATTGGGGGTGGGCTGACAGGTGACCGACACAACATTTTCAGCGCCTGTGAGACCGAGCGCCGCCCGCGCGGCGCATCGAGCTAGCGGGCGCCCTACGGTTCTTGCCCGACAACCACCTGCGGAACATCCACGCGAACGCTTCCGCGCATCGCTTGATATGC
>NZ_BLJG01000091.1 GCF_009932375.1 Pseudomonas juntendi
TTTCAAATTTTGGGAAAGATAGTTGCTCCTACAGTAGAGCGTGCGTGCTTCATGGCGGTGTCTGAGGGGAGGGCGCGTAAGGCAACCAGCCATTGGTTCACCGGCTGATCGCCTCAGGCGGGGGCGCAGAGGCCGCTTGAGTAAGGGGGCAGATCAGGTCGCTTTCGGTGGAACGTCGATGTCTGTTTGCGCCACGTTGTTCAGGTAGTTCGTCAACGTCAGCAGCGAGACCTGCGCGATGACGTCGACGATTTTTGCATCGTCCAACCCTGCTTCCCGTGCGTTCGAGAGATGCTCGTCACTCACTTGGCCGCGGTTGAGCGTGATAGCCCGAGCGAGTGCAGCGACTGCATTCAGCGTGCCGGCCCGCGCTGCCAGCAGGTCATCAGCGCTCAGTCCGGTCTTCCCACCGAAGAAGCTGTGAGCCGCAACGCAATAGTCGCATCCGTTAACTTCAGAAGCCGCCAGTGCCGCCACTTCACGTTCGGCCGGTGTGAGGCTGTTCTTGCCCAGCGCTTGTGACAGCGCGAGATAGCCTGCCAAGGCTGCTGGCGAGTGAGCCAGGGTAGCGAAAGCGTTGGGGAGGAAACCCAAGCCTTTTTCAATGCCCTGAAGGGCAGTGCGCGCAGCGGCTGGCGCTTGGTCAAGGGACAAAGCAGCAATTCGGGTCATGATTTTGCTTCCTTCCAGGTTGTTCGAGGCGTGCCTGTTCAGGCCACAGGGATAGGGTTGTCGACCAGCGCCTGGTTGAACTGGTTGATCAGTTCGTGCTCGTTTGGCCCTTGGTTGGCGCGCAGTGGCACGACGCGTTCAACCAGTACTTCGGTTGTTGCTGCCTCCAGTTTTTCCAGGGTTTCCTGGATAAAGTCGTCCAGCGGCATGGCGCGTTCATCACCACTTTTGTGGATCAGATCGGTGTCGACCCACGGCGGTGCGATTTCCAGCACCTTGACGCTGGTCTCGCGCAGGGCAAAACGTTGCGACAGCGACTAGGAGTGAATCGCGGCCTTGGTCGCCGAGTAGAGGGCTGTCGCCGCCAGTGGCAGATAGGCCAGCACCGAACTGTTGTTGATGATGTAGGCATCAGGCTGGCGCTTGAGGTGTTCGACAAACGCGGCGCTAACACGCACCGGGCCCAACAGGTTGGTCTGCAGCAGCCCTACAGCCTGCTCATCGTCAAGATCGCCAGAGCCAGGGTTGTCGAAAGGCATGATGCCGGCGTTGTTGATGATGACGTTCAGCGAGGGATGGCGACGGATAACCTCCTGTGCCACATCCTTGATTTGCTGGGGGTCATTGATATCCAGCAGAACGGTGTCGATTCCGGGATGGGCGCTGGCGATTTCATCCAGCAACGATTGGCGTCGGCCCGCGATGATGACCTTGTTTCCACGCTGGTGGAACGCTTCGGCCAGCGCGCGGCCGATGCCCGAGGTACCGCCAGTGATGAAGAGGGTATTGGCGCTGGTTTTCATGATTTGTTTCCTTTCAATGGAGTGATCAAACGCCATAACGCGGGGCGAGTTTGTTGCTGGAGAGGTGTCCGAACAGCGCCGTGCGGCTGCTTTCGTACCGCTCGAAATGCTGTATGTCCTGCATGGCCGGGATGGAGATCAGCACACCGCTGTCGAAGTCTTGAAGGGCGCCACTTACCAGGTCGCTTGCCGACATCACGATGTTGGGATCAAGGTTCTCGACGGGCAGCCCCCCGATCTCCCAAAAGTCGGTAGCCGTAGCGCCTGGCAACACCGCCTGAACCTTGATCCCCTGTTCTGCCAGCTCTTTGTGCAGTGACTGTGTGAAGGCCGTGACGTACGCTTTGCTTGCGCCGTACACGCCATTGAGCATTTCCGGTGCCAGGCTGACGATCGATGAGATATTGATGATCGCGCCCTGTTGGCGAGCGATGAAGCCTGGAACTGCGGCGTAGGTCAGCCGAGTGAGTGCAGTAACGTTGAGGCTGATCATCTCGGCCATGCGCTCGACGTCGCTGTCCAGCAAACGGGTGTGTGTGCCGATGCCGGCGTTGTTGACCAACAGGTTGATGCTGGCGTCTTCGCGCAATTTACGTTCCACCCGCGCCAGGTCCGCTGCGTTGGCCAGGTCAGCGGGGAAGACTTCAACGCTCTGCTGAGTCTGGTTGGTGATGCGGCTGGCAAGCGCGTTCAGGCGGTCACGATTGCGGGCGACCAGTACCAGGTCATAGCCACGTCGGGCCAGGCGGTCTGCAAAAATGGCGCCGATGCCGGTGGATGCGCCTGTGATCAGGGCGGTGCCTTTGTAGTCCTGGGTCATGGTCCAGCTCCGTTGGTTGGGTGTGGAGCCATGATGCAAAAAAACAGATTTGTCTTAAATGACGCTTATAGTCATGTTTTAGGACATTGCTAATGGAGCGGGGTCATGCATCGAATCGGCTACTTGGTCACAGACGGATTTCAGGTCATGTCACTGGCCACCCAGGCGGTTTTCGAGTTCGCGAACCTGGTCGCGGGCGAGCCTGTGTACCGGATCCAGAACTATTCGGTATCGGGCGGGATCATTCGGTCCTCCCTGGGCATGCACATCGACACGCTGGCACTGGATGCCCCAGGGCTTGCAGATAGCTGGATGATCACAGGAACACTCACGCCGCTTACGCCACCCGCTGCCGAGGTGCTGTCGAGCGTGCAGGGGTTTGCCCAGAGCGCCAGGCGCATCGCGGGCATCTGCACCGGCGCTTTCGTCCTGGCTCAAGCAGGTGTGCTCGATAACCGGCGCGCGACTACCCACTGGGCCTATGCCAAAGCGCTTCAAAGCATGCACCCGAGCATTGAGGTGGAAGAGGATCGGATCTTCATTGTGGACGGCCCTGTCTGGACCTCTGCGGGAATGACCGCAGGTCTGGACATGGCATTGGGGATGGTGGAGAAGGATTTGGGGGCGGAGGTTGCCAAATCGGTAGCTCATAGGCTCGTCATGCACCAGCGCCGGTCGGGGGGGCAATCCCAGCACTCTGAGTTGCTTGCCCTGGCGCCCAAGTCTGATCGCATTCAAAGCGCTCTGGACTATGCAAGCAAGCATTTGAACAGGGCGTTGAGTGTTGAAGAGCTCGCAGAGGTTGCGCACCTGAGCCCAAGGCAATTCACCCGGGTGTTCACCGCCGAAACCGGGCAGTCCCCTGCAAAAGCGGTGGAAAGCCTACGGCTGGAGGCCGCTCGGCTAATGATCGAACAGAGTCGCCACAGCCTGGATACGGTGGCAAGGGAAACCGGGTTCAGGGACCGTCGACACATGCGTGAGGTATTTATCCGAGGTTTTGGTGTGCCCCCGCAAGCCGTGCGCCGCGATGCGAGGCGGATCGGATAGGCACGCCACCTGAACGATGTGATTTGGCCGCGATCCAATGTCCAGGGCCGGGTCTGGCTTCATCGCCAGCAAGCGCATGCTGCACAGGCCACGAGCTCTCCAGCCGCAGCTCGTAAGTGTTGGCCGAATGGATAGGTGTTGTGTCAGTTCTGCCACCCTGATTTCCCTTCGATTTCCATATACTTTCACTGTTGTTTTCAAGATATTTCAGCCAAATTGGCGCCAGGCGTTAAGGTGTTCCGTGACTGCAAATCCGACCGATGTGAAGCTTGGCGAGTTACTGCTGGCAGATGTTCTCAACGCTCCGGGCGTTTGGGTAGAGCCGCCTAATGTCCGCAGGGGAGGTGAGAGCGGTGTGTTGCGGGTGGAGCTGGGTGGGCTGACGTTCTATAAAAAGCAGCAAGTCGGGCATGTCTATCGAAGCCTGCGTCACCCTTTCGGCCACCCAACCGTTGCACGCGAGGCAAAGGCTGTGCGTGCTGCCACAGCGCTGGGGGTTGGTACGCCCGAGCTTGTGTACAGCCATATTCATAAACACCAGGGAGAGTGGCAGGCCGTCATGGTCACGGCGGCGCTGGAGGGCTACGTGTCGCTCGAAGACTTCCGTGCCCGGCAGCTGGAAAAAACGCTAGGGCATCATCGCTATCTCGAAATTCTTGAAGCCTATGGCCGAGCACTTGGCAAGCTGAATCTCGGAAAATGGCAGCACGGTTGCTTGTATCTGAAACATGTCTTCGTCGATTTCAGGGCGCCAGGCGTGGCTGTCGCCTTGCTAGACCTGGAAAAGGCCAGAAAGCGCTTCAGCGCCAAACAGGCCGCCCGCCATGACTTGCGGCAGGTCAAGCGTCGGTCAGGCTGGGATAGCGAAGAGTGGGGGGCGTTCTGTCGGGGCTACAGGCATTCGTTCGGCAAAAAAGCCGATGTGTTGCTGTGACGGCCCGTTGTGCTCCATGACCTGCCCACCCATCCAGCATGGATGGAAAGCCAGTAGCGACTTCCCTGGTTGCATAGTACGGTCCGCCTTCAACAACCCCCCGGTGCGTTGTCGCCAATCCCACGGACCGGGACTCTCATGACCTGGGAGGTCGAATGGAAGTCGCTCGAAAGATCAGCCAACAAGCATTGGATAACGCTCTGGTAGCCTTCGCCCGCTACAAAATCGGAGAAATCAAAATCTTCGACCTGGAACAGGCGATGAGCTTCGAAGCGGGCGAAGCCCTATCCGAAAGCGGTCTGGTCCAGTTCACAATCGCCAAGATGGCGTCTGGCCGGTATCGCATCAGCGATGAAGGGGAGAACGCCATCACACAGGCTGGCCGGGATCGCCTCGAAGCGATCCGCGGCAGATCCTAGCCTATTCAGCGTCGATACGGCCGCAGTGGTGTACTGCGGTCGTTAGCGCCTGTCTCTCAGGTTCAGCCAAACTGCAAGACTGATGGTCGACACTGCCTTTTACTCATTCGACACCAAAGCCATTGTGTTTCTTGCAGGCAAAAGAAAGCCCGCTGCTAGTCGGGCTAGAGGTGTTTCACATGGGGATGGCTAGATTGTCCCTCTGCAAGCGTGAAAATGAGGTGAAAATAACGTGCTCAGCCTGTGATTTGTGCCGTTAAGGGTGAACGAGTCGTCACCGAATTGAGTCTTCAGGAAGCAAGTCTCTATTGGCTGCAACGATACGGACATGGACCTACTGACGAGCTGAGTGTGTGTATGCGGGACAAGAAGGCGCGCGGAGCCAAGATCCAAGACAGGGCAACGGTCCTCTGCCTGCGCAGTGGCAGGATCTTGCTAGTACGGAAAAAAAGCGGGAAGTGGAACTTCCCCGGCGGCGCTATAGAACCGGGCGAGTCGCCTGTTGCAGCGGCTGCGCGGGAGCTGCAAGAGGAAACGTCCATTGAAGGCCACGGTCTCTTTCACCTGTGCACCCTTCAGCTGGGGTCAACCATTCACCATGTGTTCACTACGCATGTCGATGATCAGGAAAAACCCGTGGCTCGCAATGAAATCGTGGCCTGCAAATGGGTGCTCAGAGACAAGCTGAGCCCAGCCATTCTCAATGCTACGGCGGCTGAGCTGCTATCAAGCCAACTGCCTGCGTTGACCGCTTAGTTGCTTCAGCGCAGCGGCATCGCGCCTGGTCTCATCTTTCTCACATCTTGCTCATCATTGGCCTCCAGCAGGTTGCCAGGGCTGAGCGTGCACGCAGCGCACCCAGGCCGGTTGACGGTAGATCATGGCAAATGCGGCTGATAAATAATTGCAGCACATACGCACGCTCGGCGGTCGATCCAGTTAGATCGGTTTAATCCCAAAGTAGGGTAAGCCGCACGGCTTGGGGTACAGCCAATTTCGATCGCTGGAGGCGCTATGCGGATGAGGGGTAACGTGTATTGGGCGTGGGTCGACCCTGCGCTGAACCATCGCAGCCATGAAGAGACCCTGGCAGACGGCAGCCGGATAGATGTACAGGTCAGGCTTTCGCGCAGCGGGACCACGCAGATGTTCCTGGGGGTGTATGCCCGTTCTGGGATGGCATTGCACGAAGAGGCCTACGACTGCTGGCCGAAGCGCTCATTGGTTCGTGCCTTGGCATGGGGCAGCATGCGTGCGCGGCAGATAGCCGAAACAGGGGTGTCTGCCGTGCCCCCCAAGGCCGCCCTGCAATAAGCACCCGGCGGCCTTCTGCCTTAGCTGGTCGGGTCCTGCCCCAATACTTTGCTCAGCGCCACGCGGGCATCCTCAAGCTGGACCAGCGAGGCATGGCGTGCACCGAGTGCGTCGCCATTCTGGATGGCGGTCAAAATGGCCTTGTGCCGGGGCAGGGCGAGTTGGTCGAAGTTTGGCCGCTGGTTGGAATAGCGCACCGATTCGCGCAGGGCCATGGACAACATGTTGCACAGGTAGGCCAGCAGGTCATTGTGGGTGGCGTCGGCGATGCGTGCGTGGAAGTCCAGGTCCGGTTGCAGCCGCTCTTCATGGGTGCGCGCGGCCTCCATGCGTTGATACGCTTCGCTGATCGACTGCACATCTTCGGCCGTAGCGTTGGTGGCGGCCAGCGCGGCGGCAGCGGGCTCGATGACCCAGCGTACGCTGGACAAGGTATTGAAAAAGTCCTTCTGCGGCGTGGCCTGCATCAGCCAGTGCAGCACGTCTGGGTCAAGCATGTGCCAGTCATGGCGCGGCCGCACCAGGGTACCGACCCGGGGGCGGGCTTCGACCAGGCCTTTGGCAGTCAGCGCACGCATCGCTTCGCGGAACACGGGCCGGCTGATCGCGTAGCTTTCGCACAGGCTGGCCTCGTTGGGCAGCTTCTGCCCGGGCGCGAGTTGGCCAGAGACGATCTGCAGGCCGAGGTCCTGTACCAGAGTGGTGTGCATGCTCTTGCGCGTGGAGGGCTGGCGGTAGTTCATGGGGGGCGCGGGTGGTCCTTCAAGCGGGGGGAGCATCATAACATCAGTGAATGGGCGGCGGCCTTTTGGCGAGGTCGCAGCAGTTTGGCTTGGTTCGGCGGGAAACAGCGTGGTGGGTGGAACGGGCTTCGCCGGTGTTCGCGGCTGAGCCCGCTCCTTCATTGCGGGGTGCGGCTGGTCAGTGGGAGTGCTTGGGCACCGCTGCCCCTCGGCACCCGACCAGGAAGTCGAAATCGCAGCCTTCATCGGCCTGCATCACATGGTCCAGGTACAGCTTGGCATACCCGCCGGTGATCAACTGCGGCGGGGCTTGCAGGTCGGCCAGCCGGCCGGCCAGTTCCTCGGCGCTGATATCCAGGTGCAGCCGGCCCTCCTTGCAGTCCAGTTCGATCCAGTCACCTTCCCGCACTGCGGCCAATGGCCCGCCTGCTGCGGCCTCGGGCGCCACATGGAGTACCACGGTGCCGTAGGCAGTGCCGCTCATGCGTGCGTCCGAAATACGCACCATGTCGGTTACGCCCTGGGCCAGCAACTTCGCCGGCAGGCCCATGTTGCCGACTTCGGCCATGCCCGGGTAGCCCTTGGGCCCACAGTACTTCATCACCAGTACCGAATTGGCGTCTACATCCAGCTCAGGGTCGTTGATGCGTGCCTTGTAGTCTTCGAAATTTTCGAACACCACGGCGCGGCCACGGTGCTGCATCAGCGCCGGGGTGGCGGCTGACGGTTTGAGCACCGCGCCCTTGGGCGCCAGGTTGCCACGCAAGATGCAGATACCGCCATCGGCTACCAGTGGGTTGGCCAGCGGGCGTATCACTGCTTCGTCATATAACGGCGCGGCCTGGCAGTTGGCCCACAGGCTGTTGCCGTTGGCCGTCAACGCGCCGGGGTTGGGCAGCAGGCCATGTTCGCCCAGGCGGCGGATGACCGCGGGCAAGCCACCGGCGTAATAGAACTCTTCCATCAGGAAGCGGCCCGATGGCTGCAGGTCGACCAAGGTCGGTGTCCCGCGGCCAACGCGGGTCCAGTCTTCCAGTTGCAGGTCTACGCCAATGCGCCCGGCAATCGCCTTCAGGTGGATAACGGCGTTGGTCGAGCCGCCGATGGCGGCGTTGACGCGAATCGCGTTCTCGAAGGCTTCGCGGGTGAGGATTTTCGACAGGCGCAGGTCTTCGCGAACCATATCGACAATGCGCATGCCGGAAAGGTGGGCAAGGACATAGCGGCGGGCATCCACTGCCGGGATGGCGGCATTGTGGGGCAGGGAGGTGCCCAGCGCTTCGGCCATGCAGGCCATGGTCGAGGCGGTGCCCATGGTGTTGCAGGTGCCCGCCGAGCGCGACATGCCAGCTTCGGCGGAAAGGAACTCGTTGAGGTCGATCTGGCCGGCCTTGTAGGCCTCATGCATCTGCCAGACGATGGTGCCGGCGCCAATGTCCTTGCCCTTGTGCTTGCCGTTGAGCATCGGCCCGCCGGTCACCACGATCGCCGGCACGTCGCAGCTGGCAGCGCCCATCAGCAGCGCCGGGGTGGTCTTGTCGCAGCCTGTCAGCAGCACCACGGCGTCCACCGGGTTGCCGCGGATCGCTTCCTCCACATCCATGCTCGCCAGGTTGCGGGTGAGCATGGCGGTGGGGCGCAGGTTGGACTCGCCGCTGGAAAACACCGGGAACTCCACCGGGAAGCCGCCAGCCTCCAGCACGCCTTTTTTCACATGCTCGGCAATTTTGCGGAAATGCGCGTTACACGGCGTCAACTCCGACCAGGTGTTGCAGATGCCGATGATCGGCTTGCCCTGGAATTCATGGTCCGGAATGCCCTGGTTCTTCATCCAGCTGCGGTACATGAAGCCGTTCTTGTCGGCGGTTCCGAACCATTGGGCAGAGCGCAGGGGGCGTTTGGCGTCAGACATATCGGGAGACCTTATTAGTATTACTATTTGTCGTTTATTGCCTAACAGTACTGCGTGAAATCGTGCATGTGAAGGCTTGTTGTTCCAAATAGTATTACTATATGATCCTGTCGCCAGGTTAGCGGTCTGCCAAAAAGCCCCGGCCGGGTGCTGTGCTCATTACAAGAACAATTGGAGACATCGCCATGATTCAGGAGCAGCGGCTTGTCCGCCTGATCACACTGAAACTCATCCCTTTTCTGGTTCTGCTTTACCTGGTGGCCTACGTCGATCGTTCGGCGGTGGGCTTTGCCAAGCTGCACATGGGCGCCGACATCGGCCTGGGTGACGCAGCCTATGGCCTGGGTGCCGGGCTGTTCTTCATCGGCTATTTTCTGTTCGAAGTGCCGAGCAACCTGCTGCTCGACCGCTTTGGCGCGCGGCGCTGGTTCGCCCGCATCCTGGTGACGTGGGGTGCAATTACCATCGGCATGGCCTTCGTGACCGGGCCCAATGGCTTCTACGTGATGCGCTTCTTGCTCGGCGCCGCCGAGGCGGGCTTCTTTCCGGGGGTGCTGTACTACATAACCCAGTGGTACCCGGTGCGGCACCGCGGCAAGATCCTGGGCTTTTTCATCCTCTCGCAGCCCCTGGCCATGCTGATCACCGGGCCGCTTTCCGGCGCGCTGCTGGGGCTGGAAGGCAGCTACGGCCTGCATGGCTGGCAGTGGCTGTTCATCTGCATCGGCACCCCGGCGGTGCTGCTCGCCTGGCCTACCTTGCGCCTGCTGCCGGACGGGCCTGCCCAGGTGCGCTGGCTCAGCGAGGCACAACGCAGTTGGCTGCAGGAGCAACTGGCCAACGACCTGCGTGATTTTGGCCAGACCCGCCATGGCAACCCGCTGCATGCGCTCAAGGACGGCCGCGTACTGTTGCTGGCGCTGTTCTACCTGCCGGTCACCTTGAGCATCTACGGCCTCGGCTTGTGGCTGCCAACGCTGATTCACCAGTTTGGCGGCAGCGATCTGGTCACGGGTTTCGTTTCGGCGGTGCCGTACCTGTTCGGCATCATCGGCCTGTTGATCATGCCCCGCAGCTCTGACCGCCTCAACGACCGCTACGGGCACCTGGGCCTGCTGTGTGCGCTGGGCGCCATAGGCCTGTTCCTCAGTGCCTGGCTGACGGTGCCGGTGCTGCAGTTGGCTGCGCTGTGCATGGTGGCGTTTGCCCTGTTTTCCTGCACGGCCATCTTCTGGACGCTGCCTGGGCGGTTCTTTTCAGGTGCCAGCGCAGCCGCAGGCATCGCCCTGATCAACTCGATCGGCAACCTTGGCGGCTACCTGGGGCCGTTCGGTATCGGCGCGCTCAAGGAACACACCGGGCAGTTGTCTTCGGGGCTGTATTTCCTTGCCCTGGTGATGCTGTTCGGCGTGCTGCTCACCGGCGTCGTCTACAACCGCCTGGAGCGTCGCCAACGCCTGGCTTCCACGCGGGCCGCCGAAGGCGCCCGCTGAACTTTGCAACCGACAAGCGAGCACATCAACCATGCGACTGATTCAATTTGAAAGCGCCGCCGGCGCGCGCCATGTGGGCGTGGTGGAAGGCGAGTACGCCCTTGAAGTGCGGGGCGTCAGCAGCACCCGTGAGCTGGCCTTGCAGGCCGTTGCCGCCGGCCGCGATCTGGCCAGTGAAGTCCGGGCCGCTGGGCTGGGTGAGCGGCACGACTACCTGGCCTTGCTGGCCCAGGGCCGTGTGCTGCCACCTTTGGACCACCCGGACCCGGCGCACTGCCTGGTCACCGGTACCGGCCTGACCCACCTGGGCAGCGCCGCCACCCGCGACAAAATGCACCAGCAACAGGCCGAAGGTACCTTGACCGATAGCATGCGCATGTTCCAGTGGGGCCTGGCGGGCGGGCGGCCGCCAGCGGGTGAGGAGGGTGCGCAGCCGGAGTGGTTCTACAAGGGCGACGGCGCGATCGTGGTGCGCCCCGGCGCCGACCTGCCGCTGCCGGCCTTTGCCGAAGACGCCGGCGAGGAGCCTGAGCTGGTCGGGCTGTACCTGATCGGCCCGGGCAATACCCCGTACCGGCTTGGCTACGCCTTGGGCAACGAGTTTTCCGACCATGTGCTGGAGCGGCGCAACTACCTGTACCTGGCGCATTCCAAGCTGCGCGCCTGCAGTTTCGGCCCGGAGCTTCGCCTGGGAGCGTTGCCAGCGCACCTCGAAGGCACCAGCCGCATTCTGCGCGATGGCCAGGTGCTGTGGAGCAAGCCGTTCCTGTCCGGCGAGCAGAACATGTGCCACAGCTTCGAGAACCTGGAGTACCACCACTTCAAATACAGCCAGTTCCTGCGCCCTGGCGATGTGCATGTGCACTATTTCGGCACCGCCACACTGTCGTTCGCCGACGGCGTGCAGGCCCGACCGGGCGATACCTTCGAAATCAGCCTCGACGCCTTTGGCCAGCCGCTGCGCAACGGCATTGCCGCAGCGCCCGGGCAGGTTCGCCCGGGGCTGGTGAAAAGCCTGTGAGGGCCAGGCCTTCTTTCTTGTTACAGGAGTCAACCATGTCTGCAAGCAATTTCATTGGCGGCCAGCGCAGCGCTGCTGGCAGCGTTCACCTGCAAAGCCTCGATGCGCGCACCGGCGAAGCCTTGCCGGGGGTCTTCACCCAGGCCACCCCTGGCGAGGTGGCCGCCGCTGCCGAGGCGGCCGAAGCGGCATTCGTCGAATACAACGGCATGGCGCCCGAGCGTCGCGCGCAGTTTCTCGATGCCATTGCCGACCAGCTGGACGCGTTGGGCGATAGCTTCATCGCCACGGTGTGCCGCGAAACGGCCTTGCCTGCTGCGCGCATCCAGGGCGAGCGCGGCCGAACCAGCAATCAGCTGCGCCTGTTCGCCAAGGTACTGCGCCGCGGCGATTACCTGGCGGCGCGCATCGACCGTGCCCAGCCACAGCGCCAGCCACTGCCACGCCCGGACTTGCGCCAGTACCGCACCGGCGTAGGGCCGGTAGCCGTGTTCGGTGCCAGCAACTTCCCCCTGGCGTTCTCCACTGCCGGCGGCGACACCGCAGCAGCGCTGGCCGCTGGCTGCCCGGTGGTGGTCAAGGCGCACAGCGGCCATATGGCCACGGCCGCGCAGGTGGGCGATGCTATCGAACGGGCGGCGCAGGCGACCGGCATGCCTGCCGGGGTGTTCAACATGATCTACGGTAGCGGTGTGGGCGAAGCGTTGGTGCGCCACCCGGCCATCCAGGCGGTGGGGTTCACCGGTTCGCTCAAGGGCGGGCGTGCCCTGTGTGACCTGGCGGCAGCACGCCCCCAGCCGATTCCGGTGTTCGCCGAAATGAGCAGCATCAACCCCGTGCTGGTCTTGCCCGCGGCGTTGCGCGCGCGCGGCGGGCAGGTGGCCGAGGCGCTGGCAGCTTCGGTGGTGCTGGGCTGTGGGCAGTTCTGCACCAACCCCGGGCTGGTCATTGGCATTGCCGGTAAGGCATTCACCGCCTTCACTGCGGCGCTGGCTGCGCAACTGGCCGACCAGCCCGCGCAAACCATGCTCAATACCGGCACCTTGCGCAGCTATGCCAGTGGCGTGCAGCGCCTGCACCAGCACCCAGGCGTGCACCACCTGGCCGGTGCCGAGCAGGTTGGCGACCAGGCCCGGGCGCAGCTGTTCCAGGCCGATGCGAGCCTGCTGTTGAACGGTGACGAACTGCTGCAGGAAGAAGTGTTCGGGCCTGCCACGGTGCTGGTCGAAGTCGCCGACGAAGCCGAGCTGCGCCGCGCCGTGCAAGCGTTGCACGGGCAGCTCACCGCCACCCTGATCGCCGAGCCGCAAGACCTCCAGCAGTTCGCCACGCTGGTGCCGCTGCTGCAGCGCAAGGCAGGGCGCCTGCTGCTCAACGGTTACCCCACCGGTGTGGAAGTGTGCGAAGCGATGGTGCATGGTGGGCCCTACCCGGCTACCTCCGATGCCCGCGGCACCTCGGTCGGCACCTTGGCCATCGACCGCTTCCTGCGCCCGGTGTGCTTCCAGGACTACCCCGATGCGCTGCTGCCCGATGCGCTGAAAAATGCCAACCCGCTGGGGCTGCAGCGCTTGGTCGACGGCCAGCACAGCCGTGAGGCATTGAGCTGATGCAGGCTTGAGCATGGCGGCAGCCCAGGCCTTGAAGGCCGTACGGCGCCGAGCGGGGGAGTTTGTTGCCAAATGTGTGATTTCCTTCACGCACTCGGCGTCAAGAATGCGACCCCCGCCGTCGTCGAGGGGGACTGAACCAGGGCCCGCCATGCAAACGCTGTTGAACGAGATCCTTGAACAAGTACGCCCCTTGATCGGCACGGGCAAAGTTGCCGATTACATTCCTGCGCTGGCCGACGTGCCGGCCCAGCAACTGGGCATCGCCGTCTACAGCAACGATGGCAGTCACTACTGTGCAGGCGACGCCCTGGAACCGTTCTCGGTGCAGAGCATTTCCAAGGTGTTCAGCCTGGTTCAGGCGATAGGCCATTCGGGTGAAGCGATCTGGGAGCGGCTTGGCCATGAGCCGTCCGGCCAGCCATTCAACTCGCTGGTGCAGCTGGAGTTCGAGCGCGGGCGCCCGCGCAACCCGTTCATCAACGCAGGGGCTCTGGTCATCTGCGACATCAACCAGTCGCGCTTCGCTGCGCCAACCTTGTCGATGCGCGATTTCGTCCGGCGCCTGTCCGGTAACCCGCACATCCAGATCGACACCCGCGTCGCCGATTCGGAGTATCAGTTCCGCGCGCGCAATGCGGCCATGGCTTACCTGATGCAGTCGTTTGGCAACTTCCACAACGAGGTGGAAACGGTGCTGCGCAGTTACTTCAGCTACTGCGCACTGCGCATGAATTGCCTGGACCTGGCGCGGGCATTCTGCTTTCTGGCCAACGACGGCTTTTGCAAGCACAGCGGTCAGCAAATTCTCAGCCGTCGCCAGACCCAGCAGGTGAACTCGATCATGGCCACCAGTGGCCTGTATGACGAGGCAGGCAACTTCGCCTACAGAGTGGGGTTGCCGGGCAAGAGTGGCGTGGGCGGCGGTATCGTCGCCATCGTACCGGGGCAGTTCAGCGTGTGCGTGTGGTCGCCGGAGCTGAACGCGGCGGGCAACTCGCTGGCCGGCATGGCCGCGCTGGAGTTGCTGAGCGCACGCATTGGCTGGTCGGTGTTCTGAATACCAGGCTGGCCTGGCGCGTGGTCGCTTGCCCCAGCCGGGTTCGGCCAACCTGATTGAACGTTTCAGCACCATGGGCCGTCGGTATTGCATGTCTTATGCAATGGAGGTAGCCCATGAAATACCGCGCACTCGGCAACACTGGCCTGCTGGTTTCGGAACTGGTGGTTGGCACGGTCCCGTTCGGCGGGCGTGGCGCATTCGAAAAAACCGGTAGCGTGGATGTCGACCAGGCACGGCGCATGTTCGACATGGCCTTCGATGCCGGCGTCAATCTGGTGGACACGGCCGACTTGTACTCGCACGGCCTTGCCGAAGAAATCGTTGGCCAGGCGCTGGCACAGCGGCGCCAGTCGATCATCCTCGCGACCAAGGCGCGCAGCCCGATGGGCGACAACCCCAACGACAGCGGGGCGTCGCGTTACCACTTGATTCGCGCCTGCGAGGCCAGCCTCAAGCGCCTGGGTACCGACCATATCGACCTGTACCAGGTACACAACTGGGATGGCGTGACGCCGGTGGAGGAAACCCTGGCGGCCTTGGACCACCTGGTGCAGAGCGGGAAGATCCGCTACTTCGGCACGTCCAACTACACTGCCTGGCAAATGATGAAAACCCTCGGCAGCGCGCGCGTGAATGGCTGGCAGCAGCCGGTATCGCAGCAAATCTACTACACCCCGGAGGCGCGCGAAGCCGAGTACGAATTGCTGCCCATGGCCATCGACCAAGGGGTTGCAACCTTGGTGTGGGGGCCCTTGGGCGAGGGGTTGCTGACCGGCAAGGTGCGGCGCGGGCAGCAGGCCCCCAAGGGCACCCGCCAGGGCAATGACTGGCCAGAACCCTACGTGCATGATCGCGAGCGGGCCTATGACATCATCGAAGCCTTGATCACCATCGGCCAGCGCCATGGCTGCTCGCCGGCACGGGTATGCCTGGCCTGGCTCAAGGACCGCCCAGGCATCACCAGCGTGATCACGGCGGGGCGCAGCTTCGAGCAACTGCATGACAATTTGCAGGCGACCGAGCTGGTGCTCTTGCCAGAAGACCTGGAACAGATGGAACAGGTCACGCGGATCGCGCCCCAGTATCCCTACTGGCACCGGATCGCGGCCGAAATGGACCGCATCGACCCTGCCGAGGCGCCATTCATCGCCTTGCACCGCAAAACGATGCAGCGCCAGCAACCGTGACGAGTGCAGGTAATCGTTCAGCCACCATCGAAGAGGACACGCCCATGGCCGAGCAGCAGAAAGACCAGCAAACCCAAGTGCCAGCCCATTCCACGGAAGAGGAGAAGGCCCGGTTGAAAGACAAGAACAAGGACGGCATTCCGCCGGGCGCCGAGTAATCGCAGGGCAGTGCCAACCTGGTGGTCGTTTGGCCCAATGGGCCAGGCGGCCGCTATTTACCTGAATTTATTTCTGCCCGACCGGTCAGGTATTGAGTCCTTGTTCAATCAAGAGGTTCTTATGCACGCCTACACGGTCCGCTATCAACTCAATGGCCAGCCTTGCACACACACCTTTGAACTCGAACAGCCCGAGCTTGCCCTGCACCAGGCAGCGCTACACCTGATGGTGCTGCACTTCGGCGACGGCGAGAACAGTTTGCTGATGCCGCCGGCCGATGCCAGCCCGGACGAAGTCCTGGCGCAGGCCAAGGTAATGGGGCTGACCCAAATCGACGTGGCGTGACGAAGGCCAACGGGTGAGCCCGCCACCCCTTGGCGTGGCAGGCTTAACGTCAGCGCCGCCGTAATGCGGCGGCCAGCCCTAGGGTCAGCACCACGGCACTGGCGATTGCCGCGCCGATGGCAGCCGCGGCGCCCCAGGCTTGCAGCAGTGCTGCCAATACCAGGTAGAACGCGATCACCCCCACCGCGCCAATTGCATTGCCCCGCACCATCGCGGCCATCCCGGGCCGGCCATTCTGTACGTAGGCAAACACGACCAGCGGCCATGCGATTACCGGTATCGGTGCCAGCATGCCGCTGGTTGCCGGGCCCAGCCAGTCGGCCAGGCTTGTGGTCAGCATCAGCAGGCTGGTCGCCGCCACCATGCGCAGCGGTATTTCCCAGTATCGGTGCTTGGGGCGGGCCAGCATGTCCGGGCTGGGCTCGCGGCCACTGGCGCATATCAGCACCCCGATCAGAACCAGCGCTACGGCCACCGACAGGTGCAGGTTGCCCCAGTGGGTAAATGCGTAAGCCACCAGGCCGTAGGCCAGCAACGCCAGCAGCACGGCGGGTACCAGCGCTGCCCGGCGGGTGCTCCACATGAAGCAGCAGTACGTCGCCTGCACCGCCACCAGGCCGCCCAGTGCGCCAGGCACTGCAGCTACAGCAAAGGTGCTGCCCTGTTCCAGGCACAGGAAGGTCATGACCAGTGCCGAGGTAATGGGCATGCCGGACAACAGCCCGCCCAGCAGGCCGCCCCATCGGCGCGACGCCAGGGAAATGGCCCACATCAGCAAAGGGGTGACGATTAGCTTCAGGTACAACAGCGTCATTGCGCGAATGGGCCCAGGCCCAGCTCGGTGTGGGTGGCCAGAGGCTGCAGCAGCATGCAATCGTTCCTTGTGCGTGGGGGCAAGCCTGCGAGCATGCGGCGGCGCAAGGGCCGGGGTCAAGGCTGTGGCGTGCCTGCAAGGTCATGCCGCGCGGGCCGGGCCTGCGGCGCGAAGCGGCTCACCACGGGATCCGCTGGCCGTCCCACCCCCAGAAGCTGCCACTGTCGGCTGGGCCTGTCCGGCCTACCAGGTCGATCACGCACTGGGCGGCAAACGCCGGCTCGAACAACTTGCCCGGCGGCACATTGCTTTGGAACGGCCGCGACAGCGCGGTATCGGTGGTGCCGGGGTGCAGCGCCAATACCGTAGCCGCCGGGTTCAGGCGTTGCAGCTCGATACTTGCCGTGTGCAACAGCTGGTTCAGCGCCGCCTTGCTCGCGCGGTAGCTGTACCAGCCGCCCAGGCGGTTGTCGCCGATCGAGCCCACCCGCGCCGACAGTGCGGCAAAGGTGGCTGGCTGTTTGCGCAGCAGGGGTAGCAGGTGCTTGAGCAGCAGAATAGGGGCGAAGGCATTGGTCACGAAGCTGGCCTGCAACCCGGCCAGGTCCAGCTGGGCCAGGGATTTTTCCGCCTTGGCGCCTTGCTGGTGCAGAATGCCCAGCGTGCTCACCACCAGGTGCAGGTGCTTGCAGCCAGCGCTGACCGTGCAGGCCAGCGCAGCAAGGGCCGCCTCGTCGCGTGCATCGCAATCCACCAGCCTCAGGCGTTGGCCGTGTACGGCCGTCAGCGCAAGCAATGCGCTGCTACGGCTGGCGCTGCGCGATACCGCCCACACCAGGTCGATATCGTCGCGGGCCAGCAAGGCCTGGCACAGTGCCAGGCCGATGCCTTGGCTGGCGCCGCCTATCAGGGCATTGGCTTGCCCGGTCAATCCAGGGATCAGGTGCATGGGGCGCCCTCGGCACTGCGGGGTACTCCCAATGAGTACACCGGGTCATTGCAGATCATGCGCTACCGGCAGCAGCACCGCGATAGCGCGGCTCACAGGTTTTACGCCTGGTAGATCTTGGTCAACAAGCGCAGTAATTGCTCGCGCTCCTCGTCATTCAATGCCGCGGTCGCTTCCCGGTCGCTGTCGCTGGCGATCTGCTTCAACTCCTTGAGCAGTACTTCACCGGCCTTGCTGAGAAAAATCCCGTACGAGCGCTTGTCCGGTTTGCAGCGCACCCGTACGGCCAGGGCGCGTTCTTCCAGCTTGTTCAACAGCGGTACCACCTGGGGTGGCTCGATGGCCAGCGAGCGGGCCAGGTCCGCCTGCATCAGCCCTGGGTTCTGCTCGATCACCGCCAGTGCCGAAAATTGCGCCGGGCGCAGATCATGGGCAGCCAGCCGGCCGATAAAGTTCTGAAACAACTTCAACTGGGCACGGCGAAGGGCATAACCGATCAAGTCTTCAAGCACGACATCCGCCCCGGAAACGGCGGTGGCAGCGGTATCGGTGGTGCGGGCAGACCTTCCCATCGGGTGAATGGCTCCTGGGGCATGGGTAATAAAGTTACCTAGTTTGCCTGCCTTGGCAGGATCCGGCTAGAGGAGGGCTGGTGAAAAAGAACGGGGGCTGAGGTGCTGCAAAGGATAATTTTCATAATAGTTAATTGACATAACTAATTTGCTCCCTTAGCTTGAAGGCATCACCCCGAACAACAAGAGTGCAGAACCATGAGCAAATACGCAGGCCGTTGGGCTACCGTGAAAGTCGAGCTGGAGTCGGGCATTGCCTGGGTCACCCTCAATCGGCCAGAAAAACGCAACGCCATGAGCCCCACCCTGAACCGGGAAATGATCGACGTGCTGGAAACCCTGGAGCAGGACGCCGAGGCTGGCGTACTGGTCCTGACCGGTGCCGGGGAGTCGTGGACGGCCGGCATGGACCTCAAGGAGTACTTCCGCGAGGTGGACGCCGGGCCGGAAATCCTTCAGGAAAAAATCCGCCGCGATGCATCGCAGTGGCAGTGGAAGCTGCTGCGCATGTACGCCAAACCGACCATCGCCATGGTCAACGGCTGGTGTTTCGGCGGCGGTTTCAGCCCGCTGGTGGCCTGCGACCTGGCCATCTGTGCCGACGAAGCCACGTTCGGCCTGTCGGAAATCAACTGGGGCATCCCACCCGGCAACCTGGTCAGCAAGGCCATGGCCGACACCGTGGGCCACCGTCAGTCGCTGTACTACATCATGACCGGCAAGACCTTCGGTGGGGCAAAGGCGGCCGAAATGGGCCTGGTGAACGAAAGCGTGCCGTTGGCGCAACTGCGCGAAACCACCCGCGACCTGGCGCTGAACCTGCTGGAGAAAAACCCGGTGGTGCTGCGTGCCGCCAAGAACGGCTTCAAGCGTTGCCGCGAACTGACCTGGGAGCAGAACGAAGACTACCTGTACGCCAAGCTCGACCAGTCCCGCCTGCTGGACACCGAAGGGGGGCGCGAGCAGGGCATGAAGCAGTTCCTCGACGACAAGAGCATCAAGCCAGGCCTGCAGGCTTACAAGCGTTGAGTGCCAGCGGGCCGCGCCGCCCCTGGCGGCAGCCCGCGAATAGTGCCCATGAATACAACAAGAGGAATGAGCATGTTGCAGGTGCCTTTGCTGATTGGCGGGCGGTCGTGCCCCGCCAGCGATGGACGAACCTTCGAGCGACGCAACCCGGTCAGTGGTGAAGTGGTATCGCAGGTGGCCGCGGCTTCGCTGGCCGATGCCGATGCTGCCGTGGCAGCCGCCAGCGCGGCATTCCCGGCGTGGGCAGCACTGGCGCCCAGTGAGCGACGTGGCCGCCTGCTGGCCGGCGCAGACCTGCTGCAGGCGCGCGCCGGCGAGTTCATCGCTGCGGCCGGTGAAACCGGGGCGATGGCCAACTGGTACGCCTTCAATGTGAAGCTGGCGGCCAACATGCTGCGTGAAGCCGCCGCCATGACCACGCAGGTCACCGGCGAGGTGATCCCTTCCGATGTGCCTGGCAGTTTCGCCATGGCCTTGCGCGCACCGTGCGGGGTGGTGCTGGGTATCGCGCCCTGGAATGCCCCGGTCATTCTGGCCACGCGCGCCATCGCCATGCCCCTGGCGTGCGGCAATACCGTGGTGCTGAAGGCGTCGGAGCAGAGCCCGGCCGTGCACCGGTTGATCGGCCAGGTGCTTCAGGATGCGGGGCTGGGCGACGGCGTGGTCAACGTCATCAGCAACGCCCCAGAGGATGCGCCAGCGGTGGTCGAACGCCTGATTGCCAACCCCGCTGTGCGGCGGGTGAATTTTACCGGCTCCACCCAGGTGGGGCGCATCGTCGGCGAGTTGGCCGCACGCCACCTGAAACCGGCCTTGCTGGAGTTGGGCGGCAAGGCGCCGTTGCTGGTGCTGCACGACGCCGACCTGGACGCCGCGGTCGAAGCGGCGGCCTTTGGCGCCTACTTCAACCAGGGCCAGATCTGCATGTCCACCGAGCGCTTGCTGGCCGATAGCCGCATCGCCGATACCTTTGTCGACAAGTTGGCAGTCAAGGTCAGCGGGCTTCGTGCCGGCGACCCCCAGGCCAGCGACTCGGTGCTCGGTTCGCTGGTCAGCAGTGCGGCGGGCGAACGCATCAAGGCGCTGATCGACGATGCCGTGGCCAAGGGCGCTCGCCTGGTCTGCGGCGGCCAGCTGGACGGCAGCATCCTGCAGCCGACCTTGCTCGACCATGTCGACAGCAGCATGCGCCTGTACCGCGAAGAGTCGTTCGGGCCGGTGGCTGTAGTGCTGCGCGCCGAAGGTGACGAGGCCTTGCTGCAACTGGCCAACGATTCGGAGTTTGGCCTGTCTTCAGCCATTTTCAGCCGGGACACCGGCCGGGCGCTGGCCCTGGCCCAGCGCGTGGAATCGGGTATCTGCCACATCAACGGGCCGACCGTGCACGATGAAGCGCAAATGCCCTTCGGCGGGGTGAAGGCCAGCGGCTATGGCAGCTTCGGCAGCCGCACGGCCATCGACCAGTTCACCCAGTTGCGCTGGGTCACCCTGCAACAGGGCCCCCGGCATTACCCCATCTGAGCAACACGCAATGGGCCGCCCCGGGCAATGCCCGGCGGCGGCAGCCTGTACAACAAGAACAAGGAGCAACCTGCGTGAATACCCAACCCCGCCTGCGGTCATGCGACCCTGGCCAACCGCCGCGCTACCGGCAGGTGTCCATTGGGCACCCACAAGTGCAGGTCAGTGACACCGACGGTGTGCTGCGCATGCTGCCGCTGGAGCCGTTGGCGCCTTTGCCGGCGCGCCTGCACGACCGCCTGCTGCACTGGGCGCGCGTGCGCCCGCACACCACCTTCATCGCCGCGCGCGAGCCCAGCGGTGGCTGGCGTGAAGTCAGCTATGCGCAGATGCTCGACCAGGTACGTACCATCGCTGCCCACTTGCTGGGGTTCGGCCTTGGCGCCGAACGGCCGCTGGTACTGTTTTCCGGCAATGACATCGAGCACCTGCAGCTTGCCCTGGGGGCCATGTATGCCGGCATTCCTTACTGCCCGGTGTCGCCTGCCTACGCACTGCTGTCGCAGGACTTCGCCAAGCTGCGCCACGTTTGCGAGGTGCTGACCCCTGGCCTGGTGTTCGCCACCGACAGCCAGCCGTTCCAGCGTGCCTTCGATGCCGTGCTGGATGAATCGGTGCCGGTGGTCAGCGTGCATGGCCAGCCGCCACGCCGCCGCCATTTCAGTTTTGCCAGCCTGCTGCAGCCCTGTGACCTGGCGCCGGCAGACGCTGCGTTCGCCGCCACCGGGCCCGATACCATTGCCAAGTTCCTGTTCACCTCGGGTTCCACCAAGCTGCCCAAGGCGGTGATCACCACCCAGCGCATGCTCTGCGCCAACCAGCAGATGCTGCTGCAGACCTTCCCGGTGTTTGCCGAAGAGCCGCCGGTGCTGGTCGACTGGCTGCCCTGGAACCACACCTTCGGCGGCAGCCACAACCTGGGCATCGTCCTGTACAACGGCGGCAGTTTCTATCTGGACGCCGGCAAGCCGACCCCGCAAGGCTTCGCGGAAACCTTGCGCAACCTGCGCGAGATTTCGCCCACGGCCTACCTCACCGTACCCAGGGGCTGGGAAGAGCTGGCCAAGGCGCTGGAGCAGGACGCCCAGCTGCGCGAGGTGTTCTTCGCCCGCATGAAGCTGTTCTTCTTTGCCGCAGCGGGGCTTTCGCAAAGCGTTTGGGACCGCCTGGACCGTATCGCCGAGCAGCACTGCGGCGAGCGTATCCGCATGATGGCGGGCCTGGGCATGACCGAGGCGGCGCCGTCCTGCACCTTTACCACCGGGCCGCTGTCGATGGCCGGCTACGTCGGCTTGCCGGCACCGGGTTGTGAAGTGAAGCTGGTGCCCCAGGCCGACAAGCTCGAAGCGCGTTTTCGCGGCCCGCATATCATGCCGGGCTACTGGCGCTCGCCGCAGCAGACCGCCGAGGTGTTCGACGAGGAGGGCTTCTACTGCTCGGGCGATGCCCTGAAACTCGCCGATCCGCAACAGCCGGAGCAGGGCCTGATGTTCGACGGCCGCATCGCCGAGGACTTCAAGCTGTCGTCGGGTGTATTCGTCAGTGTCGGGCCACTGCGCAACCGTGCGGTGCTGGAAGGCTCGCCCTATGTGCAGGACGTCGTGGTCGCGGCGCCCGACCGCGAGTGCCTGGGCATGCTGGTGTTCCCGCGGCTACCCGAGTGCCGGCAATTGGCGGGGCTTGGGGCAGAGGCCAGCGACGCCCAGGTGCTGGGCAGCGACGCGGTGCGCCAGTGGTTTGCCAACTGGCTGACGCACCTGAACCGGGACGCCCAAGGCAACGCCAGCCGCATCGAATGGTTGGCCTTGCTTGAAGAGCCACCCTCGATCGACGCGGGCGAAATCACCGACAAGGGCTCGATCAACCAACGTGCGGTGTTGCAGCGGCGCGCTGCCCTGGTCGAGGCGCTGTATCGGCGCGAAGCCCCGGGCCAGTTGCACGCACAGGCGCGGCCATGAGCGGCGGGCTGTGCACCGTGTTCGACGACGTTGCCATCGTCGATATGGTGCGCACCCCTTGGGTTGACCTTGGGGGTGCGCTGGCAACCGTTTCACCCATTGACCTGGCCATCAAGGCCGGGCGGGCGGTGCTGGCGCGTGCCGGTAGCGATCCGCAGGCCGTGGGCAGTGTGCTGGCCGGCAGTATGGCCCAGGCCAGCTTCGATGCCTATTTCCTGCCAAGGCATGTCGGCCTTTACTGTGGCGTGCCGCTGGCAGTGCCGGCCTTGGCGGTACAGCGCATCTGTGGCACGGGGCTCGAGCTGTTGCGCCAGGCTGCCGAGCAACTGCGCAGCGGGGCGCCGCAGGTGTTGTGCGTAGGTGCCGAATCCATGTCACGCAACCCGATCGCGGCCTATGAACACCGGGGCGGCTTCCGCCTGGGGGCGCCGGTCGGGTTCAAGGACTTCCTCTGGGAGGCGTTGTACGACCCGGCTGCCGATGTGGACATGATCGGCACCGCAGACAACCTGGCCCGTGAGCATGGCCTGGCGCGGGAAACCGTGGATGCCTGGGCCTTGCGCAGCCATCAGCGCGCGTTACAGGCCCAGCAGGCCGGTTGGTTCGCTGAGGAAATCGTCAGCATCAGCAGCGAAAGCTTCTTCGCCGAAGGCTACCAGCCACGCGGTATCGAACTGCCACGCGGGCTCGCCGAAGTCAGCCACGACAGCCACCCACGGCCCACCGATGCTGCAGCGCTGGCGCGGCTGCGTACCGTGCACCCTGGTGGGGTACAAACCGCAGGCAACAGTTGCGCGGTGGCCGATGGGGCGGCGGCGGCAGTGGTGGCGCCCTACGCCAGTTGCACGCGACCGCCCCTGGCGAAACTGTTGATGGCCACGGCGGTGGGCGTATCGCCGCACACCATGGGTATCGGGCCGGTGCCGGCCATCGAGCTGCTACTGCGCCGCAGCGGCCTGCGCGCAGACCAGATAGACCGCTTCGAAATCAACGAAGCGCAAGCCGCGCAGGTGGTGGCGGTGGCTCAGGCGCTACAGCTCGATGTGGCAAAGCTCAACGTTCACGGTGGCGCCATTGCCCTCGGGCACCCGCTGGCCGCCACCGGGTTGCGGCTGGTGCACACACTGGCCCGGCAACTGCAGCAGGGCAACCTGCGCTATGGGGTGGCTGCTGCGTGCATTGGCGGCGGCCAAGGCATGGCGCTGCTCATCGAAAACCCCCGTTTCACTGCCTGAACAAGAGGTGTTCCATGGCCTGGAAGGCCCCCCTGCTGGACATGCAATTCGTGCTGCAACATTGGCTCCAGGCTGACGAGGCCTGGCAGGCACTGCCGCCTCATGCCGACCTGGACCTGGACCTGGCGTGGCAGGTGCTGGAACAAGCCGCCCGCTTCACTGAACAGGTGCTGGTGCCGCTGAACGCCACAGGTGATCGCCAGGGTTGCCGTATGGAGGCGGGGCAGGTGCGGACCCCGCACGGTTTCCCGGCCGCCTACCGGGCTTATGTCGAGGCAGGGTGGCCGGCACTGGCCTGTGCCCCGCAGTTCGGCGGCCAAGGGTTGCCGCTGGTGCTCGACGCTGCGCTGCAGGAAATGCTCTTCGCCAGCAACCATGCCTGGGCCATGTACACCGGTATCGCCCATGGCGCGTATCAATGCCTGCAGGTGCATGCCAGCGAACAACTGCAGGCACGCTACCTGCCCGGTATCGTCAGTGGCGAGATTCTGCCCACCATGTGCCTGACCGAGCCCCAGGCCGGCAGCGACCTGAGCCTGTTGCGCTGCCGCGCCGAGCCGTTGGGCGACGGCCGTTATGCCATCACGGGCAACAAGCTGTTCATCTCCGGCGGCGACCACGACCTGACCCGCCAAATCGTGCACCTGGTGCTGGCGCGGCTGCCGGGCGCGCCGGCCGGCAGCCGCGGTCTGTCGCTGCTGCTGGTCCCCAAATGGCTGGAAGACGGTCAGCCTAATGCGGTGCAGTGCGAAGGCCTGGAGCACAAGCTGGGTATCCGCGGTAGCGCCACCTGTGCATTGCGTTTCGAAGCGGCCAGTGGCTGGTTGGTGGGGCAGGCGCACGGCGGCCTGGCGGCGATGTTCGTGATGATGAATTCGGCCCGGCTGCACGTTGGCTTGCAAGGGCTGGCGCACGCCGAAGCCGCCTGGCAATGTGCCCGGGAATACGCCATGGCGCGTAGGCAGATGAATGCGCCTGGGCAGCCCAAGGGCCAAGCCGACCCCATTCACTTGCACCCCGCCATGCGCCGGGTGCTGCTTGAGCTGCGGGTGCGCAGCGAAGGTATGCGCGCACTGGGCTACTGGGCGGCGCACTGGCTGGATGTGGCCGCAGCGGCCACTGACCCCGGGCAACGGGCCAAGGCGGCGACGCTGGCGGCGCTGCTGACACCGGTCATCAAGGCTGCCTTCACCGAGCAAGGTTTCACCCTGGCCAGCAAGGCCCTGCAGGTGTTCGGCGGTTATGGCTACACCTGTGAGTTCAGTATCGAGCAAACGCTGCGCGACAGCCGCATCGCCATGATCTACGAAGGCACCAACGAGGTGCAGGCCAACGACCTGCTGCTGCGCAAGGTGCTGGGTGACGGCGGGGCGGGCATGGCACTGCTGCTGGGCGAACTGCGTAAAGAAGCCGGCACCGGCATGGCAGCTGCGGTTCTGCAGAAGGTATGTGCGGTGCTGCAAGGGCTACTTGCCGAGGTTATGGCCAAGGCGGCCGCTGACCCTGAGTACCCGTACCGCGCGGCCGGCGACTTCCTGCAACTGTGTGCCACGGCGTTGCAGGCGTTTGCCTGGGCGCGCACCGAGCGTTGCCTGCAGGCCTTGCCGGTGGACGCGCCACTGCGCCTGCAAAAGCAGGAAAGCATCGGCTTTTTCTGCAACTACCTGATGCTCGATTTCGACCGCCAGGTAGCGGCCGTGGTGGCGGCCGCTGCCCCGTTGCCCAGCATTACCGCACCGTTCTGAAGCCCACGTGTGAAGTGGCCATGAACACCGGCTGAGGTTGCCGCGCCGAAGGCCGGTAGCGCAGGCAGCGGTCTGCCGAACACAGGTGCGAACCGCCCTTGATCACTGCCACTTTCACGCCGGGGTCGGCGGGGTCGTGGCTGTCGTCCAGGCTTGGCCCGGGCGGGTCCAGGCCAGCGTCGCGCTGCGGCGCATGGCCTGGGCGGTAACCCGTGCGGGTCAACTCCCAGACATTGCCCCCGGCATCGAACAGGCCAAAGCCGTTGGCCGGGAAACAGCCCACCGGCGAAGTGCCGGTGAAACCGTCGGTGGCGGCGTTGTGGTACGGAAACTGGCCCTGCCAGGTATTGGCCATGGCTTTGCCCTTGGGCAGTTCGGTCATGCCCCAGCTGAAGTCGGCATCCTGCAGGCCGCCGCGCATTGCATATTCCAGCTGGGCCTCGCTGGGCAGCTTGCGCCCAGCCCAGCGCGCGTAGGCCTGCGCATCCTCCAGTGCCACTTGCACCACCGGGTGGTTATCCAGCCCTTGCAAGTCGCTGCCCGGGCCTTGCGGGTGGCGCCAGCTTGCCCCGGGCACGAACTGCCAACCCGGGCGCAGCACATCCGGCCCTTGCTTGAACACCATTGCCCCCGGCACGCGCAGGTGCTGGGGCAGGCTGGGGTCGTCGGCCTTGTCGATCCCCCGCTCGGCATGGGTGAGGTAGCCGGTCGCCGCGACAAAGCGCGCGAACTGGGCATTGGTGACCGGGTGTACATCGATCCAGAACGCCGACACTTGCGCCAGGTGGGCGGGGCCCTCCTCGTCGTAGTAGCGCTCCGAGCCGAAACTGAACTTGCCGCCGGGCAGTTGCACCATGCCGTCCCGCCAGGGGCCTTCACGGGGGGTGGGTACACCGCCATAGCCATCACACAGCAGCGCCGGGGCCGCCGCTTGCGGCCAGGCGCTGTAGCCAATGGCGAGCAAACCGGCGGCGAGCAGTGCGCAGCCGGCTGCACGCCCGATCATTGCTTGCTGGCCACCGCCGGGCTCGCCACTCTGGCAGGGCTGGCGGGGCGGCCTTCGGCATCGATCACGATATTGCTGCGCTGGGCGTAGGCCTTCCAGTCGCGCAGCATCTGTGCCACTTGCTCGGGGTGCGCAGCGGCGATGTCGTGGTGCTCACCTGGGTCTTTGCGCAGGTCGTACAGGTGCCACGCCGGTTTGCCGTCGGTGGCATCCCACAGCAGCTTCATCGGGCCTTTGCGCAGCGAAGCACTGCCGTTGATTTCCCAGCCCAGAGCTTCGTCACCGGCATGGATGAGCGTGTCGTCGCCTTGCAGGTAGTTCAGTGCCGAACTGCCCTGCGGCGGCACGATATCGCGGTCGCGGTACTTGATGCCGGGCATCGGCGCACCGGCCAGTTGCAGCAGGGTGGGCATGATGTCGCGCACGCTGGCCAGCGCTTCGCTGCGCCCCGCTTTGATCGTGGCCGGGTAGTAGACAAAGGCCGGCACGCGGATGCCGCCCTGGTAGGTGGTCATCTTGTAGCGGCGGCTGGGCAAGGCGCTGACCTGGGCCCAGGCCGAGCCGATCATCAGGAACGAGTCGCGTCGGCCGTAGTTGTCCAGGCGGTTGTCGAAGTGTTGGCTGATCCACGTCGGGTCCACCCGTGAGGCGTTCTCCGGGCCATTGTCGGACATGAACAGGATCAGCGTATTTTCCAGTTCGCCCCGCTGGCGCAGGTGCGCTACCAGCCTGCCCACCTCGGCATCCAGGGCGCTGACCATGGCGGCGTAGACCTCCATGGTGCGCGCCGATTGGCGTTGCTGCTCGGCGCTGAGCGACGCCCAGCTCGGCACCCCTTCCAGTTGTGGGTCCAGCGGGAAGTCTGCCGGCACCAGGCCGGCCTTGCGCTGGCGCTCCAGGCGCTGTTGGGCGATGGCCTCGTAGCCCTGGTCATAGCGGCCGCGGTATTGCGCCAGGTACTGGTCCGGTGCCTGCAGCGGCCAGTGCGGCGCGGTATAGGCGGCGAAGGCGAAGAACGGTTTGTTGCCAGGGTTGGGCTGGTCAATGGCGCCGATCAGGCGGTCGGTGAACCAGGTGCTGGAGTAGAAGTCGCTGGGCACCGCGATGGGTTCACCGTTGTGCAGGAAGGTTGCGCTGTAGTTCGGCAGCAAGTCCATGTTGGCTTGCTTGAAGTGCGCGGCGCCGCCTTCGAGCAGCACGTAGGCCTGGTCGAACCCGCGGTTCTGCGGCTGTTGCGCAGGCTGCATGCCCAAATGCCATTTGCCGGAAATGAAGGTCCGGTAGCCGGCATCGTGCAGCAGCTCGGCAAGGGTGGCGACATTGCCTGCCAGCACACCCTCGTAGCCGGGGCGCACTTCAGTGCCAGGCGGCAGGCGCTTGCGTGCCTCGGCCATCATGCCCAACCCGGCCAGGTGCGGGTCGTTGCCGGACATCAGCATCGCCCGGGTCGGGGAGCAACTGGGCGCGGCATGAAAGTCCAGCATCAGGCGGCCGTCGGCCAGCAGGCTGTCCAGGTTGGGGGTCTGAATTTCGCTGCCCAGTGCTGACAGGTCAGAGAACCCGAGGTCGTCAGCCACGATGAGCAGAATGTTTGGTTGTTTAACGATAGGGGCGGCCATGGCTTGGCTGGTGCCGAGCATCAGCAGGCCGAGCGCAGCAAGGGATTTTAGGCAGTTCATTGGGGTGCTCTTGTTGTTTTGGTAGGTAAAGGGCGGTGCTTACCCTCAGGTTAGACACCGCGCAGCGTCGATATTAGCGGCCGGGGCCGGGTTTGCGCAGGCGGTTGGCGCATTAGCGTTCGATCAGCGAACGCTTATGCGCCCAGGCCCCTTGTCGGCGGCATTTAACCATTGACGGCAATATGGTTAACAAAAATAATAGTTAACAGAGTTATCCAATTTTATAAAAACAAGTAAAGGAAACTTCTGATGACCAAGCCGTTGAACCGGGCATGGGTGCCCGTTGTGCTGCTTTCGCTATGCCAGTACACGTATGCTGCGAACCCGCTGGAAGAGAGCCGGCCAGGCCGGCCCGGCGCGCCGCGCTGGGTCGAGGACTACCGCTTCCTCGATGACCCCGCCAAGGCCAGCGACCCGTTCGATGGGCTGCGCTACCACCGGTTGTCCGAGTCGGCCTGGCTGCAGCTCGGCGCGGAGGCCCGCTACCGTGCCGATGCCTTGGATCAACCCTTCTTCGGTTTGCGGGGCCTGAAAGACGACTCTTACCTGCTGCAACGCTTGCAGGCGCATGCGGACCTGCACCTGTTCGATGACAAGCTGCGCACGTTCTTGCAGGTGGAAAACACCCGCGCCTTCGGCAAGGACCTTTATTCGCCCAACGACGAAGGCCGCAACGAAATCCGTCAGGCGTTCATCGACTTCAATCATGACTTTGCCGCAGGCCGGTACACCACCCGCGTCGGTCGTCAGGAAATGGCCTACGGCGATCAGGTCTTCGTCACCTACCGAGACGCGCCGAACCTGCGCCTGAGCTTCGATGGCGTGCGCGCCAGCCTCAACCTCAAGAGCGGCTACAAGCTCGATGCCTTCGCCGTCAGGCCACTGAAAACCGGTGAGGACAGCTGGGATGACGGCAGCAACAACGCGGTGAAGTTCTATGGGCTCTACGGCACGTTGCCGCTGACCCCCAGCTGGAACATGGACCTGTTCGGCTTTGGCCTGCAGACCGACGCGCGCAGCCTGGCTGGCGAGGTCGGCGACGAGCAGCGCTACACCTTCGGCACTCGCCTGTTCGGCCGCTATCAAGCGCTCGACTGGAGCTGGAACCTGGCTGGCCAGCGGGGCCACCTGGGCGGCGCATCGATCCGCGCCTGGGCGCTGTCGAGTGACAGTGGCTATACCTTCGCCCACCCCTGGCAACCCCGCCTGGGGCTGCGCGTCGATGCTGCCAGCGGCGATGGCGAGCCTGGCGATGGCAAGGTCGGTACCTTCGACCCGCTGTTCCCGCGCAACGGCGTGTATGGCGAAGCCAGCCTGACCACCTTGAGCAACTTGATCGTGGTCGGGCCCACGTTCGGTTTTTCGCCGTCGCGCACGGTGCGTTTCGAGCCGGCCGTGCTGGCGGTGTGGAAGCAACGCGAAGAGGACGGGGTGTACATGCCGGGCATGAGCATGCTGGCCAACACCCGGGGAACCGGGCGCCATGTCGGCACTATCTACCGGGCCAACGCCCGTTGGCTGGCCACACCCAATCTCACGCTGGACCTGGACCTCAAGTACTACGACGTTGGCGCTGGCATCAAGGAGGCCGGCGGCGATGATTCTTCGATCGTTTCCTTGCGTGCCACATTCAGGCTTTGACTTCACGACCCATAACAACAACAGGGGCCACACATGAGTCATTCATCCAAAGCTGCAAGCAAGCCGGTGCTCACCATCGGCCTGTGTTTTCTGGTGGCGTTGCTTGAGGGCCTGGATCTTCAGGCCACCGGCGTCGCCGCACCGCACATGGCCAAGGAATTCGCGCTGACCTCGGCGATGCTCGGCTGGGTATTCAGCGCCGGGTTGCTTGGGCTGTTGCCGGGCGCGTTCATTGGCGGCTGGCTGGCCGACAGGCTGGGCCGAAAAGCGGTGTTGATCGTCGCGGTATTGCTGTTTGGTGGTTTTTCGCTTGGCACTGCGCATGCCGACAGCTACAGCACGCTGTTGATCGCACGGCTGGTGACAGGGTTGGGGCTTGGTGCAGCGCTGCCGATCCTGATCGCCCTGGCCAGCGAGGCCGCGCCGGAGCACCTGCGCAGTACGGCGGTGAGTGTGACCTACTGCGGCGTGCCGCTGGGTGGGGCGATCGCTTCGGTGATCGGCATGGCCGGGTTGGGTGAAGACTGGCGAGTGGTGTTCTACGTGGGCGGTATTGCGCCGATCATGATTGCCCTGGTGCTGATGCTGTGGCTGAAAGAGTCCCAGGCGTTTCGCGCCCTGCCTGCTGCCAGCGCGGGTGATGCGGGGTTGCTGACCCAGCTGTTCGGGCCGGGGCAGGTCAGCCGCACGCTGCTGCTCTGGCTGGCGTGCTTCTTCACCCTGACTGTGCTGTACATGCTCCTGAACTGGTTGCCGTCGTTGTTGATGGGCCAGGGTTACAGCCGGCCGCAGGCGGGTGCGGTGCAGATCCTGTTCAACCTTGGCGGCGCAGCAGGCTCGTTCCTGACCGGGCGCATGATGGACCGCGGGCATGCCGGGCGTGCGGTGTTCATCGCCTACGCCGGGATGCTGGCCTCGCTGGCTGGGCTGGGGCTGTCGAGCAGTTTTGCGCTGATGCTGGTGGCGGGCTTTACCGCCGGTTATTGCGCCATTGGCGGGCAACTGGTGCTGTATGCCTTGGCACCCACGCTGTACCCCACCCACGTGCGCGCCACAGGCGTTGGCGCGTCTGTGGCCGTGGGCCGGCTGGGCTCGATGGCCGGGCCGTTGGCTGCCGGGCAAATCCTGGCGGCGGGGGCGGGGGTTGGGGGCTTGCTGATGGCGGCCTCACCCGGCCTGGTGGTGGCCGCGTTCGCAGCGCGCGCGTGGCTGGGGCAGCGTAAACCTGCAGCGCTGCCTGCTGCGGCGCAGAACGCCGCGCCGTAGGCCGGCCT
>NZ_BLJG01000092.1 GCF_009932375.1 Pseudomonas juntendi
TGACAGTGATCTTACCTTCGTCCTTGAACACGTCATCGCCCTGCGCCGGAGCGGCGTAGGACTTGGTGGTCTCGCCTGCCGCGAAGGTCAGGGTGGCACCGGTGCTCAGGGTCACGGTGAACGGCTTATCCAAAGCCTTGTTCAGGGTGACGGTGAAGGTAGGTTCAGTGGCTTCGTTGACCGAAACTTGATCGGCCACGATAGAGACTTTGACCAAGTCACCTTCGTTGTTGCCGCCCGGGTTACCCGGAGTGCCTGGCTCATCGGTGACTACTGTGCTGACAGTATCCTTGCCCAGGTTCAGCTGCTCGAACTGATCGGCGCCAGCGCCTTCGACCTTGGTCAGGCCTTGGGTGATGGTCACTGGATCATTGACGTAGACGTTGTCTGGCGCGGTGACGGTAACCGAACCGCTGGCCTCGCCTGCCTTGACGGTCACAGTGGTTCCGTCAGTCAGGGTGAAGGTCAGACCCTTGTGGTTGGTCACTG
>NZ_BLJG01000093.1 GCF_009932375.1 Pseudomonas juntendi
GCGCCTGTGCCTTGCTGGCCAGCCTGCCGGAGTACCCACGCCTGCAACGCCTGCTCGACCTCGGCGGCGGGCCGGGCCTGGTGGCCATCGCCCTGGCCCGGCAACTGCCGGCGCTCAGCGGCGTGGTCCTCGAATACCCCGAGACGGCACAGGTGGCCGCCGACAATATCGCCGCCGCCGGCCTGGGCGCCCGGCTGAGCGCGCGCGGCGCAGACCTGAACAGCGACGACATCGGCAGCGGCTACGACCTGATCTGGTGCTCGTCGGTGCTGCACTTCGTCGACGACCTGCCGGCCACCTTGCAGCGCCTGCACGCGGCGCTCGCGCCCGGTGGCCTGCTGGTGTGCTGCCAGGCTGAAGTGCCCCAGGCCCGTCAGGTCGCGGCCCAGGTGCTGCCCTACTACCTGCACATGCGCCTGCAAGGCCGCCACGTACTGGCCGAGGGCGAGCTGGCGCAGCTGCTGCGCGACAGCGGCTGGCGTGGTGTAGAGCAGGTCGATGGCGTGCGCTACCCACTAACGCCGGTAACGGCAGTGATCGCCCGCAAGGCCAAGGAGTGACACCATGACCCGCCCCCCTGTCATCGCCCTGCAACTGCTGTTCGGCTGGCTCAACCTGGCCTTGGCCGTGCCGAGCATCTACCTGATGTTCGGCCTGCCGCTGGTCATGCGCCAATACGGCTGGAGCGGGACCGAGATCGGTCTGTTCCAGCTGGCCGGGCTGCCGGCGGTGTTCAAGTTCCTCATGGCCGTGCCGGTGCAACGGGTGCGCCTGGGGCGCTCGCCGTTGCCGCGCTGGCTGGCGTTGCTCGGTGGCGTGCTGATCGTGCTGTACGCGCTGATCGCCCGCGACAACCTCATCGAACAGCGCCTGGCGCTGTTCGCCATGACCTTCGCCATCAGCATCGTCGCCACCTGGATGGACATCCCACTCAACGCCCTGGCGGTGCAATGGCTGCCGCGCCACGAACAGGTGCGTGCCGGCAGCATCCGCGCCGCGGCCTTGTTCGTGGGTGCGATCGTGGGCGGCGGCGCGATGTTGCTGGTGCAGTCGCGCCTGGGCTGGCAGGCGCCGTTCGTGATCATGGGCGCGGCATTGGCACTGGGGGTGCTAGCGCTGCTGCTCGTAGCCAGGCGCCTGCCGAGCGTGCCCACACCGGCAGCCATGGCACCGGGCCTGGTGGCCGATTGGGCCGGCTTTTTCGGCCAGCCGGCGGCACGCCAGTGGACCTGGTTGCTGCTCAGCGCCTTCCCGTTTATCGGGGCGGCCTGGCTGTACCTTAAACCCCTGCTGCTCGACCAGGGCATGGCCCTGGAGCAGGTGGCCTGGCTGGTGGGCATTGCCGGGGGCACGCTGGGCGCATTTGCCAGCCTGGTGGGCGGGCGCCTGATTCCGCTGCTGGGCACAGCACGGGCGATTGTCCTGTACCTGCTGGCGGCGCTGCTGGCCTTGGGGGTGCTGGGCCTGGCGGTGTGGCTGCGGCTGGGCCAGCCCTGGCTGATCGCCGGTGCATTACTGCTGGCCTTGGCCATGGGGGCGGTGTCGGCGCTGATGTTCGGCCTGACCCTGTTCTTCAGCCGCCAGCAACGCAGCGCCAGCGACTATGGCCTGCAGTCGAGCCTGTTCGTGGTCACCCGTCTGGCCGCACCGGTGCTCGCCGGCCTGCTGCTCGACCGCCTGGGCTATGGCGGCCTGTTGGCCAGCCTGGGCGCTGGCCTGGCGCTGGCGCTGGTACTGGCGTGGCGGGTGCGCCACAGCATCGCCCGCAGCACCGACGCCCTGTTGCGCACCCCCGGCGACGCCGCCCCAGGCACCGCTTCCATCACCCTTGAGGGCAAACCATGAAGCCACACCGCTACGGCATCTGCCTGATCAGCCGCGATCCGGCGCTACGGGCCGACGTCAGCGCCGTGCTCGACCGGCTCAACCACTGGCTGGGGCATGAGACCCCGCACGCCAGCCAGCATTGGCCCGACGCCCAGTTGCAGAGCCTGTACCGCCAGGTCGCCGGCCAGGCCGAAGCCTACCTGCGCCAACAGGCCAAGCCAGGTGCGCTGGCCCTGCAGCTGCTGGCCTTCGACGACCTTGCCCAGGCCCAGGCGGCGCTGGCCACCGCCTGCCCCTGCGACCACGTGCTGCTGGACACCCGTGACCTGCAAGCGCAACCCGAGCACGACCCCTTGGGCGCCCTGCTCGACACCCAGCCCGAAGCCCGCCGCTCGCCCAGCAGCGCCGTGCTGCTGTGCCATGCGCAGCACCTGCAGCACTGGCTGACCCGCCTGGGCGGCAACCGCCTGCTGCGCGTGCCCCACGAAGACCGCGCGCTGCGCCGCGCCGACCTGCTGCGCCTGTTCGTCGACCACCTCGAGCACGCCTACTGCAACCGCTTGCTGGCACGCACCACCCTGCAATCGGCTGAGCCGGTGAGCCTGGCCCGCGACATCCAGCAGCGCATGACCCAACGCTGGGGCCAGGCCTGGGATTGCCATTTCTTCACCGGCTCCATGGTCGCCGGCCTGCTCGACTCGCTGGGCGAGCTGCTGCGGCCAACCGCCTGCGGTTTCCACAGCGCCTGCAACGAGCACGCCCTGGCCGTCAGCGCCCTGGCCGGCTGGCAGCTGTACCAACGGGCCTACGTGATCGTGATGACCTCGGGCATGCTTGACGAGATGCGCGGCACCCTGGCCAACCTCAAGCGCGCCGGTGCGCCGGGCCTTGTGGTCTGCGCCGACTCGCCGGAGTCGGTCTGGTTCGCCTTCCAGGGCACCCTGGACGCCGACAACGATGGCCATCAGGTCATCGCCGCCCGCGGCCTGTGGCAGCGCTTCGTGCGCCGCCCGGATGAAGCCGCGGCCTGTGTCGAACAGGCCTTCGCTGCCCTTGACCAACGCCCGGCGCCGACGTTCCTGTTCGCCACCCAGGCGGTGCTCGAATCCCGCGCGCAGCTCGAAGGCCCGCCCCCGCCCATGCCCGCCACAGCCACGCAGCAGGCGCTTACGGCACCGGAATTGGCGGCGCTGGAGCAGTTGCTGGAGGTGATCAACCACACGCCGTCACGCCTGCTCTGGCAATGCGGGCGGCTGGCTGCCGACGAGCGCCAGCGGGTGGTCGAACTGGCGCGCCGCGCTGGCATCGCGCTGGCCGACAGCATTGTCGCACCCGGTAGCGTATGCGCCTATCAGGACCAGGACCCGGTGCCCAATTACCTCGGGCCGCTGTCGATGTACGGATTCAGCCGCCGCGTGCACGCGTTTCTCGAAGGCACCGACAACGAGCCGGGCAAACCCTGGCTGATGTTCGTCAAAAGCAAGATCGACCAGTCCGCCACGCCCTACTCGGAAGGTCGCCTGCCCAGGCTGTTCCACATTGCCCAGGTCAACCACCAGCCCGGCCATATCGCGCCGTTTTGCGAGCTGCCAGTGCCGCTGGCCCTGAACAGGGTGCTCGACTACCTGGAGCCGCGCCTGGCCGTACCGGCCGCGCTGCTGCGCACCCGCCGCGAGCGGCTGCAAAGGTTGCAGCGCACCCGCGAAGTGCTGCCCAGCGACCAGATCGAAACCCTGCCGATGACGCCGAACTACTTCTTTCATCGCCTCGGCCAGTTGCTTGGCGAGCTGATCGAGCGCGATGGCTACCGCTACACCGGTGTCTACGACGTGGGCCGTTGCAGCCTGTCGGCCCTGCGTAACCTGCCCCGTACCGACGCCGGCTTCTCCGGTTGGTACGGCCGGGCGCTGATGGGCGATGCGCTGATGTCGCTGCCCTACATAGCCCTGAACGACGAGCGCCATGTGCTGGCGTTCATTGGCGACGGTGCCCGCGCCCTGGTGCCGGACATCGAGCAGCGCCTGGCGATGAGCCTGGCCAGCAGCGCCGATGCCGGCCAGCGCAACGTCACGGTGATGTACCTGGCCAACGGCGTGCTGTCGATGATCCAGACCTACCTGGACAAACGCTATGCCTGCCACGGCGCCAGCCAGGTCAACGTGCCGCTGGCCGAGGGGCCGCTGTGGGAAGAGCGCGCGTTCGGCCCGCTGCGTGTCTGCCGCGCCCGGCTGCTGCAGTTCTGCCCCGACACCCTGCGCCAGGCGCTGACTGCGCCGGGGCGCCTGAACTTCTTCGACGTATGGCTGGGCCACAACTCCGAGGGCGATGGCTTGAGCCTGGTCTCGGAAACCGCCTGGAGCCGCCTGAACATGGAAAACTGCTGATGAAATTCGGATTCATTGCCCACCCCACCTCCACTGGCCTGCTGCATCAGGTCAAGCTGGTGGACATGCTCGACCGCACCCTGGAAGAACAGGCCTGGGGTTACCAGGCCGAGCGCTGGCAGCAGCGCAACCTGGTGCCGTTCATCGATTTCGGGCGCATCGTCAGCGCCTGTGGCGCCGAGTGCTCGGGAATGCTGCAGTTCATGCCGCTGACCGCCGAGCAGATGCTGCGCCAGCCGCGCGCGATTGCCGAACGGGTGCTGCAGGGCGTGGCCGCGCTCAAGGCCGAAGGCGCCGAACTGGTGGGCCTGGGCGGCTTTACCGCGATCGTCGGCAACCGCGGCGTGGCGACCATGCAGCAGGCCGAGGTGGCCGTTACCACCGGCAACTCGCTGACCGCCTTCGCCGCCTACGCCAACCTGATGGACAGCCTGCGCCTGCTGGGCATCGCCGCAGCGGACGCCGAGGTGGCGGTACTCGGCTACCCGGGGTCGATCGCCCTGGCCGTGGCGCGGTTGCTGGCCGAACAGGGCTGCCGGCTGCGCCTGGTGCACCGGGGCAACGCCCAGCAGGCCCAGGCGCACCTGGACTACCTGCCCAGCCAGTACCACGCCCAGGTCACCCTGCATGACAACCTTGAAGACTGTTACGCCCAGGTGCGCTTCTATGTAGCCGCCACCTCCAGCGGCGGCCTGATCGACCCACGCCGGCTGCTGCCAGGCTCGGTGGTGCTGGATGCCGCCTTGCCCAAGGACGTGATGGACGTGCCCCACCAGCGCCGCGACATCCTGCTGGTGGACGCCGGCCTGGTCTCCGCCAGCCCCGCCGTGCACCTGGGGCTGCGCAGCCTGGGCCTGGAGCCCAAGCGCAGCCTCAATGGCTGCCTGGCCGAAACCATGATCCTGGCGCTGGAGGGCCGCGCCGAGCCATTCTCCCTGGGCCGTGAGTTGCCGGTGCACAAGGTGCTGGAGATCGGCCGCATCGCCGAGCGTCACGGCTTCAGCCCTTCGCCCATGAGCCATGACGGCGAAGTGCTCGCCAGCGAGGCCTTCGACCGCCTGCACCGCCACCACCACCCGCGCCGTGCGCTACGCGCCAGCGACGCGACCGACGAGCCCCTGGCCTTGCGCCGCGAAGTGCTCAACAGCTTTGCCGAGCACATCAACCCGGTGCTGCGCGAGTTCTACCGGTTCAACCATATCGAGCGGGTGTTCAGCCAGGGCCAAGGCTGCTGGCTCACCGACCTGGACGGCCGGCGCTTTCTCGACTTCGTCGCCGGCTACGGCTGCCTCAACACCGGCCACAATCACCCGGCCATCAGCCAGGCCTTGCAAGGCTACCTGCAAGCGCAATTTCCCACCTTCATCCAGTACCTCTCGGCGCCATTGCACGCCAGCCTGCTGGCCCAGCGCCTGGCGGCACTGGCGCCCGGTGGGCTGAACCGGGTGTTCTTCAGCAACTCCGGAACCGAGGCGGTAGAGGCGGCACTGAAACTGGCCCTGGCCGCCAGCGACAAGCGCAGCGTGGTCTACTGCGACAACGGCTACCACGGCAAGACCCTGGGCGCACTGTCGGTGACCGGCCGGGCCAAGCACCGCACCCCCTTCGAGCCCCTGCTGCCGCGCTGCGACAGCCTGCCCTTCGGCGACCTGCACGCGTTGCGCAGGCGCCTGGAGCAAGGCGACGTGGCTGCCTTCATCGTCGAGCCGATCCAGGGCGAAGGCGGCGTGATCCTGCCACCGCCCGGCTACCTGGCTGGGGTTCGTGCGCTGTGCGATGAGTTCGACTGCCTGTGGATACTCGACGAGATCCAGACCGGCCTGGGCCGCACGGGCAAGCTGTTCGCCTGTGAGTGGGACAATACCGCGCCAGACATCATGGTGCTTTCCAAGTCGCTGTCCGGCGGCCTGGTGCCAATCGGTGCCACGTTGTCCCGCGACGCCGTGTGGGAACGTGCCTATGGCGATATCGACAGCTTCGCCCTGCACACCTCGACCTTCGGTGGCGGTAACTTCGCTGCCGCCGCAGCCCTGGCGGCGCTGGATGTGCTGGAGCAGGACGGCCTGTGTGCCAATGCCGCCGAAGTGGGGGCGTTTCTGCAGGCCGGCTTGCAGCGCCTGGTGGACCGCTACCCGTTCCTGGTGGCGGTGCGCGGCCGCGGGCTGATGCTGGCGATCGAGTTTCACCAGGACATGCGCGGCGGCGTGCAGGCGCTGGTCAAGGAACTGGCGGGGCGCATACCGGGCCAGGCCATGGCCACCTACCGCATGCTGTCGGGCGCTGCCCGCGCGCACCTGGAGGCCGCCGCCCAGGCATTGGAGCAGAACCTGGAAGACATGTTCGTGCTGCGCTTCATGACCAAGCTGTCCGAGGAACATGGCGTGCTCACCTTCGTTACCGCCAACAACAACCGGGTGATGCGTATCCAGCCGCCGCTGGTGCTCACGCGCGACGAAGCCGAACGCTTTCTGAGCGCCTTCGCCAGCGTCTGCGAGGACTTGGCCACGTTCCAGTCCTGAGCCACGGGGGCTGCCAAGCAGCCCCTTTGCGCGCTGCCACCGCCCCGCCGACAAAACCCATAGTTTTACCGCGCTTTGCCATACGAATCGGGCCGCTCGGCGGATTGAACCGGCGGCCCACACAATTGAAAATGGTTCCAGTTCGTATCTACTGAATGGAAGAAAGCGATATGACCTTACCGCCTCTGGTCGAGCCCGCAGCCGAGCTCAGCCGCGAAGAAGTGAACCGCTACAGCCGTCACCTGTTGATTCCCGACATCGGCGTACTCGGCCAGCGCCGCCTGAAGAACGCCAGGGTGCTGGTGATCGGCGCCGGCGGGCTGGGCTCGCCGACCCTGCTCTACCTTGCCGCAGCCGGCATCGGCACCCTGGGTGTGATCGACTTCGACCGGGTCGACGAGTCCAACCTGCAACGCCAGGTGATTCACAGCGTCGACACCCTCGGCGAGCTCAAGGCCGAAAGCGCTCGCCAGGCCATTGCCCGCCTCAACCCCCTGGTCAAGGTGCACACCCATACCGAACGCCTGGAGGCGGACATGGCCGTGGAGCTGTTCAGCGGCTACGACCTGATCCTCGACGGCACCGACAACTTCGCCACCCGCTACCTGGTCAACGACGCCTGCATCCTGGCCGACAAGCCCTACGTATGGGGCTCGATCTTCCGCTTTGAAGGCCAGGCGTCGGTGTTCTGGGAGAATGCCCCGGGCGGTCGCGGCCTGAACTACCGCGACCTCTACCCGGAGCCACCGCCGCCGGAGCTGGCGCCCTCCTGCGCCGAAGGTGGCGTGCTCGGCGTGCTGTGCGCGGCCATCGCCTCGATCATGGCTACCGAAGCGATCAAGCTGCTGACCGGCATCGGCGAGCCACTGCTGGGCCGCCTGATGGTCTACGACGCGTTGCAGATGAGCTACCGCGAGCTGCCCTTGCGCCGTTTGCCGCAGCGCCAGCCGGTCACCGCCCTGGGCGACTACCAGGCGTTGTGCGGGCTGGACCGACCCGCTGCCAGTGATGCAGCGCCCGTGCCGCAGATCAGCGCGGTGCAGCTCAAGTCGCTGCAGGATGCCGGACGCGCGCCGGTGATCATCGACGTGCGCGAGCCGACCGAATGGGACATCGTGCGGATCGACGGCGCGGTGCTCATGCCCAAGTCTGCGCAGGTGGCGACGCAGATCGTCGAGCGCTACGGCCACGACACCGACCTGGTGATCACCTGCAAGTCGGGCATGCGCTCCAAAGCCGTGGCCGGCGACCTGCAACGGCTCGGCCACGGCAGGGTGCGTGACCTGCAAGGCGGCGTGCTGGCGTGGGTGCGCGAAGTGGAACCGGCCCTGCCGAGCTATTGAGGGCGCCCGCATGGTTCTGCGCATCACCGCTCAGGCCCTGGAACAGGTAAGGCACCTGGCCCAGGCCGCGCATCCCATCGAGGCCTGTGGGCTGATTGCCGCCGACAGCGGCGAGCCGCTTGCACACAGGGTGGTACCGATGCGCAACCAGGCCGCCAGCCCCACCTGGTTCAGCTTCGATCCGCGCGAGCAGTTGCAGGTCTGGCGTGAGCTGGATCAGCGCGACGAAGACTGCCGGGTGATCTACCACTCGCACACCGCCAGCGAAGCCTGGCCAAGCCGTGAGGATATCGCCCTGGCCAGCGACCCCCAGGTGCATTACCTGATCGTCTCGACCTGGGGCGAGGCGCGGCACGCCGCGCGCAGCTTTCGCATCATCGACGGACGGGTGTTCGAAGAGCCCCTGTGCGTCCAGCCCTGACCCTTGCCGGCCCCCGGCACAACGTGTACCACAAGGAGAAAAGCATGTCGGTTTCCGTGATCGTCCCCACCCTGCTGCGCCCACTCACCGACGGCCAGAAGCAGGTCCAGGCCCAAGGCGATACCGTGCGCCACATCATCGAGCACCTGGACAGCCGCTACCCCGGCATCAAGGCCCGCTTGGTGAAAGACGACCAGGTGCACCGTTTCGTCAACATCTACGTCAACGACGACGACATCCGCTTCGCCGACGGCCTGGCCACGCCTATCCGCCCCGGTGACCAGCTGACCGTACTGCCCGCCGTGGCCGGCGGCTGACCCACCGCTCACCGCTTCGCGGGCCCGCCCGCGAAGCCTGCTCGCCCGTAACCTGTTCGCGAGATCCGCCATGTCCCGTATGCTAGATGACGCCAGCCTCGGCTGGCGCAGCGGCCCCTCCCTGCCCGGCTGGCAGGGCCTGAGCCGCGCCCTGCAACACCACGGCCAGTGCCTTGGCCTGCGTGCCCTCGACGGCCTGGCCGAAGGGGCCGCGCTGCAGTTGGCCCACCCTGATCTGCACCCCGTTCACATGCGGTTCGTTGCACCGCCAGGTCTGCCCCTGGAGAGCACCAGCGAGTTCATACAGCAAGCTGCCTGCGGCCTGATGTCGGTGCACGGCCGTGCCAGCGGGCGCCCGCAAGCACTGGGCGTGGATTACCTGGCCGCCCTCAACGCCGCCCTCGCCTGGCAGGCCAGCCTGGCTGCTGCCGTCGGCCAACTGCGCGGTGGGCAGTTCACCCAGGTAAGCCTGGACCCGCTGCGCGGCGGCCTGCTGAGTATCGGCCAGTACCTGGCTGGCGCAACCGCACCGGAAGACGCCGAACGGCTGCTGCCGGGGCAGGACGACGCCCTTGCCCGCCCGCCGTTCGTTTCCCTGGAAGGCACGGCCTTCGAACTGGAAACCCTCGACAGCCAGCCCTGGCGCCACTTCTGGCACGCCCTCGGCTTGCCCGACAGCCTGGCCGGCAAAGCCTGGCAGCACTTTCTGCTGCGCTATGCCAAGGCCGTGGCGCCGATGCCGGCCGAATGCCTGGACGCACTGGCGCGCCTGCCGCTGGCGCAGATCCGGCAGCAGGCGCGGGCCAGCGGGGTAGCGCTGGTGGTACTGCGCAGCCCGGCGCAGCGCCAGGCCGATGCCGACTACCCGGCCAGCCTGCACGCCCCCTGGCGGCTGACACCCGGCCCGCAGGCACCGCTGCGGCCAGCCCCGCGCCCAGCCGCGCTACCGTTGCAAGGCCTGCGCGTGCTGGAGTCATGCCGCCGTATCCAGGGGCCGCTGGCCGGGCACCTGCTGGCCCTGCTCGGTGCCGAGGTGATCCGCCTGGAGCCGCCAGGCGGCGACCCCCTGCGGCACATGCCGCCCTGCGCCGATGGCTGCTCGGTGCGCTTCGACGCGCTCAATCACCTGAAGACGGTACGCGAAGTGGATATCAAGTCCGCTGCAGGTCGCGCCGAGATCCACGCCCTGTGCGCCGACGCCGACGTGTTCCTGCACAACTGGGCCCCCGGCAAGGCCGCCGAGCTGGGTCTGGATGCCGCCGACCTGCAGCTTGCCCAGCCGGGCCTGGTGCATGCCTACGCCGGTGGCTGGGGCGATGCCCCGGTATCGGCGCCCGGCACCGACTTTACCGTGCAGGCGTGGTCCGGCGTCGCCGAGCGCATCGCCCGCGCCAGTGGCACACGTGGCGGCACGCTGTTCACCGCGCTCGATGTCCTGGGTGGTGTGATCAGCGCGCAAGGCATCTGCGCTGCGCTGCTCGACCGCAGCCTGCACGGGCGCGGCAACCAGGTACACAGCTCGCTGCTGGGCGCCGCCGACCTGCTGCTGGCCACCCCCTGTAACAGCACCCCGCCCAGCCTGCTGCAAGGGGTGTTCGAGACCGGCGACGGCCTGCTCGCACTGGACTGCCAGACACGCCAGCAGTGGCAAGCGCTGGAGCAACTACTGGGCGGCACCTGCACCCCCGCAGAGCTGCCCCGGCGCCTGGCCAGCGCCGACGCCCGGCACTGGCAGACGCGCTGCCAGCAGGCTGGCATTGCCGCCAGCCAGGTGCATCAGGACCTGGCGTGCCTGGCCAACGACCCGCGCCTGGCCGACTGCTTCGGTCAGCGTGCCTACCGATCCGTTCAATCACCCTGGAGTTTCACATGAACACTGCCGGCATCATCGACCTGGTACCCCAGGCTGCCCGTCGCCGCTGGCGCGAAGACGGCAGCTACCCTAATCGCGACGTGTTCGACCTGTTCCGCGAACGCGCCCGGGAAACGCCGGCCAAGCCGGCGGTGCTGTCCCCCGAGGGCGACGTCAGCTATGCCGAACTGCTGGGCGCAGCCCTGCGCCTGGCCGGCAGCCTGCGCCAGTCGGGCATCGTTGCCGGCGACGTGGTGGCCTACCAATTGAGCAACAGCTGGCGCTGCTGCGCCATCGACCTGGCGGTGGCGGCCCTGGGCGCCATCGTTGCACCCTTCCCGCCGGGGCGCGGCAAGCTCGACATCCAGGCGCTGGTGCGCCGCTGCGATGCCCGGGCGGTCATCGTACCGGCCACGTATGCCGACATCGACCTGTGCGAGGTCATCGAGTCGCTACGCCCAACCCTGCTCTCGTTGCGCGTGCTGATCGTAGACGGCGCACCGCGTGCAGGCTGGTCGACCCTCGACGCCCTGTTCGAGCATGCGCCGATCGACAGCACCAGCCTGCCGCGCGTGTGCCCCGACTCGCCAGTACGCCTGCTGGTGTCTTCCGGTACCGAATCCGAGCCCAAGCTGGTGGCGTATTCGCACAACGCACTGATCGGTGGACGGGGGCGCTTCCTGCAGCGCATCAGCGACGATGGCGCCGAATTCCGCGGCCTGTACCTGGTCCCGCTGGGGTCCTCGTTCGGCTCTACCGCCACCTTCGGCGTGCTCAGCTGGCTGGGCGGCTCGCTGGTGGTACTGCCGCGCTTCGAGGTGGGCGAGGCGATCAAGGCCATCGAGCGCCTGCGCCCAACCTTCATCCTTGGCGTGCCGACCATGCTGCAACGCATCGCCGCCGACCCGGCCCTGGCGCAGATCGACACCTCCAGCCTGCGCGGGCTGATCTGCGGCGGTTCGGTGATCGACCAGGCCACCGTGCTGCGCTGCAGCGAAGCGTTCGGCTGCGGTTTCATCAGCCTGTATGGCTCGGCCGACGGGGTGAACTGCCACAACACCCTGGACGACCCGCTGGAAGCGGTGCTGGGCAGCGTGGGCAAGCCCAACCCGGCGGTCTGCGAGATACGTATCGTCGACGACCTGGGCCGCGAAGTGCCCCAGGGCAGCGTGGGTGAAATCACGGCACGCGGGCCGCTGAGCCCGATGCAGTACGTCAATGCGCCTGAGCTGGACGAGCGCTATCGCGACGCCGAGGGTTGGGTGCGCACCGGCGATCTGGGGTTCATCGACGCGGCCGGCTACCTCAAGCTCGCCGGGCGCAAGAAGGACATCATCATCCGCGGCGGCGCCAACATCAGCCCGGTGCAGATCGAAGGCCTGGCCATGGCCCACCCGGACGTGGTGAGCGTGGCCTGCGTGCCGGTGCCCGACCCGGACCTGGGCCAGCGCGTATGCCTGTGCGTGACCCTGCGCGACGGCGCCCCGCGCTTCGCCCTGCAGGACATCACCGGGTTCCTGCGCGAACAGGGGCTGGAAGTGAACAAGCTGCCGGAATACCTGCGCTTTTATCGCCACCTGCCACTGACACCGGCCGGCAAGGTCGACAAGCGTGCCTTGGCCGCCGACGCAGCCGGGCTGGGCGAGCCCGTGCGGCAGGTGGGCTGAGCCATGGCCAACGAGCACGTCATTGAACTGGCGCAACGGGTACGCCACTTCGTCGAGCGGCAGATTTTGCCCCGTGAGGCCGAGCTGGGCCGCTGCGACGCGGCGGCAGCGCGGCTGAGCGCCGAACTGCAGGCGCAGGCCAAGGCCGCCGGGGTATTCGGCAATTTCTACCCCGTGGCCGACGGCGGTCGCCTCGCGCGCCTGAGCGACTACCTGGAGGTGGCCGCCGAAGAAGGCCGCAGCGAGTTCGCGCCGGCGATTCTCGGCTGCGACGCCACGCTGGACTGCCACATGCTGGCACGCCACGCCAACCCAAGCCTGCGCGAGCGCGTGTACCTGCCGCTGGTGCGCGGCGAGCAAGTGCCCTGCTATGCCATGTCCGAGCCCGACAGCATCGGCTCGATCCCGGCCACCCTGAACAGCCGCGCCCAATGGCAAGGCGACCACTGGCGGCTGACGGCGCGCAAGTGGTTCATCTGCCGTGCCGAGCGGGCAGATTTCGCCACCGTCATCGCCCGCACCGACGAGGGCCCGTTGCAGACCGGCCTGTCGATGCTGGTGGTGCCCTGCAACAGCCCAGGCTTTCGTTTTGTGCGGCCACTGGCGCTGCTAGGTCGTCAGCAGGGCCAGGGGGAGCTGCACCTGGAGGGGGTGCGGGTGGAGCCTGACCAGGTGCTGGGCGCGCCAGGCCAGGGCCTGATGCTGATGCAGCAACGCCTGGGCCTGGGCCGCCTGTTGCGCGCCGCCCACTGGCTGGGCCTGGCCCGGCGCTGCTTCGACGATCTGTGCGCGCGGGTGCACTCGGCCCGCGGCGCGCAGGCACGGCTCGCCGACAAGCAACTGGTACGTGCCCGGGTATACCGCTGTTACCGCGAGATCGCCGCGGCCCGGGGCCTGCTGCGCGAGGCAGCGGCCACCTTCGATCGCGGCCAGGCCAGCGCCATCGAAGTCAACCTGGCCAAGCTGGCGGCCTCCGATGCGCTGTCGCTGGCCGTGGATTCGGCGATCCAGATAATGGGCGCCGAGGGCCTGAGCGAGCTGTCGCCGCTGTCGGGCATCTACCGCGGCGCCCGCACCACGCACATTCTCGACGGCACCGACGACGCGCTGATCAGCACCCTGGGGCGCGACCTGCTCCAGGCCACGCGCCCCGGCTGCGCCTTCGACGTGCTGACCCCTTCCGTACCTTCGCCTGCCAAGGAGGCCCCATGAAGCGGCATGTTCCGCTAGCCGCCCTGCTTACCTGCGCCATGGGCCTGCCGATGATGGTGTTCTATGCGCTGGGTGTACTCGGCCCGCAACTGATTCAAGCGCTGGGGCTGGACCGTGAGCAACTGGGCTGGCTGACCACCAGCGCATTCGGCCTGGCGGCGCTGCTCTCGCCATGGGCCGGGGCGCTGGTACAGCGCATTGGCTCGCGCCGTGGCTTACAGGCGCTGTTCATGCTGGTGGCACTGTCCTTCAGCCTGGTGCTGGTGCTGCCGGGCTTCGTCGGGCTGGTGATCGCCCTGGCCTTCTGCGGCGTGGCCCAGGCGCTGGCCAACCCGGCTACCAACCAGGCCATCGCCCAGTCGGTGGACGCACCGCGCGCCAGCCTGGTAGGCATCAAGCAGGCCGGGGTGCAGGCCTCGGCGCTGCTCGCCGGCCTGGCCCTGCCGCTGCTCAGCCAGGCCCTGGGCTGGCGCATGGCGCTGGGCTGCTGGGCGCCATTGGCGCTGCTGCTGGCGCTGCTGGTCGCTCGGCATATCGCCCCAGCGCCCCAGGCGCATCGACCGCCCGTACGCGTACAGCGGCCCAACGGCTGGCTGCTGCGGCTGATGGCCATCCAGGGCTGCGCCGGGCTGTGCCTGTCGGCCTTCATCACCTTTTTTGGCGTGCATGCCAGCAGCCTCGGTGTGACGCCCGCGAGCATCGGCCTGATGATCAGTGCGTTCGGCGTCACCGGTGTGCTTTCACGGCTGCTGCTCACGCCGTTGGGCGCGGCTTTCAGGGATGAAACCGTGTTGCTGGGCGGCCTGTTCCTGTTCGCCCTGGCGACGATCGTGTTGATGCAACTGGCCACGCCCGCGCGCCACTGGCCCCTGTGGGCCGCGGTGGTCGGAATGGGCCTGAGCCTGGTCGCCAGCAACGCGGTGGCCATGAGCATGCTGCTGCGCGAACCGCGCTTCGGCGGGGTTGCCGGTAGCGCCGGGCTGCTGTCGCTGGGGTTCTTTGGCGGTATCGCACTGGGCCCACCGCTGTTCGCCGTGCTGCTGCGCCAGCCCGGCAGCTTCACCGCGGGCTGGACACTGCTGATGATCGCCTTGTGCCTGGGCGCCGGGCTATGCCGCAGCCTGTACCGGGCGCGGCAGGTGTCGGAGGGCTGCGCCGATGCCGGAACAGCCTAAACGCGAGGCGATCATCGAAGCCCTGCTGGCGCCCCTGCCGCGCATCTCGCAGCAGTGCGATGGCCATTTCCCGTTGTACCGCGTCGATCGGGACTCGCCCTGGAAACTGTCGCGCCGCGGCTCCTGGCTGGGCGGCTTCTGGGCCGCGCTTTGGTGGCGGCGCGCTCAGGCCAGTGGCAATGCGGTGGATGTGGCCGAAGCACGGACCTGGAGCGCCCGGCTGGCCGCACAGCTTGGCGAACCGAGTGTCAACCGCAGCTTCGTGTTCTGGTACGGCGCCGGCCTTGCCGCCCGCCAGTCGTGCGACGAGCAGGTGCGTGGCCTAGCCACCCAGGCGGCCGCGGCACTGGCCGCGGACTTCGATCCGCAGTTGGGCGGTTGGTGGCTGGGCACAGGGCTGGGGGCTGGCGAGCCTGGCGCCAGGACCTTGGACATCGACGCACTGGCCCCGACCCTCGCCCTGCTGCATGCAAGCCCGGACGCCGACCATTGGGCCTTGGCACGGCAACACCTGCAGCGTTGCCTGAACAGCTTGTCCGAGCCCTCGGGCGCCTGGGCCAATCAGGCCCTGTTGCTGCCAGGCGGTAACTGGCAGCGTACCGCACCAGGCCAATGGGCACGGGGGCAGGCCTGGGCGATGCTGGGGCTGGCCGAGGCCGTAGGTCGCTATGGTGGTGAATACGCCGAGGCCGCAGGCCGGGCCTGCGAGTACTGGACCCAGCGCTGGGGCACGGCCGCCAGCGGCCGCCCAGGCGCCGACGAGGCCGACCCCTGCGCCATCGCCATCGCCTCGGTGGCCTTGCTGCGCCTATGGCAATGCCTGCCGGGGCGTAATGCCTGGTGCGAGCTGGCCTGCCGGCAGATAGCCGGGCTGCTGACAACGTCGGTGCGGCACGGCTGCTTCATCGGCCACCGCTATCGCCTTGATGCGCAGCGTACCGGCCTGGTGGAAACGCCCTGCGCGACCTTTTTCCTGGTCGAGGCGCTGCGCGCCCAGGGTCAGGTACTGGCTGGCGACGGCGGCGTGGCGGGGTGGTGAGCGGCGGGCGTGCCGGGGCGTTCGCCTTTGGACAGATCGGCCTTGCAGCAAACCGAAGTTTTTGTGAGTAAAGTTGCTCCTACCACAGAGCCCAATGGCACAATTTCACCCACCGGTGCGGCAATGCAATACCTCACACCTAATCGTAGCGAATGGGGCACTCCAAAATTGATAGGCACCCTTTCCAACCAGGGCTGAACATGAACACCGAAAAACTCAAACAGGAGTCGGTCAAGCTTCGCCTGCTGATCGACAGCCTGAAGGCACAGGACCCCGCCGCCATGAAATTGTGCGTCGAGCTAGAGCCACTGCTGCATGCGGCAGAGCAACAGCTGATCCACTGCGCCATGGAATGGCGCGACATCCCGGGTCACTCCCTGTTCACTGAAGAAGGCTTGCAGCAGTATGCTGATCTCGAGCATGCGTTTGCAGAGTTTCGCATTGAGTTGACAGGTGGAGAGTCAGCTACGTTGGCCCGGCTCAAAGCGTGTATGGGCGAGAAACCCCAATAAGATAGCAACTGATTTCCTATGTCGTGACCCCGGCAGCCGATCCTGGATGAGGGTGCAAACCGGCGGCCCACTCGATCGCCCGGGACGAAGCCTTCAGCATGCTGGCCGGCATCGCTCAGTTTTTCAAACAGACTGAACCGCAAAGCCCGGTGCCGTATCTGATAGAACGTGCCATCAAGTGGGGCAACATGCCGCTGGAAGGCTGGCTGAGCGATGTGATCAAAGACAGCAATGTGGTGGACAACATTCGCGACGTACTTGGCACCCGCGAACCGAAACCCTGACCCACGTCAGCGACTATGCTGCTACCGTGAGCTTCCCGTACCGCCAAGGAAAGCGCCATGCCGCCACGTTCCACTCCCCCCACCGGTTTCGTTCGTGTCCGTGGTGCCCGCGAGCACAACCTGAAAAACATCGACGTGGATATTCCGCGCGATGCGCTGGTGGTGTTCACCGGGGTGTCCGGCTCGGGGAAATCCTCACTGGCGTTCTCCACCCTGTACGCCGAAGCCCAGCGCCGCTATTTCGAATCGGTGGCACCCTACGCGCGACGCCTGATCGACCAGGTGGGTGTGCCGGATGTGGATGCCATCGAAGGCTTGCCCCCGGCAGTTGCCTTGCAGCAGCAACGGGGCACGCCAAGCGCCCGTTCTTCGGTAGGCAGCGTGACCACATTGTCCAGCTCCATCCGCATGCTCTATTCACGCGCGGGGCAGTACCCGGCAGCTCAGGCCATGCTGTACGCCGAGGACTTTTCGCCAAACACCCCGCAGGGTGCCTGCCCGCAGTGCCACGGCCTGGGCCGTGTCTATGAGGTGAGCGAGGCGACCATGGTGCCCGACCCGTCACTGACCATCCGCGAACGCGCGATCGCGGCCTGGCCAATGGCCTGGCAAGGGCAGAACCTGCGCGACATCCTGGTCACGTTGGGGTATGACGTGGACATACCCTGGCGCGACCTGCCCCAGGCCCAGCGCGACTGGATCCTGTTCACTGAAGAAACGCCCACCGCACCGGTCTATGCCGGCCTGACCCCGGCGCAAACCCGCCAGGCCCTCAAGCGCAAGCTGGAGCCCAGCTACCAGGGCACTTTCACGGGTGCCCGGCGCTATGTCATGCATACCTTCATGCATTCGCAAAGTGCACAGATGCGCAAGCGCGTCGCCCGGTACATGCGCCCCAGCGCCTGCCCGCTGTGCCACGGCAAACGCCTGAAGCGTGATGCGCTGGGCGTGACCTTTGCCGGGCTGGACATCGCCGAGCTGTCGCAGTTGCCGCTGCAAGCGCTGGCCGAGGTGCTGCGCAAGGTCGCGGCAGCGGGCTACCTGGAGCCACAGCAAAGCCAGCTGACCCTGGAAAAGCGCCTGGCCGCGCAGCGCATCGCCCATGAGCTGCTGGAGCGCATCGACACCCTGCTCGAACTGGGCCTGGGCTACCTGGCCCTGGAGCGCAGCACGCCCACCTTGTCATCTGGCGAACTGCAACGTCTGCGCCTGGCCACCCAGCTGAATTCGCAGCTTTTCGGCGTGATCTACGTACTCGACGAACCCTCGGCCGGGCTGCACCCGGCCGACAGTGAAGCGCTGTTCCAGGCACTGCAACGGCTGAAGCAGGCGGGCAACTCGGTGTATGTGGTGGAGCACGACCTGGACACCATGCGCCGGGCCGACTGGCTGGTGGATGTAGGCCCCGCCGCCGGCGAGCACGGGGGTAGCATCCTGTACAGCGGGCCCCCGGCGGGGCTGGCCAAGGTCGAGCAGTCCTGCACCCGCGCCTACCTGTTCGGCGCCCAGGTCCAGGCCCCGCGTGCGCCACGCCAGCCCCGTGGCTGGCTGAAGCTGGAAGGCATCAGCCGCAACAACCTCGACAACCTCAGCGCGGCATTTGCGTTGGGCTGCTTCACGGCGGTAACGGGTATTTCCGGTTCGGGCAAGTCGAGCCTGGTCAGCCAGGCCCTGCTGGAGCTGGTGGGCGCGCACCTGGGCCATGCCGGGCAAGGCGACGAGCCTGAGGAGCAGAGCCTGGAAGACGAACCGCAACAGACCAGCAGCGGCCATGTCAGCGCCGGGCTCGAGGCTATCAAGCGCCTGGTGCAGGTAGACCAGAAGCCGATCGGGCGCACGCCGCGCTCCAACCTGGCGACCTACACCGGGTTGTTCGACCATGTACGCAAGCTGTTTGCCGCCACCGAACAAGCCAAGGCGCAGGGCTTTGACGCCGGGCGCTTTTCCTTCAACGTGGCCAAGGGCCGCTGCGCCAATTGCGAAGGCGAGGGTTTTGTCAGCGTCGAGTTGCTGTTCATGCCCAGCGTGTACGCACCCTGCCCGACCTGCCACGGTGCGCGCTACAACCCCGAAACCCTGGCGGTCAGCTGGCAAGGCATGAACATTGCGCAAGTGCTGCAACTGACCGTCGACCAGGCCCTGCAGGTGTTTGCCGAACAGCCTCCGGCCCGTCGGTGCCTGCAGGTGCTGCAAGACATCGGCCTGGGTTACCTGCGCCTGGGCCAGCCGGCCACCGAGCTGTCCGGGGGTGAGGCGCAACGCATCAAGCTGGCGACCGAACTGCAACGCATGGCCCGGGGCGCGACCCTGTACGTGCTGGATGAGCCGACCAATGGCCTGCACCCGCAAGACATCGACCGGCTGCTGGTGCAACTGAACCGCTTGGTCGAGGCTGGGCACAGCGTGGTGGTGGTGGAACATGACATGCGGGTGGTGGCGCAGAGTGACTGGGTGATCGATATTGGGCCAGGTGCCGGGGCTGCCGGGGGCAAGGTGGTGGTCAGCGGAACGCCGCAAGTGGTGGCCAACTGCAAGGAAAGCCGCACGGCGGCGTTTCTGGCCAAGGCATTGTAAGGGCCTGTACCCGCACTTTTGTACATTGCCAGTTCTGCAACCCGGGGCATAGAATGCGATCAATTCCTAATTGCACCTATTTCCCGGAAACCCGCGCCCCATGCCGCCCGCCGACCCCACCCTCAACCTGCAGGTTCAGACGCTGTACACCGAGCACCACGGCTGGCTGCAGGGCTGGCTGGGGCGCAGGCTGGGTAATGCCTGCGATGCGGCCGATCTGGCCCATGACACCTTCCTGCGCCTGCTCAGCCGTCAGGGCAACAGCTATTTCGGCGGTGAGCCTCGGGCATTGCTGACGCACATTGCCAAGGGCCTGGTGATAGACCGCTGGCGTCGCCAGGATGTCGAACGGGCGTATCTGCAGGCCATCGCGCATCTGCCCGAACCCGAAGTGCCGTCGGCCGAGACCCGCTGGATGATCCTCGAAACGCTGTACCGCATCGATGCCATGCTGCGCGAGTTGCCGGCGCGGGTTCGCCACGTATTCCTGCTGTCGCAACTGGACGGGCTGACCTACGCGCAAATCGCCGAACAACTGCAGGTTTCGCTGGTGACCATCAAGCGCGACATGCGCACCGCCTTCCTCGCCTGCCTGAGCATGGACGAATGAGCCCACCTATCGACCCACTGATCCTCGGCGAGGCCGCCGACTGGCTGGTGCAGCTGCAGTCGGGCGCAGCCACCGACGATGACCATCGCGCCGTCCAGGCCTGGTGCCAGCGCAGTAGCCAGCATGCCCTGGCCTGGCAGCGCGCCGAGGCCATCCTCGGTGAGTTTCGCCGCCTGCCTGCGCCGGTTACCGGGGAAACCTTGCGCCGGCTCAGCCGCCAGGGTGCGGTCAGCCGCCGCCAGGCCCTGCAGCGTCTGGGGATGTGGCTGCTGGCGGCACCAGCAGCCTGGATGGCCTGGCGCGAGGCACCCTGGCAGCAATGGGCCGCCGATGCCCGCACGGCGGTTGGCGAACAACGCTCACTGACACTGGCTGACGGCAGCCACGTACTGTTGAACACCCACACCGCCATCAATATCCGCTTCGATGCCCGGCAACGCCGTATCGCCTTGCTGGCAGGTGAAGTGCTCGTGACCAGCGCCAACGACCCGGCAACCCCGCCGCGCCCGCTGGTGGTGACCACCCCGCAGGGCCATGCGCGGGCGCTGGGCTCGCGCTTCAGCGTACGTATCGACGGCGCACTGACCCGGGTCGCGGTGTTGCAGGGCACCGTCGCCAACCGCCCGCTGCACGCCGCCGCCAGCGTGCAGCTCAAGGCAGGCGAGCGCAGCGCGTTCGATGCCGACCGGGTACTGCCCGCCACCCCGCTGGAAAACGGCGACCTGGCCTGGGAACACGGCATGCTGCTGGCGCGCGACATGCGCCTGGCCGACCTGTTGCAGGAGCTGGGCCGCTACCGCCCGGGCGTGCTGCGTTGCCACCCGGCGGTGCGCGGCCTGAAAGTGTCTGGCGCCTTTCCGGTGACCGATACCGATGCCAGCCTGCGGCTGCTGGCCGACACCTTGCCGGTAACTGTCCAGGGCCTGACTCGCTATTGGGTGACGGTCGAGCCCCTGAGCTGACCCGGGCGCAGCGCACACGGGAATCAACGACAGGCTTTTTGATACCTTTTCCGGCGTCGTCCGGTGATCAGTGCAGAACCTCCCTTTTCTGCACCTACAGGACCCTCGCCCAATGCCCCATTTGCCTTTCAAGGCACTGAGCCTTGCCATCGCCATGGCCGCCCTGGCACCAGCGGCGATCGCTGCCGACGCCACCCCCCGCGACTATCACCTGGCCGCTGGCCCACTGGCCGATGTGCTGGCACGCTTCGCCGCCAATGCCGGGGTGCCCTTGTCATTCGACCCGGCGCTGCTTCAGGGCAGGCAAAGCCAGGGCCTGCAGGGCAGTTTCAGTGTGCCGGAGGGTTTTGCTCGCCTGCTGGCCGGCAGTGGCTACAGCCTGATCAGCACCGGCAGCGGGGGCTACACCCTGGCGCCGGCAGTGGATCTGGGCAGTGCCCTGGAGCTGGGCGCCACCACCATCAACAGCAACCTGGCCGCCAGCGGCGATACCTGGCAAGGCGGCCAGCTGGCGCGTAGCGCACGCCTGGGTGTGCTTGGTGAACAGCCGACCAGTGATGTACCGTTCAGCGTCACCAGCTACACCGCCAAGACCATTGCCGATCAACAGGCGCGTACCTTGGGTGATGTGTTGCTCAATGACGCGGCAGTGCGCCAGTCGGCAGGCTTTGGCAATTTCTCGCAGGTGTTCACCATCCGCGGGCTGCCACTGAGCACTGACGACATCAGCTACAACGGCCTGTACGGCGTGCTACCGCGGCAGATAATCACCACCGAAGCACTCGAGCGCGTCGAGGTGTTCAAGGGCCCGAACGCCTTTCTGAACGGCGTCGCCCCCCAGGGCAGCGGTATTGGCGGTGCGGTCAACCTGGTTCCCAAGCGTGCCGCAGACACGCCAACCCGCCACGTCAGCCTCGATTATGCCACCGGCGCCAATGTCGGCGGCCACCTGGACCTAGGCCAACGTTTTGGTGAAGACAACCGCTTCGGCGCCCGTATCAACCTGGCCCAGCATGACGGCGGCACGGGTGTGCACGACGAAGCGCAGCACGCCACCTTGGTAGCTGTAGCCCTGGACTACCGGGGCGAACGCCTGCGCCTGTCCACCGACCTGGGTTACCAGAAAGAACGCATCAACCAGGGCCGGGCGGTGATCTACCCAACCGGCAGCAAAGTGCCCCATGCCCCCTCGGCGCGCGACAATTACGCCCAACCGTGGACCTGGTCACAGCTGGAAGACACCTACGGCATGCTCAACGCCGAATACGACCTCAACGACAACTGGGTGCTTTATGCCGGTGCCGGGGCCAAGCACACTCGCGAAAACGGCGAATACTCCTCGTTGTACGTCAGCGACGCCAACGGCACTGCGCGGGGTGGCTACCTCTATTCACCACACGATGAGGACAACAAGAGCGCCATGGCCGGCATCAATGGCCAGTTCGCCACGGGGCCGGTCAGCCATCGGCTCAACGTCGGGCTTTCGGGCATGTGGGGCGAACAACGTTCGGCTTACGCCGCAGTTGCCGCTGCCAACCGCTATGCCACCGACCTGTACCACCCGGTCAAGGTGCCGCGCCCGACCAATACGTACACGGGCAGTGACCTGCACGACCCGCGTATCGTGGGCAAGAACCGGGTCAAGAGCGTGGCGCTGTCCGACACCCTTGGCTTTGTGGACGACCGTGTGCTGCTGACCCTGGGCGTGCGCCGGCAATCGATCGGTGTCGACGGCTGGTCTACCGCTAGCGGTGAGCGCAACGCCAACTATGACGAGTCGGTGACCACGCCGGTCTATGGCCTGGTGCTCAAGCCGTGGGAGCATGTGTCGTTCTACGCCAACCGCATCGAGGGCCTGGCACAAGGCCCCACTGCCCCGTCGAGCGTGACCAATGCCAATGAAGTGTTCCCGCCCAGGCGCAGCAAGCAGGTCGAGGCCGGGGTCAAGCTGGACTGGGACAGCTTTGGTGCAACGCTTGGCCTGTACCGCATCGAGCAGCCCAACAGCACCACGTTCCGCAGCGCCGGTGCCGAGCGCGACACCTTCAGCATGGACGGCGAGCAGGTCAACAAAGGGGTGGAATTGAATGTGTTCGGCGAGCCGGTGCACGGCTTGCGCCTGCTGACCGGTGCAGTGTTCATGCACACCGAGCTCAAGAACACTGCCAATGGCGCCAACGACGGCAACCGTGCGCCGGGCGTGCCGCGCTTCCAGTACAACCTGGGCGCGGACTGGGACGTTCCAGGCATCGCCGGCGCGGCATTGAATGCGCGGGTGTTGCGTACCGGCGGCCAGTACGTCAATGCCAGCAACAGCCTGAACATCCCGGCCTGGACCCGGGTCGACCTCGGCGCACGTTACCGTTTCAAGGTGGATGAGCAGTGGGTGACCTTGCGGGCCAACCTGGAGAACGTCGCCAACAAGGCCTATTGGGCGTCGGCCTCGACCACCAACAACTACCTGACCCAAGGCACACCACGGGTGCTGCGCTTGTCCGCCAGCGTAGACTTCTGACGCCCCCGTCGGCCAGCAGCCCCGGCCCTTTAGCGGGTAAACCCGCTCCCTTGTGGGAGCGGGCGTTCCCGCGAACACCGGCGCAGCCGGTGCCAGCCACCGCGGCGGGTTCTGTGCCACCCGCGAATACGGTGCTACCGGCAACGCACAATACGCTCAAAACCAAAGCCTGCACCTAGCAGCACCAAGCGCCGCTCAAGTACAGTCTGCCCCATGAACAAATACGCCCCACACGCGTGGCTACCCCACGAAAAGCCCACCCTGCCAGGCTCCCCCTCCACGCCTTTGCATTCGCCAGCAAAAGGCCTGGCGTATGGCGTGGTCGGCCTGCTGGTAGCCATTACCGGTGGCTTGGGCAACGCGCTGGTCACCGCCAACCTGATGTTCCTGCAAGGCGCGCTAGGTGCAACCACGGCGGAAATGGCGTGGCTGCCAGCGGCCTACGTGATGACCAACGTGTCCATGAACCTGCTGTTGGTGAAATTCCGCCAACAATTCGGCTTGCGCGCCTTCACCGAGGTGTTCCTGGTCCTATACGTCCTGGTCACCTTCGCCCACCTGCTGGTCAACGACCTCAACTCGGCCATCGCCGTACGCGCGGCCCACGGCATGGTAGGGGCGGCGCTCAGCTCGCTGGGGCTGTACTACATGATCCAGGCCTTCCCCGCCCAATGGCGGTTGAAGGCCATGGTACTGGGCCTGGGCGCTTCGCAGCTGGCATTACCCCTGGCGCGGATCTTTTCCGAAGACTTGCTGCAGATAGCCGAATGGCGCGGGCTGTACCTGTTCGAGCTCGGGCTGGCCCTGGCGGCACTGGGCTGTGTCCTGCTGCTCAAGCTGCCGCCCGGTGACCGCTTCAAAACCTTCGAGCCACTGGACTTCCTGACCTTCACCCTGATGGCCAGCGGTACCGCCCTGCTTTGTGCCGTGCTGTCGCTGGGGCGCATCGACTGGTGGCTGGAGGCCCCGTGGCTCGGCGTGGCGCTGGCGGCATCGATTGCGCTGATGCTCAGCGGCCTGGCCATCGAACACAACCGCCGCAACCCGTTGCTGATGACCCGCTGGCTTGGCAGTGGCGCCATCATCCGTCTGGCCCTGTGCGTGGTGCTGATCCGCATGGTCACCTCGGAGCAATCCACAGGGGCGGTAGGCTTCCTGCAGGCCTTGAACATGAGCAGCGAGCAGATGCGCAGCCTGTACTGGATCATGCTGCTGGGTGCCGTGGCGGGCCTGGCCAGCAGTGCCCTGACCATAAACCCCAACCACCTGATCATCCCGCTGTTCGTGTCCTTGCTGGCCATGGCCGTCGGTGCATTCATCGACAGCGGTTCCAGCAACCTCACGCGCCCGGCACAAATGTACTTCAGCCAGTTTCTGCTGGCCTTTGGCAGTACCTTCTTCCTGGGGCCGTCGATGGCCCTGGGTATCAGCCATGTGCGCGCCAACCCCCGTAACCTGGTCAGCTTTTCGGTGCTGTTCGGCATCTGCAACAACGTTGGCGGCCTGGTTGGCGCGGCACTGCTCGGCACCTTCCAGACCTGGCGGGAGAAGTTCCACTCCAGCCACCTGATGGACCACCTGAGTTATTTGGAACCACTGGTCAATGCCCGCGTACAAAGCGGTGCAGCAGCCTACAGTGGCATCCTCGCCGACCCGGCCCTGCGCACTGAAGCCGGCATGCGCCTGCTGGCCACGGCCGCCAGCCGCGAAGCCAATGTCATGGCCTACAACGATGTGTTCGTACTGATCGGCAGCATCGCCATACTGACCATGATCTGGATCTGCATCCGTAGCACCTGGCTCTGGTACTCGAAACGCCAGGCCACCACCACCGACTCCACCCCCGGCGTGCCCACCCGATGACCGACGACACCCGTACCACGACCACCACCGCCATCGCCGAAACCCCGGAAGGCGCCACGCCCCCCAGCGAGCCGGGTAGCCCGGTACGCACGCGGCGGGTGCGGTTGCTGTCCTCGATCTGCTTTGCCGCCGTGGCCCTGGCAGGTGTTCTGCTGGTGCTCTATGCCTGGCGCCTGCCGCCCTTCAGCAGTGCCATCGAAAGCACCGAAAACGCCCTGGTGCGCGGGCAGGTCACCCTGATCGGCCCCCAGCTCAGTGGTTACATCGTCGACGTGCCCGTGCACGACTTCCAGTTCGTCAAGGCCGGCGACCTGCTGGTGCAACTGGACGACCGTATCTACAAACAGCGCCTGGCCCAGGCCCTCGCCCAGTTGCAGCAGCAACAGGCAGCCCTGGCCAACAACCTGCAACAGCGCAAGAGCGCCGAAGCCACCATTGCCCAACGCCAGGCCGCCACTGGCGATGCCCAGGCCCAGGCGGCCAAAGCCAAGGCCGACCTGCGCCGCAATCAGGCGCTGGTCAGCGACGGCTCGGTTTCCCGCAGCGAACTGGACGTGACCCGCGCCAACGAGGCAGCTGCCGTCGCCAGCCTGGCCCAGGCCAAGGCCGCGCTGGAAATCGCCCGCCAGGACCGGAAGACCGTGGTGGTCAACCGGGCTGCGCTCGAAGCGGCCGTGGAAAACGCCAAGGCCGCCGTGGAGCTGGCGCGCATCGACCTCGACAACACCCGGGTTACCGCCCCGCGTGACGGCCAACTGGGGCAGATCGGCACGCGCCTGGGTGCTTATGTCAATTCAGGTGCACAGTTGATGGCGCTGGTGCCCGACACCCTGTGGGTCATCGCCAACATGAAGGAAACCCAGATGGCCAATGTGCGCATCGGCCAACCCGTGAGCTTTACCGTGGACGCGCTGAACCACCTGAAGCTGTACGGGCACGTGCAGCAGATTTCGCCGGCCACCGGTTCGGAGTTCGCCTTGCTGCAGGCCGACAATGCCACCGGCAACTTCGTCAAGATCGCCCAGCGGATACCGGTACGGATCACCGTGGATGCCGACCAGCCACCCGCCCGGCAGTTGCGGCCGGGGATGTCGGTGGTGGTCAGTATCGATACCCGGGTGCAGCCTTAGCTGCCGGGCGCAGTTGCCTGGCTGCCTGCGGCGTCTCGTCGCAGGGCCAGGCCCCTTGGGCAAACCCTCGCAACCCCGTAGAATCGCGCTTCCTTTTCGCCCGTCGCCGTCAACGGTGGCAACCAGCAGCAATGACAGAGTCCGTGCCTGAACACATGCCCACCATGTGAAATAGGCTCAACCCTCCCCGCCCGGCCCCATCCCCTACGGCCCAGCGGTTGAGTCTTGCCCAGGTCGCATCCGTGCAGCTACTCGCCCCTTGCGGGGTCGAGCCGGTGTGCGCGTCCGAAAAGGCGCTCATTCCGCTCATCCAACCAGAGGTACCTATGTCTCCGCGTTTGCTGGCCATGGCGCTGGCGCCCCTGCTCGGGCTGTTCATCATCGCCCTGGGCAACGGCTTCATGTCTTCCCTCACCACCCTGCGCCTGGGCGCTGCCGGTGAGTCTGCCACCACCATTGGCATCGTTTCGTCGACCTACTTCATCGGCCTCACACTGGGCGCCATCTTCAACGACCGGCTGATCCTGCGCATCGGCCACATTCGCGCCTATACCAGCTTCGCCTCGCTGATTGCCGTGACCATCTTGCTGCAGGGCTTGTTCTACGACGTGACCTGGTGGTCGGTGCTGCGCCTGATCAACGGCTGGGCCGCCGTGGGCGTGTTCCTGGTGATCGAAAGCTGGCTGCTGCTGGCCGGCGACGCGAAAATCCGCGGCCGCCTGCTGGCGCTGTACATGATCGCCTTCTATGGCGCCGGGGTCATCGCCCAGGCCGGCCTGGGGGAGATCACCCAGTTGGGCGATACCGCGCCGTTCATGCTGGCCGGCGTGCTCGCCGCACTGTCGGTGCTGCCCATCGTGATCCTGCCGCGGGTATCGCCCTTGCTGGAGCAGGTCGAACCCCTCAAGCCCCGGCAGTTGCTGGGCGTGGCCCCCTCGGGCCTGGTGGGTTGCTTCGGCTCGGGCGTCGCCATCGCCGGCATCTATGCCCTGTTGCCGCTGTACCTGCAACGCATCGGCCTGGAGGTGGGCGAAGTCGGCAACATGATGGCCTGGGTCATCCTTGGCGCCATGCTGTTGCAGTACCCGGTCGGGCGCTGGTCGGACCGCAAAGACCGCCTGGACGTACTGCTGGCGCTGGCCGCCTTGTGCGTTGTGCTGTCACTGGTCACGGTCTTCCTGCCCTCGGACTCGTTCCTGCTGCCGGCCATGCTGTTCCTGTTGGGCGGTGGCGTGTTCACCCTGTACCCGGTCGCGGTCAGCCATGCCGCCGACCGCGCACCGTCCGATGCACTGGTGCCGATGATCCAGGGTTTGCTGCTGATCAACTCACTGGGCTCGGCCATGGCACCGGTGGCCATTTCGCCGATGATGACCGAGTTTGGCGAGGCCGGACTGTTCTGGGCGTTTGCCGTGGTCAACCTGGCGATGCTGTGCTTCTTCATGTGGCGCCGTGGCAAGCGCCCGGCGGCAGAACACCCGGCCCCCTTCGCCGCCTCGACCACGTTCTCGCCCACCGGTGCCGAACTGCGGGTAACCGAAGACCTGATGCATGCCGCGCAAGAGCATCCGCCGCTGGAGCCCGCCGACCCTGCACCGCCTGCCCAGAGCCAGGCCCACTGAGCCAACGGGCTGCCATGCAGCCCGGTTGTCTACCCCACCAACCCTCGCACACAGAAGTACAGGATCGACGGCCCCATCAGGCACCCCAAGCCGGTATGGAACGTGGCGGTCAGTGCCCCGTAAGGCACCAGCCGCCGGTCCGTCGCCGCCAACCCGGCGGTCACACCCGACACAGTCCCCGCCAAACCGCCGAACACCATTGCCGAGCGTGGGTTGTCCAGCGCCAGCAAACGGGCCGATACCGGGGTGAATACCATCACCAGAATCGCCTTGATCAAACCGGTGGCGATCGACAGGGCCATCACGTCCGAACTGGCACCCAGCGCCGCGCCGGTCACCGGGCCGACGATGTACGTCACGGCACCGGCACCAATGGTGGTCATGCTCACCGCGTCGCGGTAACCAAAGGCGTACGCCACGCCCGCCCCGACAATGAATGGCAAGACCGTGCCGAGCAGCAGCGCCACCGCGCCGATCATCCCGGCACGGCGAGCCTCGGTGGCCTGCACCTCGAACGCCGTGGCAACGATGGCGAAGTCGCGCAGCATGGCCCCGCCCATCAGGCCGATGCCGGAAAACAGCGCCATGTCGGCCAGGCCTTTCTGGCCGCCTGTGAGGGTACCGCCCACCCAGGCCAACACCAGCCCGATGACAATGGCGATGGCCGAGCCGTGCACGCGGCCGAAGGTCAGGTACCTGGACAACAACACCGACAGCCACATGATGCCGCCCACCACCGCGAAGGCAGTGATCAGGCCGTTATGTTCCAGGGCATTATCAATGATCGGCCACATGTTCAGCGCCCCCCTGCAGGGGCAGCATGCCCATTGGCCTGGGGTGGCGCCTCGACCGCGGGTAGCGGTTCGCCGCGGTGGCTGCGGCTGATCAGTGCAATGGTCGCACCGCACACCAGCACCGCACCTATTGCAGCCAGCAGCGCCACCGGCCCGCCGTGCAGGGCAGTGACCACGTTCTGTTGCGCCGCCATGGCCACCACGACCGGAATGTACATGGCCCCCCAGAAGCCCACACCGAACTCGCACTCCTTGCTCATGCCACCGTGACGGTGCATGTAAAGGCGTGCGCAGATCAGCAGGATCATGGCGATGCCGACCCCGCCTACATTGGATTTGACGCCCAGCAGTACGCCCAGGAAGTCGCCGACGATAACCCCAGCCAGCGTACAGACCGCCAGCAGTGCCACACCATAGATGATCATTGTTGTTGTCCTCAGGTAGTGTCGAAGTTGCTTGTTGTTGTTCTTCGCCATCGGTAAACCTGCACGCGCCGCACCGGCTTCATTAACGGGCGTAGCCCGTGCCAGCCGGCGCGCTGCCCGCCATCATCGCCGGTCCGCCACCTCCTGGCGCAGCAGCGCATCCAGGCTGTCCCATCGGGTGCCTTCCACCGCCAGCACCCTGCCCTGTTCGAACACCGGCCGGGCCAGGCCGCTGAGCGTGCTGCCAGGCGGCATTTCCAGGTGCAGGCGCACGCCGCGTTCATAGGCATTGCGCAACGCTGCCCGCCAGTCCACCCGGCGCGCCATGTTGCCGGCCAGATCGTCGCGCAGGCGCTGCGGGTCGACTATCACCCGTGCGCTGCTGCCACTGAGGTAAGTGATACGTGGCCGCTGCAGTTCGACCGCAGCGAAGGCCGCAGCCAGCTCGGCTGCCGGGCCAGCCAGCAACGGGCAATGCGATGGCACGCTGACTGCCAGCCGGCGCGCGATGCCCCTGCCCAGGCTGCGCGCGCGGGCCGCCACCGCCGCCATCGCCGTTTCGCTGCCGGCAATGACGATCTGTTGCTCGCTGTTGAGATTGGCGACATACACCTCGCCGCCCACCTCGCCCAGCAAGCGCTCGACACTGGCCAGCTCCAGGCCACTGAGCGCAGTCATGCCATAGCCGCGCGGATAGGCCCGTTGCATCAGTTCGCCGCGCAGGGCAACCAGGCGCACAGCGTCGGCAAAGCCCAAAGCACCGGCCACCACTGCCGCCGGGTAGGCGCCGACCGACAAGCCCGCCACGCAATCCGGCCCTGGGCTGCGCTGCATCAACCAGCGCGCCCAGGCCACGCCACTGAGCAGCAGGCACAGCTGCACGGCGCGGGTCGACTGCAGGGCGTGCTCGCTGTCCAACGCCAGTGCGTTCTGGCCAAGGGCATCGCTGGCCTCTTCCAGCACCGGCGCGCTGCCTTCGGGCAGGCGCCGCAACATGCCCACCTGCTGGGCACCCTGGCCCGGAAACGCGAACAGAGTGCTCATGCGGCACGCTCCCGTACAGCCCACGGGTCTTCGCACAGGCATGGCCCCACGGACGACTTGAGCAACACACGCTGGGCGAAACCGGCCCACTCGCGCAACGCCACAGCCCCGCCCGGGGTTTCCAGTTGCGCATCGATACGGCATGGCGCGCCGTCCAGCATCGCCAACAGCGTGCGGGCCTGTATACGCGCCAGCGGTTGCGGCGTGCGTACCAGTATGTCCAGGTCGCTGTCGGCGTGCAGCACGTCGATACCCGTTGCAATCTGGTAACCCACGCCACCTGTCGGCCCCCAGGCCAGGCCGCAGGCATCGAGCATTGGCGCTACCCAGGCCAGGGCCTGCAATGCTGGCCAGGCGCGCTGTGTTGGCCGCTGCAAGGCTTCGGGGGCCTGCTGGCGTTGAATGTCGCCAACCCGCATCAACGCTGCCAGGCGCTGCGCCCGCCCTTGGCCACGCACGCCCACGGCGAGCCAGCCGGCGTCACACACCGCGCGGCGCACGACCACCGGCTGGCCGCCGGCCAACACTTCCCGTGCCCACAGCGGCGCGTCGGCCGGCAGGGCCGAAGTGGGCATGCCCCACAGCAGGTCATGGGGGCGTGGCGCGTTCACCTCAGGCACCCTGCCATTGGCGGCGCAGTTGCTCACGCACTTGCCGCGAGGCACTGCGGTGTTCGCCCGCCAGCCGCGACGACAGGTCGGTCGAGCTGCCAATATCGCGGACCGCGTCGGCAAGGCAGGCACGCACCCGGGCAATGTCGGCGCTGCCAGGCGCTTCGGCGTTGGCCACCGTCAACCGACGCCACAGCAGGCCCAGTGACGCATAGCTGGCCAGGTCATAGGCCATGGGCGGCACCTCGGCGGCCAACGCTTCCAGTTGCTCGACACTGCGCAGGGTAATCCGCGCGGCTGCCGCCTTGCCCATGGCATGCACCATTACCCCGGCATCGTCCAGGGCGATCAGGCGCTGGGCCTGGTAGCCGTGGGCAAGAAAAGCGCCAGACATGGCCTTGCCGACCAGCAGCCCGATTACCGGGTGACCGGCCAGCCGGGCCTGGGCGTAAGCCTGCACAGCGCCAGCCAAGGCCTGATGGATACCCAAGGCCTCCTCACGGCGGCCGTAGGCCTGGCTGGGCACATCGATTACCGCGACAATTGCGCGCTTGTGCCCCTGGCTGTCAGCGTCGACCGCGTCGCTCACGGCCTTGGCCAGGCCCCAACCCTCCAGCAGGCCGACTTCGCCCCCGCGGGCGCGGGGGAACGGATTGGCGGGGTCGGGGACCACGGCGATAAAGCGCGCCATGCGGTTGTCCAGTTCGCCATCGATGACCTGCAACGACGCCGGGTAGCCCGGCAAGGGCTGGCCGCCCGCCAGGCCCGGCAGCCAGTTCATGGCACGGTTCATTGGGCTTCTCCTTGGTAAAGGGCACGCACAGCGGCAGCGTCCAGTTGCGGGCACTCGGCGCCCAGCCGGGCCAGGCGCTCGAGGTACCAGGCGTGTTGCCGGGCGCGGTCAGCGCCAGGCGAGTCGAGCAGTTGCAGCAGGCAGTCGCGCAGCGCCTGGATGTCATCGGCCACATAGCCATCGACCAGCCCGCTGGCATGGCGCTGTTCGCCGCCGCTCAGGCTCCAGATGAACGGCCGGTCCTTGGCGTCATACTCGGCAATGCCGGCTTCCTGTTCGATGACCTGAGGCCCGTTGAGGCCCAGGCGGGCCTCGCGGGTGAGCAGTAAATGGCTGCACAAGCCAGCGGCGATCGACATGCCGCCGAAGCACCCGACGGAACCTGCAATCAGCCCGATTACCGGCTGCCAGGCCCGCAGTTCGACAATCGCCGCCTGGATTTCGGCAATCGCTGCCAGGCCAAGGTTGGCTTCCTGCAACCGCACACCGCCGGTTTCGAGCAGCAGCACTGCACACGTGGGGATGCCATTGCGGTTGTCTTCGATGGCCAGCTCCAACGCCCCGGCAATCTTGGCGCCGCCCACCTCGCCCATGCTGCCGCCCTGGAAGCCGCCCTCGATAGCGGCGACCACCGCATTGCGCCCGTTCAGCGTGCCTTTGGCGATGACCACGCCGTCGTCAGCCTGCGGCACGATGCCCTGCAAGGGCAGCCAAGGCGACATCAGCCGGTCGAAGGGGCCGAGCAGCTCGCGGAAACTGCCCGGGTCGAGCACGGCGCGGGCGCGCTGCCGGGCACCCAGTTCTACGAAGCTGCGGCTGCGCAGCAGGCGTGCGGTGTCAGTCATGGGCGATCTCCTCGAAGCCTTGTTCCAGGCGCAGGCGGACCACCCCCGGGGTGGCGCCGAAGTCATGAATGTCGATGTTCACGGCCGGCCAGGCGCGGCCCTCGAACAGGCGCTGGAACAGTTGCGCCCAGCGCGCGGCGCTGCCATCGACCGAAGTCACCACCTGGATCTGCAGGTGGCCGGCGGTGCCGGGTTCGATCAGTACTTCAAGGTCGCCGGAGCTGACACAGCCCACCAGCGTGCGGCCACGCCCCGGTTCGGCGGCGGGGAAATCGAAGGTCAGGGTTTCCATGTCACAGGCTCCCGGCTTTGTCGAGGAACAGGCAGGCGGCCAGTAGGTCGGCGGCGCCGCCCGGTGAGGCGTTCAGTTGCAGCAGTTGCTGGTCCAGCGCACGCAGGTGGCGGCGCCCGGCCAGGGTGGCACTGCCCCCGGCACCCAGTACCGCGCGGGCGCCCTGCTGCACGGCGGCCAGCCCGGCAGGGCCGCTGCGCCACAGCACACAGGTATCGCTGAGCACGACCATGATGGCGAGCAAGGCATCGAGCCGGGCGTTGGCCTCACTGGCACCGCTGGCACGGCTGCGTTGCAGGTTTGGCAAGCCGTGGCCGATAACTGCAGGGAAGCCTTGTTGCGCCTGTTCGCGGGCACCGCTGCTGCCATAGCGCTGGCGCACCTGCAGGCCATGGCTGTGCTGCTGCGGCATGGCCGGGTCGTCGAACAGGGCGATGCGCCCGGCCCGCGCGGCCACCGTGCTGGCGCTGGCATCGGGGTCGAGGGCCTTGGCGGCGACCAGCAGGCCCAGGGCCCAGATAGCGCCGCGGTGGGTGTTGACCCCATGGGTCGCGGCCAGCATCGCGGCTTCGCCTTCACGGCCGAGCTGGCCCAAGCTGGCGCGCAGGGGTTGGCCGATGGTGCCAATGGTTTGCGCGGCTGCGGCCATGTTGCGCAGGCAGGGCCACAGGGCCAGGGCCGAGGCGTGCATCAGGGCCAGGGTCATGTCGGTGTGAGCGCCGTTGCTGCGGCGGTCGACCAGGCCGGGTTTGGGGGACAGTTCGGCTTCGTCGATCAGGGCTTCCACGGCCAGGTCGGCCAGGTGGTCTGGCAGTTGAATCCGGGTTGTGTGGGCTGGCCTCTTCGCGGGTAACCCCGCGCCCACAGGGACCGTAACAGGTTCAAGGCGCAAGTCGTGTGCTTTCATCACCAGCTCCTGAACCGTGCCGGCGGGTTGTACAGGCCGCCGGACCATTCAACCAGGTCGGCAACGCTGCGCGCTGCCAGCAGCTCGCGGCTGGCGTCGGTGCGGCGGATGCCCAGGTCTTCGGGCAATGCGACCAGGCCTTGCTGGCGCAGGCGCGCAGTGTCTTTCGGGTCATGCCGCAGGCCGATGGCGGTAACCCCGGCCACAGCGGCAATCATCTGCTGGCGCTCTTCCAGGCTGCGGGCCTTGTACAGGTAGGCAATGCCCTCTTCGGTCAACAGGTGGGTAACGTCGTCACCGTAGATCATCACCGGGGCCAGCGGCATGCCGGCCTTTTTCGCCACGGCCACCGCATCGAGGGTTTCCACGAAGGTCGGTTTGCCGCCTTCCTGATACGTTTCGACCATCTGCACCACCAGCTTGCGGCCGCGCTCCAGCAGGGTTTGCGGCACGGTCATGTCGAGCCAGGCCGGCGTTGCATGGCGCCGGCCCCGGGGGTCGTGGCCCATGTTCGGCGCCCCGCCAAAGCCGGCCAGGCGGCCGCGGGTGACTGTCGACGAATGGCCATCGCCGTCTACCTGCAGGGTCGCGCCAATGAACAGGTCCACGGCGTACTGCCCGGCCAGCTGGCACATCATGCGGTTGGAGCGCAGTGAACCGTCACGGCCGGTGAAGAACACATCGGGCCGCTGGGCGATGTAGTCCTCCATGCCCAGCTCGGTGCCAAAGCAATGCACGCTTTGCACCCAACCGCTTTCGATAGCCGGGATCAGCGTAGGGTGCGGGTTGAGGGTCCAGTTGCGGCAGATCTTGCCCTTGAGCCCCAGCGACTCACCGTAGGTGGGCAGGATCAGCTCGATGGCAGCGGTATTGAAGCCGATGCCATGGTTCAACGACTGCACCTGGTGTTTTTCGTAGATGCCGCGAATGGCCATCATCGCCATCAGCACATGCACCGGCTTGATATGACGCGGGTCGCGGGTGAATAGCGGTTCGATGTAGAAAGGCTGGTCGGCAACCACCACGAAATCGACCCATGATGCCGGGATATCGACCCGCGGCAGGTCATCCACACGGTCGACCAGCTGGTTGACCTGGGCGATGACGATACCGTCGCTGAACGCGGCCGGCTCCACCAGTGCCGGGGTGTCTTCGGTGCTGGGCCCGGTGTACAGGTTGCCCTCACGGTCGGCCATGAAGCCTGCCACCAAGGTCACGTTGGGGATCAGGTCGACCAGCAGCCGCGAGTACAGCTCGATATAGGTGTGGATCGCGCCGACTTCGAGCAAGCCGTCTTCAAGCAACTGGCCAATGCGCAGGCTTTGTGGCCCGGCGAAGGAAAAATCCAGCTTGCGGGCGATGCCGCGCTCGAACAAGTCCAGGTGCTCGGCACGGCTGACGCTGGGCATGATCATGTGCAGGTCGTGCAGGCGCCCAGGGTCGACTTTGGCCAGCGAGCGCGAGAGGAAGTCGGCCTGCTTCTGGTTGTTGCCTTCCAGCACCACCCGGTCGCCGGGGGCCAGCAACAGCTCCAGTGCTTCGACGATACGCTCGCTGGGCAGCACCGCACCGTCGGCAAGGTGGCGGACCTGATCGAGGCGGCGTTGCTTTTCGGCACGCCGTCGCGACCATTGCGGCGGTGGATTCTGTGTTGTTGTCATGGTGACTCCACGGGTTCGCTGTCGTGGGGTCACCTTAGGGCGGGGGCCAGCCGGGCATCAATCAAGCTCGGCGCTGGATCGTTACGCTAAGGTTAATGATCGTGATTCTGGTGGACCAAAACACCGAGAACATCGGCGCCCATCCACCAAGCCAATCCGGTAAACCTCAAACCTTGCTAGAGTGGCAACACTGCCAGGCACGCAAAAATGCAGATTCCCCCTGCAGATTTGTCGATTGTACAAGGCAAATTCGCATGCAAGGATCGCCAGATCCTCCAGCGAAATCCAGACTTCACTTGGAAAATCAATAACAAAGCAGGGAGAAGGCAATGACTGCGCACGCTTACACCTCGGCCACCGACCATGTACTGGCCGAGGTCCGCAACCAGGTCGGCCACCTGACACTGAACCGCCCCGCCGGCCTCAATGCCCTTACCCTGGACATGGTCCGTAGCCTGCGCCACCACCTGGAACAGTGGGCCCGGGACCCGCACGTACGGGCGGTGGTGCTGCGCGGTGCAGGCCCCAAGGGTTTTTGCGCCGGTGGCGATATCCGTTCGCTGCACGACAGCTTCAAGGCCGGCGATACGCTGCATGAGACCTTTTTCGTCGAGGAGTATGCCCTCGACCTGGCCATCCACCGTTACCGCAAACCGGTGCTGGTGCTGATGGACGGCTTCACCCTCGGCGGTGGCATGGGCCTGGCTCAGGGCTGTGACCTGCGTGTGGTGACCGAGCGCAGCCGGCTGGGTATGCCCGAAGTCGGCATTGGCTATTTCCCCGACGTGGGCGGCAGTTATTTTCTGTCGCGCCTCCCTGGCGAGCTGGGCATCTACCTGGGTGTGAGCGGCGCACAGGTGCAGGCCGCCGATGCGCTCTATTGCGGCCTGGCCGACTGGTACCTGGCCAGCGACCAGCTCGCCGCCCTGGACCAAGGCCTGGACCAGCTGAGTTTCGGCGACCACCCGCTCAAGGACCTGCAGGGCCTGCTGGCCAGGCTCGGTAGCCAGGTGCTGGAGGATGCCCCGCTGGAAAAGCTGCGCCCGGTCATCGACCACTTCTTCGCCCTGCCCGACCTGCCAGCCATCGTCGAGCAATTGCGCACGGTCAGCATTGGCGACAGCCACGCCTGGGCCACGGCCACCGCAGATCAGCTGGAAAGCCGCTCGCCGCTGGCCATGGCCGTTACGCTGGAGATGCTGCGCCGGGGCCGCCAACGGGACCTGGAGGCGTGCTTTGCCATGGAGCTGCACCTGGACCGCCAGTGGTTCCAGCATGGCGATATCATCGAAGGCGTACGCGCCCTGATCATCGACAAGGACAAGCAACCGCGCTGGAACCCACCCACCCTGGCTGCACTGCAACGCCAGCGGGTCGACCAATTCTTCGAAGGCCTGTGAGCCCGGGAGTACACCGATGCAAGACCTGGAACTGAGCGAAGAACAGATCATGATCCGCGACATGGCGCGCGATTTTGCCCGTGGCGAAATCGCCCCGCACGCCCAGGCCTGGGAAAAGGCCGGCTGGATCGATGACGACGTGGTACGCAAGATGGGCGAACTGGGCCTGCTGGGCATGGTCGTGCCCGAAGCCTTTGGCGGCAGCTACACCGACTACGTTGCCTATGCCCTGGCGGTAGAGGAAATTTCCGCCGGTTGTGGCGCCACCGGGGCGATGATGAGCATTCACAACTCCGTGGGTTGCGGCCCGCTGCTGGCATATGGCACGGCCGACCAACAGCAGCAATGGCTGCCGCGCCTGGCCACGGGTGAAGTGATCGGCTGCTTCTGCCTGACCGAGCCGCAAGCCGGCTCCGAGGCGCATAACCTGCGGACCCGCGCAGAGTTGGTAGACGGCCAATGGGTAATCAATGGCGCCAAGCAGTTCGTCAGCAATGCCCGGCGTGCCGGCCTGGCGATCGTGTTTGCGGTAACCGACCCGGACCTGGGCAAAAAGGGCCTGTCGGCCTTTCTGGTGCCCACCGACAACCCGGGCTTCAAAGTCGACCGCAGCGAACACAAGATGGGCATCCGCGCCTCTGATACCTGCGCGGTCACGTTCGACAACTGCCGGGTACCGGCCGCCAACCTGCTGGGTGAGCGCGGCAAGGGCCTGGCCATCGCCTTGTCCAACCTTGAAGGGGGCCGGATCGGTATCGCCGCGCAAGCGCTGGGCATCGCCCGTGCGGCATTCGAAGCAGCGCTGGGTTATTCACGGGACCGTGTGCAATTCGGCAAGCCGATCAACGAGCACCAGAGCATCGCCAACCTGTTGGCCGACATGCAGGTGCAGGTCAACGCTGCGCGGCTGCTGATTTTGCATGCTGCGCGCCTGCGCAGCGCCGGCAGGCCGTGCCTGTCAGAGGCATCCCAGGCCAAGCTGTTCGCCTCGGAAATGGCCGAACGGGTGTGCTCGATGGCGATCCAGGTACATGGCGGCTACGGCTACCTGGAAGACTACCCGGTAGAGCGTTACTACCGCGATGCCCGGATCACCCAGATCTACGAAGGGTCGAGCGAAATCCAGCGCATGCTGATTGCGCGGGAGCTGAAGCACTACACGCTTTAGTAGGTCGACGACCGGGCCCTGGCGCCAGGCTCTGCCCACCTAGCGCCAGTAGCGGGCGTCGTCCACCAGCTCGGCGTGCCTTTCGAACAGCGCTGGCAACTGCTCCTTGAGGTAGTCGATCCAGGTACGCACCTTGGCATCCAGGTAGTGCCGTGACGGGTAAATCGCATACAGCGCACTCTCGCGCAGCCGATACGGCGCCAACAGGCGGCACAGCCGCCCCTGCCCGATCGCCTGGCTGGCGGTGTAGAACGGCAACAGGCCTATGCCCATGCCCAACTCGCTGGCCACCAGCATGGCATCGGCAACATTGGTGGAGAAACCGTCCTTCGGTACGATCACACACTGGTCGACCCCCTGCGGGAACACCCAGTCACCTTCGTACATGGGGTACGACATGCGCAGGCAACGATGGCCGTGCAAGTCTTCGGGGCTTTCCGGTACGCCATTGGCTTCCAGGTAGGCCGGGGCCGCGCAGGGGATACTGAAGATATTGCCCAGCGGCACGGCGATCAGCTGCGAATCGGGCAACGCGCCGTCAACGGTAATCACCACATCATGCCCTTCGGCCAGCGGGTCGGGGTTGCGCTGTGACAGGGTCAGCTCGATCACCACCTCCGGGCACAACGCGTTGTAGCCGGCCACCAGCGGCATCAGCAACAGCCCCAGGCCATGGGGACAGTGCAGGCGTAACCGCCCACGCGGCGTCAGGTGCGCACCACGGGCCTCGCCCACCGCTTCTTCGGTCAGCAGCATGATCTGCCGCGCCCGCTCGAGAAACCGCTCGCCGGCCTCGCTCATGCGCAAGCGCCGGGTGGTGCGGTGCAACAGGCGGGTCTGCAACTGGTTTTCCAGCTCCGCCACGATGCGCGAAACCTGTGCCGCAGAGATGTCCAGGGCGTTGGCGGCCGCCGCGAAGCTGCCGCATTCCACCACACGGGCGAAGGTACGCATGGCATGCAGCATGTCCATGAAAGTGAGCTCCTTACTGGGTGTTATTGTTACGTTAAAGGCAGGAATCTATCACGATCTAGCCCATTTATTGTGTAAGGCCTTTGAATACATCATTAGTCATACATTGTAAAAGGAGCCAGCCATGAAACCCTCCCTCGCTGTAATCGCCATTTCCGCTGCCTTGGCTTCGTGCGCAGCCCTCGCCGCCACGGGCAACGATCAGCCAGCCAGTAGCAACTATGCATACGGCATGCACCTGGATGTGGCCAAAGTGATTTCCATCACCCCGCCCAGCAACGTCGGCGACTGCCAGATCGGCACCGCTCACATGGTGTACCTCGACCACCATGACCAGAAGCACGAAATCAGTTACCGCGAGATGAGCAACTGCCCGCAACAGTGACTCAGGCCAGCAGCTGCGTTATCCAGCCTACCTGCTGGTTGAAGTCGTCTATCTTCGCCTGCGGCACAGCGCCCCGGGCCCGCTGGAAATTGGCCAGGGTGTGCTGCTTCTGGCGCAGCATGCGCTGCCATTTACCCAGGAACGCCGCGCTTTTTTCCTGCATCAGCAACGGCCCGAAGTACAGCTGTTGAGCGGTGTACACCGCCCTGCCCGGCTCGGCGACGATGATCTCGTAGTCGAAGCGGTTTTCCCGCAGCAGTTCCTCGTGGACGATCCGGTAGCCATTGCCGGCCAGCCACTGGCGTAGTTCGCGCTCACCGCCGTTGGGCTGCATTACCAGGCGGGTGACGCCGGCCAGGCGCTGCGGGCCTGCCTGCAGGATGGCGCACATGGTGTCGCCGCCCATGCCGCACAGGCTGACCACCGTGATACGGTCCTGTGGCTCGATGGCTGCCAAGCCATCGGCCAGGCGCACGGCCACAGAGGCCTCCAGGCCGTTGCGGCTCACCGTGCGTTGGGCCGAGGCGAACGGCACCTGCGCCACCTCACCGGCCACCCCGGCCTCGATCACCCCGCGCAGCATCAACGCCACCGGCAGGAAGCCGTGGTCCGAGCCAATGTCGGCCAGGCGCGCGCCCTGCGGCACATAGGCAGCCACGCGCTCCAGGCGCCGGGACAAAGTCTGTTCGTTCAACGTAAACCTCTGGTCTGGCAATCGGCCGCGATTCTGCCGGTGAACGCCGCGCTTTACAAACGCCGGGGTGCGCTCGACCGGTGCGTTGCGCTCGCGTAGGCTTGCCGCTTCCTTCCGTTGCAAGGCAAACCACACCATGGCTCAAGCAGACATCATCTATACCCCCGACCCGGACGCCGACTCGATTTCTTCCGACGTCGCCGAGTACAACGGCGTGCTGGTCACCACCCAGATCCCAACCCGTGCCGACGGCAGCCTGGAGCTGGGTGGCATCGTCGCGCAAAGCGAGTGCACCCTGCAGGCCTTGAAAGTGGCGCTGGAAAAAGCCGGCAGCGGCATGGACCGCGTACTGCACCTGACCATCTACTTGACCGACATGGCCGACCGCGCGGCATTCAACGAAGTGTACCAGCGCTTCTTCAGCAAACCCTGGCCGGTACGTGCCGCCGTTGGCGTGGCCGCCCTGGCGTTCGACGGCATGCGCGTCGAAGTGACGGCGATGGCCGCCAAGCGCTGACCGACCGTCGTTGCCGCCCCCTCGCACCCTGGCTGCACACCTTCGGGCAGCCCAAGGGTGCCGCCAGCCCGTTTCGCCGCTACAATGCGCGCCTAACCCGTGACAGCCCGAAAATACAACGACATGTCCCTTCCAAAGAACCAGCTGGAACTGCTCAGCCCTGCGCGTGACGTGGCCATCGCCCGTGAGGCGATCCTGCACGGCGCTGATGCCATCTACATCGGCGGCCCAAGCTTCGGCGCGCGCCACAATGCCTGCAACGAAGTCAGCGACATTGCCGAACTGGTCGAGTTCGCCCATCGGTACCATGCGCGCGTGTTCACCACCATCAACACCATCCTCCACGACAACGAGCTGGAGCCGGCGCGCAAGCTGATCCACCAGTTGCATGACGCCGGTGTCGATGCACTGATCGTGCAGGACCTGGGGGTGATGGAGCTGGACATCCCGCCGATCGAGCTGCACGCCAGCACCCAGACCGACATTCGTACCCTGGAGCGGGCGAAATTCCTCGACCAGGCCGGTTTCTCGCAACTGGTGCTGGCCCGCGAGCTGAATTTGCAGCAAATCCGCAGCATCGCCGCCGAAACCGACGCGGCCATCGAGTTCTTCATCCATGGTGCACTGTGCGTGGCATTTTCCGGCCAGTGCAACATCTCCCACGCGCAAACCGGGCGCAGCGCCAACCGTGGCGACTGCTCGCAGGCCTGCCGCCTGCCCTACACCCTGAAGGATGACCAGGGCCGCGTGGTCGCGTTCGAGAAACACCTGCTGTCGATGAAAGACAACAACCAGACCGCCAACCTGGCCGACCTGGTCGATGCCGGCGTGCGCTCGTTCAAGATCGAAGGGCGTTACAAGGACATGGGCTATGTAAAGAACATCACGGCCCACTACCGCAAGGAACTGGATGCCATCCTGGAGGGCCGCCCGCACTATGCCCGCGCTTCCAGCGGGCGCACCGAGCACTTCTTCCTGCCCGACCCGGACAAGACCTTCCACCGCGGCAGCACCGACTACTTCGTCACCGACCGCAAGGTCGATATCGGCGCGTTCGACTCGCCAACCTTCACCGGCCTGCCGGTGGGCGTGGTGGAAAAGGTCGGCAAGCGCGACCTGCACGTGGTGACCGACGTGCCGTTGACCAACGGCGACGGCCTTAATGTGCTGGTCAAACGCGAAGTGCTGGGTTTTCGCGCCAACATCGCCGAGCCCCGTGGCGAGTTTGAAGAAGACGGCCAAACACGCTACCGCTACCGCGTCGAGCCCAATGAAATGCCCGAAGGGCTGCACAAGCTGCGCCCCAACCACCCGTTGTCGCGCAACCTGGACCACAACTGGCAACAGGCCCTGCAGCGCACGTCCTCCGAACGCCGGGTGGGCGTGGAGTGGCACGCGGTGCTGCGCGAGCAACGCCTGCTGCTGACCCTGAGCAGCGAGGAAGGGGTCAGTGTGCAGGTAGCCCTGGAGGGCCCGTTCGGCGTCGCCAACAAGCCCCAGCAGGCACTGGAGCAACTGCACGACCTGCTCGGCCAGCTGGGTACCACTATGTACCACGCCGACCGTATCGAGCTGGACGCCCCGCAGGCGTACTTCATCCCCAACTCGCAGCTCAAGGCCCTGCGCCGCGAGGCCATCGAGGCACTGACCGCCGCGCGGGTACAGGCCCACCCACGCGGCGCGCGCAAGGCCGAGACCACGCCGCCGCCGGTGTACCCCGAGTCGCACCTGTCGTTCCTGGCCAACGTGTACAACCAGAAGGCTCGCGACTTCTACCACCGCCATGGCGTGCAACTGATCGACGCCGCCTACGAGGCCCATGAAGAGCACGGCGAGGTGCCGGTGATGATCACCAAGCACTGCCTGCGTTTCAGCTTCAACCTGTGCCCCAAGCAGGCCAAGGGTGTCACCGGCGTACGCACCAAGGTCGCGCCCATGCAGCTGATTCAGGGCGACGAGGTACTGACGCTGAAATTCGACTGCAAGCCGTGCGAGATGCATGTGATCGGCAAGATGAAGAGCCATATCATCGACCTGCCGACACCGGGCAGCGCGGTCGCACAAGTGGTTGGGCACATCAGCCCCGAAGACCTGCTCAAGACCATCCCGCGCGGGCCGCATTGAGGGGTTCGGCCCTGGGTGATGTTCGCCCAGGTGCCGTGGTGTAACGCTCAGCGTATCTGGTGCTTGTGCAACAAGCGGTAGAACGTCGGCCGCGAAACACCCAGCACCTTGGCAGCCATGCTCAGGTTGTCACTGTGCCGGTTGAGCACATCGCACAAGGCCTGGCGCTCGGCGCGGTGCTTGTATTCTTCCAGGGTGCCTAACGGCTGCTGTTCCTGGTCGTGCAACTGCAAGCCCAGGTCCTGCGCCTCGATCTGCCGCCCTTCGGCCAGCACCAGCCCGCGGCGTACGCGGTTGGCCAGCTCGCGAACGTTCCCCGGCCAGTCATGGTGGCCCATGGCTGCCAAGGCGTGTTCACTGAAGGAGCGCGGCCGGCGCCCGGTTTCCAGGCTGTAGAAATGGGCAAAATGGTTGGCCAGCATGGACAAATCGCCGTGCCGGTCGCGCAGCGGTGCTGTCACCACCTGCAATACGTTCAGGCGGTAATACAGGTCTTCGCGAAAACGCCCCTGCTCAATGGCCCGTTCCAGGTCCACGTGGGTCGCCGCCAACACCCGCACATCCACCGGTATTGGCTGGCTGCCGCCTACGCGCTCGATGTGCTTCTCCTGCAAAAAGCGCAGCAGGTTGGCCTGCAGTTCCAGCGGCAAGTCGCCAATTTCGTCCAGGAACAAGGTGCCGCCGTGGGCCGCTTCGATACGGCCGACCTTGCGCTGGTGCGCCCCGGTAAAAGCGCCTTTCTCGTGGCCGAACAATTCGGACTGGATCAAATGCTCAGGGATGGCGCCACAGTTGATGGCGATGAACGGCTGATCACTGCGCTGCGACTGGCGGTGCAGCGTGCGCGCTACCAGCTCCTTGCCAGTGCCGCTTTCACCGCGGATGAGCACAGGTGATTCGGTAGGCGCCAGTTTGCCCAGCAGCTTGCGCAGTTCGCGAATCGGCCGGCTGTCACCGAGCAATTCGTCGTTCGCGTCATCGACCTTGACCGCACCCTTGCCGCGCAGGCGCGCCATGCCGAACGCCCGGCCCAGGGTGACCTGCACCCGCGAGACGTCGAACGGCAAGGTGTGGAAGTCGAAAAACCACTCACATACAAAGTCACCGAAGGCTGGCATGCGCAGTTGGTCGGCGCTCAGCACGGCGATCCACTCGGTGTTGCTGCGCTTGATCATGTCCTTGACCGCGTCCGGGTGCCGCAGGTGCGCGGCCTGCAAGCGCAGCAGGCCCACATCGCAGGGGTGGTCCAGTGCGGCGGCGAGCATGCAGCTGTCGACATCCCAGCCGGCGTTGCGCAGGCCCGGCAATAGGCGGTGGCAATCGTCGCAGGGGTCGACGATCAGCAAACGGCGTTGCGCGGCAGGCTGTTGCATGACCGATCCTTGGCGCCATTGTTTGATTTTTTTAAAGTAAAACAGCAAGTTGTGGCGCCCGTTTAACAGTAGCAACGAAGTTGACACTGCCCAGTACCGTCCGTCTGCCGACGCATTTTTTTACAAACGCCCACGGGAATTTTCGCACTTTAACGACATCACATGGCGGCGCAGGGAATAACGGAGATAGCCCTGGCAAAAAATTTATTCGCAATGTGTGACTTGCTACCGCACAGCGAGCATCAGTACACATAACCCCGCGCTGCACTTCGCGCACCTGAGGCGACTTTTAAGCAACGCGGACTTACTTCGCTGTTTGGGACCATAGAGAGACCGAACCATGAATGCCCCGCTCCGTGTCAACGAAGCACTGCTGATTGCCGACCACGCCTTCGAACCCTTCCAGTGCGTAGCCTGGGATGCCCCCAATGGCACTGGTGAACTCAGCCTGGCAGTGATCGACCGGACCAACACCCGCATTGGCGCCAAGCAGGTGTCTTCGCGCATCTACTCCGACCCCGCGCAGTGGGCCAGCCTGATCGAGGAAGTGCGCGCCGAATTGTGCGAAAAAGGTTACGACCTGCAACCTTGGTCGATGCCGAAATAATACCGGCGTTTATAACAAGTGCGTGCAGCGCCACGCACTTGTGCAACTTTCATCGTGCAGGCCTGACAACTTTGTCACTTGCGACATTGTGCCGCAGTGCCCCTGTTCAATACGCCAGCTTGAAGTGTTGCAAGTGCTGATAATCCGCCTGCAATTGCTCGGCCAGGCGCTGGGCACGCCCTAGCCGTACCGGCGCCATTTCCATGTCCACCAACAGCGTGGCACAAGGCATGGGTTGGACCGTGTTGCTGTGCTGCACGCGCCCATCGGTAAACACCAGGCAGCGCAGCACTTCTTGCGGGTATGCCCGCTGGCGTGCCTGCAGCCAATGCCGGGCCTGCTCCAGGGCTGCGAACAGTGGCGTGCCCCCGCCAGCCCCCAACGCCTGTAGCCATGGCTGCAAGGCCGCCGACGCCTTGAGGCCATGGCGCTGCCACTGCGGCGTGCGCCCGCTGGCCGTGAGCAGCGCCAGGCGAGCACGCTGGCGATAAGCCTGATCGAACAGTGCTGCCAACACCCCCTTGGTCTGCGCCAAGGCCTGGTGGCGGCGGGTTGAGGCCGACGCATCGACGATCACCAACCACAGTTCGGCAGGCCTGGCCCGGCGTTGCTGCCAGCACAGGTCCTGGCGTTGGCGTGGGCGCCCCTTGAGCAAAGTCGGCAGCCAGGCGACCCTACCTGCCAACGCGTCGCGTGCGCGCCCTCGGCTGGCACCGTGCTGCTTGCCTGCACCCGCCTTGGCATCCCCCCCTATGGCGTGTGGCTGGGGGGGGCTCAGGGCTTTTTTGCCCAGTTTGGCACCTCGCGACGGGCGCCACTGGCCACCGGCTGCGCGGGCAATGCACCCCAATCGCCCTGCCCGCCTTGTTCACCAGGGTTGCTGCCGGCCGGCTGTTCGGCCTGTTGCGGGGGGGCTGGCGGATTGGCCTGTGGCGCCACCCGGCGGCGATGGCGCAAGGCAAATTCGGCTACGGCCTCCACGTCGGTTTCTTCAATGGCTGCACCACCGCGCCAGGCACAGTGGGCGCGCGCCGCGCGCAGCCAGACCAGGTCGGCGCGCACGCCATCCACGCCAGCAGCAAAACAGCGCTGGGTGATCCAGGCCAGTGCCTGGTCGTCCAGCGCAATGCCCGCCAGCACATGGCGCGCCGCCTGGCAGCGCTCGCGCAACTGCGCCTGCGCCTGCGCCCATTGCGCGCAAAAAGCCTGCGGGTCATGGTCGAAGGCCAGGCGCCGACGGATGATCTGCTGCCGGGCCGCAGGTTCGGGCAAACCTTGCAGGGCCACATTAAGGCCGAACCGGTCGAGCAACTGCGGGCGCAGTTCGCCTTCTTCCGGGTTCATGGTGCCGATCAGCACGAAGCGGGCGCTGTGGCGGTGCGAGATGCCGTCGCGCTCGACGCGGTTGGTACCGCTGGCGGCCACGTCAAGCAACAGGTCGACCAGGGTATCTGGCAGCAGGTTGACTTCATCCACATACAGCACGCCGCCATCGGCCTGGGCCAGTACCCCTGGGGAGAACTGAGCCTTGCCTTGGCCAAGCGCGGCGTCGAGGTCCAGGGTACCGACCAACCGTTCCTCACTGGCACCCAGCGGCAGGGTCACGAACGGGCCCTCACCCAGCAGGTCGGCCAGGCCACGGGCCAAGGTGCTCTTGGCCATGCCGCGCGGGCCTTCGATCAGCACGCCGCCGATTTTCGGGTCGATGGCCGTCAGGCACAGGGCCAGCTTCAGGTCCTCGGCACCCACCACGGCCGCCAGCGGAAATTGTACGGGTTCACTCATGTCAAGCCTGTTCCTCGCCGTCGAGCAGTTGCTCCTCAAGCGCTTCGCGGTAGTCACCAGGCGCTTGCCACAGGCCACGTTGCTGGGCCTCCAGCAGGCGCTCGGTAAGGTCACGCAAGGCCTCGGGGTTGTGCTCGCGCATGAAGTCGCGGGTGGCCGGGTCGAGCACATAGGCGTCGGCCAGCCCCTGGTAATGATGGTCGTCGATCAGGTGCGTGGTGGCGTCGAAGGCAAACAGGTTGTCCACCGTCGCCGCCATCTCGAAGGCGCCTTTGTAGCCATGTCGCTTGACCCCATCGATCCATTTGGGGTTCAACGCACGGGCGCGGATCACCCGGTTCAGCTCTTCTTTCAAGGTGCGGATGCGCGGCCGGTCCACCTGGCTGTGGTCACCGTGGTAACTGGCCACGCCGGCCCCGCCCAGGGTTTCCGAAGCCGCCAGCATGCCACCCTGGAACTGGTAGTAGTCGTTGGAATCGAGCAGGTCGTGCTCGTGGTTGTCCTGGTTTTGCAACACCGCCTGGACCTTGGCCAGGCGCTGGGCGAACTGGGCGCGGGCCGGGGTGCCGTCATCGCTGCCGCCGTAGGCATAGCCGCCATGGTTGAGGTAGACCTCGGCCAGGTCTTCGCGGCTGTGCCACAGGCGGCCGTCGATGGCGTTCTGCACCCCGGCACCGTAGGCGCCGGGTTTGGCCCCGAAGACCCGCCAGCCTGCCTCCCGAGCGGCCTGTTCGGCGCTTGCACCCTGGGCCTGCAGCGCAGCGCGCTCGGTGCGTACACGGGCAGCCAGGGGGTTGAGGTCGTCGGGCTCGTCCAGCGCCGCCACCGCTTGCACCGCGGCATCGAACAGGCGGATCAGGTTGCCGAAGGCATCGCGGAAGAACCCGGAAACGCGCAAGGTCACGTCCACCCGTGGGCGGTCGAGCAAACTCAGCGGCAAGATCTCGAAGTCATCGACCCGTTGGCTACCGCTGGCCCACACCGGCCGTACGCCCATCAGTGCCATGGCCTGGGCGATGTCGTCGCCGCCGGTACGCATGGTAGCGGTACCCCACACTGAAAGGCCCAACTGGCGCAGGTGGTCGCCATGGTCCTGCAGGTGGCGTTCAAGAATCAGGTTGGCCGAGGCGAAGCCCAGGCGCCAGGCCGTGGTGGTAGGCAGGTTGCGCACGTCCACGGTATAGAAGTTACGGCCGGTGGGCAGCACATCGAGGCGGCCACGGCTGGGCGCGCCACTGGGCCCTGCCGGCACGAAGCGCCCGGCCAGCGCTGCCAGCAAGCCCTGCATTTCTGCGCTGCCGCAGGCATCCAGGCCCGGCGCCACCTCCATGCACAGGGCTTGCAGCACCGCATGCACGGGGTGCCATGCGGGGCTGTCAGGTAGCTGTGCACTGCCGGCCAGCGCCTGCTCGATCAGTTGCAGCGCCAATAGCTCCAGGCGCTCCCGCGTATCGCCACAGGTGCGCCATGCCTCGCTGGTTACCGCTTGCAACGGCTCGGGGCGGGCGCCCTGCCACGGCTGGCCGAGTTCGCAATCCAGTGGGTCGAAGCCGGGCACCAGCGCCTTGGCCAAGGTGCGTAGCAAGCTGGCATTGCCGCCTCGGCCATCGCCGCGCTCGACCCTGAGCAACGCCAGCAGCGTATCCAGCCGCAGGCGCCCGGCAGGCGATTGGCCAAACACATGCAGGCCGTCGCGGATCTGCGACTCCTTGAGGTCGCACAGGTAAGTGTCCAGGCGCGGCAGCCACACGGCAGCATCGTCCAGCTGCCCCTCCAGCTGCAGCTCGCGGTCGATATGGTTGACCTTGACCAGTTCGAGGATGTCGCGCTGCAACTCGCGCGCCCGCCGAGGGTCGAGCAGTTGCGCCTCATAGAATTCGTCGGCCAGTTGCTCCAGGTGGCGCAACGGCCCGTAAGTCTCGGCACGGGTCAGCGGTGGCATGAGGTGATCGATGATCACCGCCTGGGTACGGCGCTTGGCCTGGGCGCCCTCACCGGGGTCGTTGACGATGAACGGGTAGATGTTCGGCAGCGGGCCGAGCAAGGCGTCCGGCCAGCACTGCGCCGACAGCCCTACGCCCTTGCCTGGTAGCCATTCGAGGTTGCCGTGCTTGCCGACGTGTATCACCGCGTCGGCAGCGAAGGCATGGCGCAGCCAGAAGTGAAACGCCAGGTAACCATGTGGCGGCACCAGGTCGGGGTCGTGGTAGACCGCGCTGGGGTCCACCTGGTAGCCACGTGCCGGCTGGATGCCGACAAAGGTCAGGCCAAACCGCAGGCCGGCGACCATCAGCCGGCCACTGCGGAACATCGGGTCCTGCTGGGGTGGCCCCCACCGTTCCAGCACCGCCTGGCGGTTGGCTTCGGGCAGGCGCGCGAACGCAGCCTGGTAGTCGGCCAGGCTCAAGCTCTGGGCGCAAGGGCGCTGGTCGAGGTTGTCAAGGTCGTTGGTCACGCCACCGAGCAACTGCTGGATCAGCTGCGTGCCACTGCCCGGCAGGTCGGCCACCGGGTAGCCTTCGGCTTGCAATGCCTTGAGGATGTTCAGGGCCGCAGCGGGCGTATCCAGGCCAACACCGTTGCCAATACGGCCATCCCGGGTCGGGTAGTTGGCCAGCACCAGGGCCACGCGCTTCTGCCCATTGGGCAGGCGCGCCAGCTCGACCCAACGGCGCGCCAGCTCGGCGACGAAGTCCATGCGTTCGGGGTGGGCGCGGTAGCACACCACGTCCGACTGGCTGCGCTCGCTGCGCCAGGCCATGTCCTTGAAACTGACCGGCCGGGTGATGATGCGCCCGTCCAGTTCGGGCAAGGCTATGTGCATGGCCAGGTCGCGCGCACCCAGGCCCTGTTCGCTGGCTTCCCAGCCGGGCTGGTTGTCCTGCGCGCAAATGGCCTGCAACACCGGGATATCACGGCGGAACGGGCGCAGGTTGGGGCGTTCGGGGCTGGAGAGGGCAAAACCGGTGGTGTTGACCAGCACCTCGGCGCCGACCTCGTCCAGCCAGGCTTCGACCTGCTCCAGGCAGGCGCTTTCCTTCAGGCTGGCCACGGCGATCGGCAATGGATTCAGACCGGCCGCCTGCAGGCGCTGGCAGAACACGTCGATGAACGCGGTGTTGGCCGCTTGCAGGTGCGAGCGGTAGAACAGCAGCGGCGCTACCGGGTGTTCGGGGTGCCACTGCGGGTACCAGTCTTCCAGCGCCGCGCTGCCCTTTTGTGGGTGGTACACCGCCGTGCGCGGCAACGGCTGCGGCTCGTCCCAGGCATAGTCGCGGCCCAGCCACTGGCTGGCCAGGCAGTTGAACAGGTTGATGGCGTTGGCCTTGCCGCCTTGGCGCAGGTAGTGCCACAGGCGTTCGGCCTGCGCGCCGGTGACGTTGCCCAGGCTGGTCAGTTCCGGGTCCGGGCGGTCGTCGCCCGGCACCAGGATCAGCTGCACGCCACGGGCTGCCAGTTCGACCAGTTGTTCTACGCCATAGCGCCAATAACCGACGCCACCGTGCAGCGACACCAGGATGACCTTGGCATGGCGCAGCACCTGGTCAACGTACAGGTCGACCGAGGCGTGGTTCTGCACCTGCATCGGGTTGGCCAGGCGCAGGCTGGGGAAGCCTGCGGGCAATTGCTCGGCCGTGTCGGCCAGCAATGCCAGGTGAGAATCGCCGCTGCAGAGTATCACCAGTTCGGCGGGTGTCTGGCCAAGGTCGGCGATGCTGTCATCCGGCACAAAGCCGCCGGGCTGGGTCCGCAGCAGGTGCATGGGTCAGGCGCCCAAGGCCTGGCGCAGGCGCGCTTCCAGCTGGGCCGCATCAAGGTCCTGGCCGATCAGCACCAGGCGGGTGATGCGCGGCTCGTCGGCACGCCAGGCACGATCGAAGTGCTTGTCGAAACGGGTACCCACGCCTTGCACCAGCAGGCGCATCGGCTTGCCCGGGATGGCAGCGAAGCCTTTGGCACGCAGGATGCCGAACTCCACCACCAGCTGGGTCAGGGCGTCGAGCAGCAGGCTTTCGTCGGCTTCCGGCAGGTCGATGGAGATGGAGTCGAAGGCGTCGTGGTCATGATCGTCATGGTCGTCGCCGTCGTGGTGCGAGTCGTGGTGGGTACGGCGGCCATCGATGTGCGCCTCGGACTCGGCGCCCACGCCCAGCAGCACTTCCAGTGGCAGCTTGCCGCTGCTGGCTTCGACCACTTTCACCGCCGGCGGCAGTTCTTCGGCGACTTCGGCACGCACCTTGGCCAGGCCTTCGGCGTTGATCAAGTCAGCCTTGTTCAATACCACCAGGTCAGCGCTGGCGAGCTGGTCGGCGAACAGCTCATGCAGGGGCGACTCGTGGTCCAGGTTGGGGTCCAGCTTGCGCTGCGCATCGACCTGGTCCGGGTAGGCGGCAAAGGTGCCGGCAGCCACCGCCGGGCTGTCGACCACGGTGATCACGGCGTCGACGGTGCAGGCGTTGCGGATTTCCGGCCACTGGAAGGCCTGCACCAGCGGTTTGGGCAGGGCCAGGCCGCTAGTCTCGATCAGGATGTGGTCCAGGTCGCCACGGCGTGCCACCAGCTCGCGCATCACCGGGAAGAATTCTTCCTGCACGGTGCAGCACAAGCAGCCGTTGGCCAGCTCGTAAACGCGGCCGGTGGCCTCCTCTTCAGTGCAACCGATGCTGCATTGCTTGAGGATTTCGCCATCGATGCCCAGTTCGCCGAACTCGTTGACGATGACCGCGATGCGGCGGCCCTGGGCGTTGTCGAGCATGTGGCGCAGCAACGTGGTCTTGCCCGAGCCGAGAAAGCCGGTAACGATGGTAACGGGGAGCTTGGCCAGTGTTTTCATGTCGCAGTGCCCTTGGCAGTATGGCGCGGGCATGCAGGACGACAGCCACCGGCCAGGCCGGCCGGGCTTGTTCGCCACCGGATCACCCCGCCCGGTTGAAAGTCGAAAACGTGACGAGGCAGGTCTCCTGGCTTGCACCGTTCCAGTTGCCTGCCACGGCAGCAGTCTGGCGGGATGACGCCTTCCCGCGCGTTGGCGCAGTGGCTGTGTCGATCCGTTGTCGGTGCTTACAGTTGCGGGGGCAGCCGCGGCTTGTACCGCGTTCCCGTCTTAGCTTCGGCCTGGCCGAAGAACCTCGAAGTGGCAAGGCTACGCAGTGGTTGGCGGGTGGTCAACCGTTGGCTCGCCTCGATTCTTTCAGCGCCTGTGAGATCGAGCGCCGCCCGCATGCAGCGCAGCTGCGCCCGCCTGCTGATGCCGCAGGTGCCGACCGATGTGTTCATCGAGGCGTGCAAGCAAGTGGTCAAGGCCAACGAAAAGTTCGTGCCACCGCATGGTAAAGGCGCCCTGTACCTGCGCCCGTTCGTCATCGGCACCGGCGACAACATTGGCGTGCGCACCGCTCCCGAGTTCATCTTCTCGGTTTTCGCCATTCCGGTTGGCTCGTACTTCAAGGGCGGCATGAAGCCGCACAACTTCCAGATCTCCAGCTTCGACCGTGCAGCACCGCAGGGCACCGGTGCCGCCAAGGTCGGTGGCAATTACGCTGCCAGCCTGCAGCCAGGTGCCGAAGCGAAGAAAGCCAACTTCGCCGACGCCATCTACCTCGACCCGCTGACCCACACCAAGATTGAAGAAGTCGGCTCGGCCAACTTCTTCGGCATTACCGCCAACAATGAGTTCGTCACGCCTAAATCGGCCTCGGTGCTGCCAGGCATCACCCGCCTGTCGCTGATGGAGCTGGCACAATCGCGCCTGGGCCTGACCGTGGTCGAAGGTGACGTGGAAATCAGCAAGCTGGACCGCTTCGTCGAAGCCGGCGCCTGCGGTACTGCTGCGGTGATCACCCCGATTGGTGGCATCGAGTACAACGGCAAGCTGCACGTGTTCCACGACCTGGAGAAGGTCGGCCCGGTCACGCAGAAGCTCTACAATGAGCTGACCGGCATCCAGAGCGGTGATGTGGAAGCACCGGCTGGCTGGATCGTCAAAGTCGCCTGAAACGCTTTTGCGGTACAAAAAACGGGGCATGCCATCGCTGGCATGCCCCGTTTTTCATGGATCGAGCCACCAGGCGGCAGCCTGCAAGGTTTGAGCTTCTGCGCGTCAATGGCCAGGGCGCCGTGCATCAATAGTCACTATCGAGAGGGGCAATTTCTACCAGGCGCGACAACCACATAACCTAGCTCCATCGCCTCGCCACCTACACCCTTGGCCCCTGGAGCTACCTGATGAACACCCTGGCCCGCTTGCTGACTGCCACGCTTGCCCTGCTTACCCTCGCCATCAGCAGCGGCTGTGCCAGCCACCCTGAACTGCGCCCGTACAGCGCCGACGAAACCCGCCAGTTACAGCTGGAGGCCTTGCAGCGCCGCGGTCTGTCGCTGGACGACTATGAGCAGCAACGCCGGGTGATCCAGCGTGCAGGCAACCTGCCGGTGGTGACCGAGGCAGCCGATGCCGACCGTTCGACCAAAGGCTGAACCCGCCGCTACATGGTTTTCAGCGGCCGCTCGGGCAGGTATCCTTGAACGCTCTACCGTAAGCCCTCCAGGACGGTGACCATGTTCAGGCCCCTGCTGTTGCTGAGCATTGCCCTGCTGTTCAGCCCCCCTCTGCTGGCCCAGCAGATGAAGCGCCAACTGGGCGATTTCGACTTTACACTCGGCACCACCCCTTCCCGCAGCATGGCCCAAGGGTTGATTTCACCCACGGCGGTCGGCGCGTTTCATGGCGGCATGGATTTCAGCCACCCCAGTGGGCTGTACGTCGGCCAATATGCCCCGAGCATGGGGGTGACGGCTAACTCGACCCTGCGCCTGGACAGCTACATGGGCTACAAGCACCACTTCGACAGCACCTTGGGCTATGAAGTGGGGTTGATCCACTACAGCCAGCCAAACATCGCCGGCGCCGAGAGCGTAGCCCTGTATGGGGGAGTGTCGGTGCTGGGCAGCCGGTTCGGCGGTGCACTGCGCGACAACCCCGACAACCGCACCGGTACGCTGTTCGCCGATTTTGGCCAACTGCCCTTGTTCGATGTCGACCTCACCGTCAAACTCGCCCATCATCGCCTGGGCACACCCTTCACCATCGGCGATGGCAGCCAGGTGAATGCCTTTTCCGACTGGTCGCTGGAACTGTCGCGCCCTTGGCTAGGCATCGACCTGAACCTGATCTACAGCAACTCGAGCCTCAGTGGCACCAGCTGTGACGCCTACTCAGGCATGAACACCTATTGCGACAGCGTGGTCACCCTCAAGGCCCAGCGCAGCTTTTTCTAGGCTTTTCCTACAGGGCCTGGCGGCGCGGCACCAGCGCCAGCGTAATACCGCCCAGCACTACCACACTGGCGAGCAACAAACGCAGCGATAACGGCTCGCCGATCAGCGCAACCCCGCCCAACCCCGCCAGCACCGGCACACTCAGTTGCAGGGTCGCCGCCTGTTGCGCACTGACCTGCCGCACCACGCCATACCACACGGCATAACCGGGTCCGGAAGCCAGCACACCGGAGCCCAGGGCGAACAGCAAGCCACCGGCACTAAGGTGTGGCCCGGCCCCCAGCAACAGCAGCGGTGCCAGCACCACCAGCCAGGGCAGGCTGCGGGCAAAGTTGCCGGCCGTGTCGGCCAGCGGCCTGGGCGACCCTCTGCCGAGCAAGGTGTACGCCCCCCAGGGGATGCCAGAAGGTACTCGAGGTCAAGTAGGTCGTTTCCTACAAACAGATGAAATTGTTGAACACCTCGTTCGTTTTCACAACTTGCGCATCCCGGTAAGGTGCACGGCACGGCACGGACGCTTTATCGCAACCAAGGACAAAACCATGAGCAAATTCGATTTTCAGTTGGCTTACACCGTCGAAGGGGATGAGGCAGATGCGGCGAAGGCACGTACGTACCTTCGCGAGAAAACCGGCCTGGAAACCGTCGAGCACATCGAGACCACCTTGCTTGGGGTGGTCACGCTCGAGGCCGCGACGCTTGCCGACCGCCAGAAGGATGCCGAGCGCGTATTCCACGCATTCATACACGATGCGTTGAAGACGCTGGGCGTGCTGTCCACCGTGAAGTTCTACGGCTGCCTGATGGTGAACGGCCTCGGCCCCGCCATTCGCTTCAACGTGCTGCCCAAATGACCGCTGGAAAGTGACCGCTGACGGTATCAGGCGCGCGAGCGCCTGATACCCGTGCCTGTCATTTTTCTTCGAGTACGGACCGGCCTTTTACGGCGCGCGGGCCGCGCCAGGCCCAGAACAACAAGCCGGGGATTGGCGCGTAGACGACGAACACCACCCACAACATCTTGCGTTCGGCGCGCCGCTCACTGCCGATGATGTTCCAGATGGCCCAGATTTCCATGAGGATGACCAAGGCTGCGACAATGATCCAGATCGTTCCGACTTCCATAAGCGCTCTCTCTTTGCCGTGTAATGGCTTGGGTTGTTATTGACGCTGAGGGTTCAGATTGTTTTGACCACTCCTGCAGGTAACGCACCTCACTGCAGCGGCGCACGCTCCAGCGCCGCCTTCAATGCCGCGGCATCGGTGAACGCCTGCTGGCTCACCAATCTGCCTTCTTGCAACTGCAACCACTGCACCTGCTTTTGCTGCCCGGGGTAACGGCTGGCTACCCGCCCTTCCCGGTCGAGCAACACCCGGTAGCTGTAACCGCGCATGGCCGGGATGGCGAACAGCTTGCTGACCAACGCAGGCATGCGCTGGATGTCGGCGACGAACACGGCCTTGCGTGCTTCCAGGTAATCTTTGGGCGCGTCGGCCAGTGCAGCCTTGACCAACTTGGCGCCGTCCATGTCGCGCGCCACCAGTAGTACCCGGGTGTCCGCGCTCAGGGTGTAGGCCTGGTCATGCTGGTCGAGCAACGTAAAGGGCGCGAGCGGTTCGCCCGGCTCCACGGCCGTGGCCAGCAATGGCAACAAGCTGAGCAACAAGGCAGCGGCGTATTTCATCGATAGGTTCCTCAAGGGCCAGGCGTTTCACGCAAGCGCCTATGGCACAGCATAGTGGGAAAGTCTGCAGCCATACAGGTTGCCTGAACACGACCTGTAATACGACACCGCCACCGGGGAGATTGTCTTTCCTCCAGCCACCGGCCACACTCTGCGAGCCAGCCAGCAAGCGGAGTTCAGAGTGCCCACGCCACGCCAGTTCAGCAAGAAGACCAGTACCAGCAACATGCTGCGGCTCAAGGCCAGCAGCGCCGATGCCCAGGCCCCTTATCAAGTCGATTTCGTGCTGCTCGAACACTTCTCCATGGCCAGTTTCACCGTGGCCATGGACGTGCTGGTCACGGCCAACCTGCTGCGTACCGACAGCTTCAGTTTCACCCCGCTGTCGCTGGACGGCGACCGCGTGCTCAGCGACCTTGGGCTGGAACTGGTGGCCACCGAATTGTCCCCCCAGGCGTTGAAGTCACCGGACCTGCTGGTCATCTGCGGGGGCTTGCGTACGCCGCTGAAATACCCGGTACTCGACCGCTTGCTGAGTGATTGCGCGGCCCATGGCATGGCCTTGGGTGGCTTGTGGAACGGCGCCTGGTTCCTGGGGCGCGCCGGGGTGCTGGATGACTATGGCTGCAGCGTTCACCCCGAGCAGCGTGCCAGTTTGTCCGAGCGCAGCCCGCAAACCCGCATTACTCCGGCCAGCTTCACCCTCGACCGTGACCGGCTCAGTGCCGCCAGCCCGAACGGCGCCATGGAACTGATGCTGGGGCTGGTGCGGCGCTTGTATGGTGACGGCCTGGCCGAAGGCGTGGAAGAAATTCTGTCGTTCTCAGGCGCCCGTTACCGCCAGGTCGGGCCGGGGGCCAAGAAGTCCATGAGCCTGCACCTGCGTACCATTGTCGAACTGATGGAGAACAACCTCGAGGAAACCCTCAGCCTCGACCAGCTGGCCGCCTACAGCGGGCGTTCACGGCGCCAGATCGACAGGTTGTTCCAGGCCCAGCTGGGCACATCGCCGCGGCGTTACTACATGGAGCTGCGCATTACCAAAAGCCGCAGGCTGCTGCAGTATTCCGACCTGTCGGTGATGGAAGTGGCGGTGGCTTGCGGCTTTGTTTCGGTGTCACATTTCAGCAAATGCTATGCGGCGTATTTTGGCTACCCGCCCTCGCGTGAGCAGCGGTTAGGCGACTGAGCAGGTTGGCGCAGCGTCAGGGGCGCTGCCCAACCTGGATGTAGCGCAGCACCGCATCACAGATCATCGCCTTGTGCCGCAGCTTGACCTGGTCATCCGACAGATCTATCTGGAAGATCTCGCCAAAGGTATGCCGGTTGGACACCCGGTAAAAACAGAACGAGCTCATCAGCATGTGCAGGTCGATCACCTCGATACCGCTACGGAACACCCCTTCTTCTACCCCGCGGCGCAGCGTGTTGCCCAAGGCTTCGAGCACCAGGCTGCTCATTTCGCGAATAGCCGGGGACTGCTTGACGTATTCGCCGTAGTGGATGTTTTCGGTGCAGATGATCCGCACGAAGTCGACATTGCGGTCGTGGTGGTCGAAGGTGAACTCCACCAGCCTGCGGATCGCCTGGTCGGCCGGCAGTGACTCCAGGTCGAGGCTTTGCTCGGTCTTGCGAATATCGCCGTATAGCTTGACCAGGCATTCGCAATACAACTGCTCCTTGCTGCCGAAGTAGTAGTAGATCATGCGCTTGGACGTAGCCGTGCGTTCAGCGATGGCGTCCACGCGAGCCCCGGCCAGCCCTTGCTGAACGAATTCGTGGATGGCGGCCTGGAGGATATCCTCGCGGGTTTTCTCGGGGTTGTTCTTGCGCGTTCTGCGCCCCCCTTCGGTTTCAGGCTGGCCAAGGCCGACTACGGAATCACTCATACCCACTCACAGGCTGTTTATTGGAATGTGGGGGATTATCCGTGAGCACGGCCGTGCAGGGAAGCACGCTGTTGCGGCTAGCGCTGGGCCGTGACCGGCTCTGCTGGCGGCGTCAGGTGCAAGACACGGTCGCGTCCGCCCTCGGCCAGCAGGTAACCGCCCTTGCCGTCGGCGATGATGGCCTGGGGCGCCTTGAGAAACGTCAGCACCGTGTGCTGGCTGCCGTCGGCAGCGATGCGCAGCAGCCGGGCGCGGTGCGTGTTGTCCTCGCTGATCCACAGGCCACGCTGGTCGCAGTACAGGAACGTGGGGTTGCGCAAACCGTCGACCACCACCGGGTCGTTGCCATCGGCGGCCAGGGCGCGCACGGTGCCCTTGGCTTTTTCGGTGTACAACAGGTCGCCCCGACAGCGTGTCAGCCCTTCGGTTTCTGTCAGGCCGGAGCGCAGCACGTCCAGTTGCCCGCTCTGCCAGTCGTAGCGCATCAGGCGGCCGTTACCTTTGCGGTCTTCGATGGCATACAGGTGCTTGCCGTCGTTCCACAGCCCTTGCACGCTGTCGCCCTCGAACAACGGCGTGACCTTGCCATCGCGGGCCAGGCTGACGGGCGCGGCACCTCCCTCCTGGCTGAATACCCAACCGCCCTGGGCCGCGACCATGCCGTCGGGTTTGGACAGGTTATCGATGACTACCACCCGGGCGCCGTCGGCGGCGATCTTGAGGATGCTGCCGCGGCCGTCGTCCAGCTCGCGGCTGACCAGCAGGCTGCCATCGGCTTGCGGCAGCAGTGACGCGGCCTTGGTCACGTCACCGTGCAGCACACCAACTTTCCAACCTGCCGCGGCCTGCACCGGATAGAAGCTTTGCCAGGCGAAAAAGCCCAATGTGGCCACGAGCAGGCCAGTGGTGGCGGTGAAGACGATTCGGGTGCTGCGCTTGCGCAGGATAGACGGCATAAGGGGGGCTCCTTGGAAATGCCGGGGGATCCTAACAAGGGAATGTGAAAAATATGTCGGAATTCTCTGATCGGTAGCCCCTGCGTGCGAACGCGCATTCAGCGATCGAATCCTGGGTATTCCAACATTTAATTTGTGCATGGCGTGCGCTCGACCCTATTCTGTCGCCACATCCCCTGCGCCGCACCGGCCGGTGCGGTTCACGGCACGGGGAGAGAACAACAAGTCGAGATTGTCCATGTCGAACCATTCGTACTTCGCCCCCCACGGTGGGCACCCGGCTCAAACCGAGCTGCTGACTGACCGTGCCATGTTCACCGAAGCCTACGCCGTCATCCCCAAAGGCGTGATGCGTGACATCGTCACCAGCCACTTGCCATTCTGGGACAAGATGCGCATGTGGGTCATCGCCCGCCCACTGACCGGTTTTGCCGAGACTTTCTCGCAGTACATCGTCGAAGTGGCCCCGGAAGGCGGCAGCGAACGCCCTGAGCTGGACCCCGATGCCGAGGCCGTGGTCTTCATCGTCGAAGGCGAACTGGACATCACCGTCGAAGGCAAGCACCACACCCTGGTGCCAGGCGGCTACGCGTTCCTGGCGCCAGGCGCCGAGTGGAGCCTGCGCAACAACAGCAAAGCCAATGTCACCTTCCACTGGCTGCGCAAGCACTACCAGAAAGTCGAGGGCCTGGACGCACCTGAGTCGTTCGTGACCCACCGTGACAACGCCACCGTCATTGAAATGCCGGGCACCGAAGGCCGCTGGGTCACTACCCGCTTCGTCGACATGGCCGACATGCGTCACGACATGCATGTGAACATCGTCACCTTCCAGCCCGGCGGCGTGATCCCGTTCGCCGAAACCCACGTGATGGAGCATGGCCTGTACGTGCTGGAAGGCAAGGCGGTGTACCGCCTGAACCAGGACTGGGTCGAAGTGGAAGCCGGCGACTTCATGTGGCTGCGCGCCTTCTGCCCGCAAGCCTGCTACGCAGGTGGCCCAGGCAAGTTCAGCTACCTGCTGTACAAGGACGTGAACCGTCACGTGCACCTGACACTGAACCCCAAGCGCTGAGGCACCGGGGCGCATGGCGCCCTGCTTCCGACACAAGGCCGCCCCCGCAGGTTTGCGTGAACCTGCGGGGGCGGCCTTGTTTCAAGCGCACGGGCAAGCGTTCACTGCACGACCCCGCAGGCCACCCGGGCTCCACCGCCACCCAGCTTCTCGGGGTGGTCGCTGTGGTTGTCACCGCCGGCGTGCACCATCAGTGCATGGCCTTTGAAATCGGTGACCTTCAGCCGCGGCGCGAGGACCGGATAGGTGGCCTTGCCATCAGCCCCCACATACAGCGCCGGCAAGTCACCGCGATGACCGCTGTCATCATAGGGGCCTTTGTGGGCGTTGCTGGAATCCGGGTCCCAGTGCCCGCCCGCAGCGCCCGCTGGCACAGGCTTGCCGCCGTCTTGCGCCGGTGCGCACGAGGCGTTCTGGTGGAGGTGGAAGCCGTGCACACCTGGCGGCAGGTCCTTCAGGTCGGGGGTGAGCAACGTGCCATATTTGTTCTGCTCGATGCTGATAGTGCCAATGGACGTGCCAGGGCCGTCGGGGCCGGCCAGCTTGAGTTCGACCGTTTCGGCCGCCTGGGCCAACCCGGCGCTGGCCAGTAAAGCGACAAATGCAGCTGTTTTCATAGTGCGTCTCCATGGCTTGGGTTGCTGGGCGTACTGCCCACGTTAACGGTGGGACTGCACGGCCCTGCCAGACATTCCGCCCCGCCACAGCCTGAAACACTTTTCTCGTTGGGCTAGATGCCGCCCCCGGCCAGCAATTGAGTCATGACCTCGGCCAAGGCCTTGACCATGATGTCAGCGGTCGGCCGGTGCACAATGACGATTTCATAGCTATCGATCTCCGGCAGCCCCTGCCCCTCGCCCAGCACCCGGTGCTCGCCTGTCGCCGCGCGCGGCGGGAGCAAACTGACGCCCATGCCATCGGCCACGGCCGCCTGGATGCCACTGAGGCTGGAACTGGTGAAGCTGATACGCCAGCGCCGGCCCATGCCCTCGATGGCATTGATCATGTCTTCGCGGTACAGGCCGCGTGGCGGAAAGGTCACCAGCGGAATCGGGTCCAGCTCGAACGCCGGCGCGCGGGCACTGTCGATCCACTGCAGGCGCTCTGGCCAGCATGCCACGCCCTCGCGGGTGTTGCGCCGCTGCTTGAGCAGCACCAGGTCGAGCTCACCGTTGTCGTAGGCCTGGCTGAGGTCGCGGCACAGGCCGCTGGTCACCTCCAGCTTTACCTGCGGGTGCAGGCGGCTGAACGCCGCCAGCGCATTGGTGGTCCGCCCGCCGACGAAGTCTTCCGGCACACCCAGGCGCACGGTGGTGCCGACCATGGCCCCGGCCAAGGCTTCGAGCATCTGGTCGTTCAGCGCCAGCATATGCCGGGCATAGCCCAGCAGGGTCTGCCCGGCGTCGGTTGGCAGCACGTCGCGGTTGCCGCGTACCAGTAACCGGTGGCCAACCATGTCCTCCAGGCGGCGAACCTTCTGGCTGATGGTCGACTGGGTGGAATGCAGGCGCGCGGCCGCGGTGGTGAAACTGCCGCAATCGGCCACCACCACCGTGGCGCGCAACAGGTCAAGGTCGAACAGGGCCCTATTCGATTTCGCGCTATTGGACATCTTGGTATTCAACTAATGAATGACAAGACAGACTTCTATCACGCTATCCCAGGCCCTGCAACGCCCCGCTCAGTCGCCGAGGGCGACCCCTTCGCGCCGCGGATCGGCCCCTCCGGCCCAGCCGTCAGCCGTGCGCTGGATGATCTGCATGCCGCTGGTCATGGTCATTGGCGTGACCTCGTGGCCCCAGGCCGCCAACTGGCGGACCAGTGCCGGGCTGGCCAGCCCTGCTTCCACTTCCGTGCCGGCATTGCGGCTGCCGAAATTGGGCAGGCCGGCAGCCTGCTGCGGGTCCAGCTGCCAATCCAGCAGGCCGAGCAGTGCCTTGTTCACGTAACCGATGATCTGTGAGCCCCCCGGCGAACCCAGGCTGGCCACCAGCTCCCCGCTAGCGCGGGAAAATACCAGAGTCGGCGCCATGGCCGACAGCGGCCGCTTGCCAGGTTGTACCCGGTTGGCCACAGGCCGGCCACGCTCCTGCGCGATGAACGAAAAGTCGGTCAGGGTGTTGTTGAGCAGGAAGCCTCTGACCATCACGTGCGCGCCGAACGCGGCCTCGACCGAGGTGGTCATGGCCAGGGCATGACCGCTGTCATCCACTGCGCTCAGGTGCGAGGTAGAAATGCGCAGGGGCGAGCGGTCCGGTGCCAGGGCCAGGTCGACACCAGGCGGCTGGCCTGGGCGCGCACGTTTCATGCTGTGTGCCCCGATCAAGGCGGCGCGGCTGGCCAGGTAGGCCGGGTGGGTGAGGGCCTTGACCGGCACGGGCACATAATCGCTGTCTGCCAGGTACTGAGCGCGGTCGGCATAGGCCAGGCGCTCGGCCTCGGCGACCAGGTGCACGGCCATTGGCGCTGCTTCAGTGCCCGCCGGGGATGAAGTGGGCTGCGGCCGCAACCCAGCCAGGTCATGCGCAGGCACGGCCCGTTGAGCGGCTTCAAGGATGCCCAGGGTCTGCAACACCGTTACCCCGCCGGAAGACGGCGGCGGCACGCCGCAAATTTGCCAGGCCTTGTAGGGGCCGCATACCGGCTCGCGCTGCCTGGCCTGGTACTGCTGCAAGTCCTGCAGCGACAGGTAACCGGGATTGGCATGGCTGCGCACCTGGGCCACCATGGCCTGGGCAATCTCGCCGCTGTAGAACACATCGGCGCCGTGCGCAGCGATCAGCTCCAGGGTTTGGGCAAGCGCCGGGTTGCGCAGGGTAGCCCCCACTGGCAAGGGCCTGCCCTGTTCATCCAGAAAGTAACGCGCCATGGCCGGTGACTGGGCAATGAACGGGTCACCCGCTATCAACGTGTGCAAGCGCGGGGAAACCGCAAAGCCGCTGCGGGCCAACGCGATGGCCGGTGCAAACAGGTCGCGCCAGGGCAGCTTGCCATAGCGCTGGTGGGCCATCTGCAACGCCCGCAGCACACCCGGCACCCCCACCGAGCGGCCACCGATCTGCGCCTGCCGGAACGGCATCGGCTCACCATCGGCCTGCAGAAACAGTTGTTCCGTGACCCCCGCCGGGGCTGCCTCGCGGCCGTCGAATGCCTGCACGCGCTCGCCATCCCAATACAGGATGAAAGCCCCACCGCCAATGCCACTGGACTGCGGCTCGACCAGGGTCAGCACCATTTGCATGGCGATGGCAGCGTCGATGGCGCTGCCACCGGCCCGCAGTATCGCCCGCCCCGCTTCGCTGGCCAGCGGGTTGGCAGCGGCCACCATGTGCCGGCTGGCGAGCACCGGCTGCAGGCCGGTGCGGTAGCCGGAAGCCAGTTCCGGTGCAACTGGCAGCGCCTGGTCGGCCTTCGCCGCCCCGCTGGCAGCCAGCAGCCACAGGGCCACGAGCAGTGGCTTGGAAAATGTCATCGCGTGCTTCCTGCTTCACCCATTCAGCCCGCCACTGTGGGTCATGGCCAAACCCGAGTTCAAGCTTTTGCGCGATTTTCCTGGCTCCCGGCCTCGTCAGCGGGAGGCGGCAGCCTCAAACCACCTCTTCGAACGGCAGGCCCACATAGTTTTCGGCAATGTTCAACAAACCTGCCGGCGAGGTCAGGAAGTACTCGCGATCAGCCTCTTGCATCTTCTGGTCCCAGGCGTCCTTGTGGCTGCCGAAGTCGTGCAGCAGTTGGGTCATGAACCAGCTGAAACGCTCGCCCTTCCATACCCGGCGCAGGGCCAGGGGCGAATACTGCTGCAACAGCTCGGTACGCCCCTCGCGGTATACCTTGAGCAGGATCCGGTACAGGTAGTTCACGTCCGAGGCCGCCAGGTTCAACCCCTTGGCCCCGGTTGGCGGCACGATATGCGCGGCATCGCCGACCAGGAACAGGTGGCCATACTGCATCGGTTCCACCACCAGGCTGCGCAGCGGCGCGATGCTCTTCTCCAGGGCCGGGCCTGTGACCAGGTCCGCTGCCACCTCGGCAGGCAAACGTGCTTTCAGTTCGCCCCAGAAGCGCTCGTCGGGCCACTCCTCGACACGGTCTTGCAGCGGCACTTGCAGGTAGTAGCGGCTGCGGGTTTGCGAACGTTGGCTGCACAGCGCGAAACCGCGGGCGTGGTGGGCATAGATCAGTTCATGGTTGACCGGCGGTGTATCCGCCAGCAGGCCCAGCCAGCCGAAGGGGTATACCCGTTCGTATTGTTTGAGCACACCCTCGGGAATGCTCTGCCGGGAAACCCCATGGAAGCCGTCACACCCAGCAATGTAATCGCAATCCAGGCGCTGGACCTGACCGTCTTTTTCAAAGGTCAGGTAGGGCTTCTCGCCCTTGAGCTCATGTGGCTGAACATTGCTGGCCGAATAGAAGATGGGGGCCCCGCTGGCTTCACGGGCCTGCATCAGGTCACGGGTAACTTCGGTCTGGCCATAGACCATCACCGTCTTGCCGCCGGTCAGGGCCTTGAGATCCAGGCGCTGGCGGCGCCCGCCGACCAGCAGCTCGACACCTTCGTGCACCAGGCCTTCGCGGTCCATACGTTCGGCCACACCGGCCTCGCGCAGCAGGTCGACCGTGCCCTGCTCCAGCACCCCGGCGCGGATGCGGCCCAGCACGTACTCGGCGGTCTGGCGCTCGACGATCACCGTGTCGATACCGGCGTTATGCAGCAGTTGACCCAGCAGCAGGCCCGACGGGCCCGCGCCAATGATTGCAACCTGAGTTTTCATTGTTGTTGTCTCTGTTGGAACGATACCGGCCCTGCACTGGCGGTGGCGCGGCATCTGCTGTTAGGGTTTGCCTTTGCATTTTTACGGGCAAAAACCGCAACTGAGCTGTGCTATTCCATGCAAAACCTGCACTTTTACAAAAAACGTTCGATTAACGGACAGGCCAAAGCTGATGAAATCCACCCTCCCCGGCGTTCCGCTGTTCAAGCTGTATGGGGAAAACCAGGCCTGGCCTGGTACCGACCTGCTGCACTGTGAGCCGATCCCCGCACGCAGCCGCCTGCACCACTGGGAGATCAAGCCCCACCAACATGCCGAGCTGTTTCAATTGCTGTACGTGCAACGCGGGCAGGCCCAGGTGGAAATCGAGGGCACCCGCACTGCCATAAGCGAAGCCACGATCCAGGTGGTGCCCCCCCTGACCGTGCATGGCTTTCGCTTCAGTGCCGACATCCAGGGCCACGTGCTCACTTTTGGCGCCGCGCTGGTGGCCAACCTTGAGCAGCGCCTGGGCGCACCGCTGGCGGTGTTGTCCAAGCCGGTAAGCTACCCGCTGGGCCCGGATCGCGCGCACCTGCGCAGCCTGATCGAGACCTTGCAGCAGGAATACCAGGGCAACGCCCCATCGCGGGCCGCCATGCTGGAGGCGTTGGTGACCGCCCTGATGGTGTGGATCAGCCGCCGTCAGCAGCTTGGGCAGGCCCCGCGCACGCGCGATGAACGCGACCGCCAGTTGCTGGGGCAGTATTTGCGCCTGGTCGAAGCGCACTACCGCGAGCACTTGTCGATAGAGGCATTTGCCGCACGGCTGAATGTGCAGAGCCTGCAGTTGAACCAGCTGTGCCGGGCGCTGAGCGGGCAGACGGCGTTGCAAGTGGTGCACCAGCGCCTGTTGCTCGAGGCGCGGCGCAGCCTGGTTTACACACGCATGAGCATCGGCCAGTTGTCCGACAGCCTGGGGTTCAGCGACCCCACCTACTTTGCCCGCTGGTTCAAGCGCCTGAGTGGGCAAACGCCCAATGCGTATCGGCGGGCAGTGCAGCCTGAATGATCGGCCTGCCTGGCCCAGGTCCGCAGGCCATGCCCACGCTCGCGCTTGCTTGACGTTTACGTCAAGCTGGCCTCAGGATACCCGGATACTTCCGCCCGAGCCCCAGCATGAGCACGCAGACCTACAGCATCTCCGACCTGTCCCGCGAACTGGACATCACCACCCGCGCCATCCGCTTCTACGAGGAACAGGGCCTGTTGAGCCCGGAGCGCCGGGGCCTGGAACGTATCTATTCGGCGCGCGACAAGGTCAGCCTGAAGCTCATATTGCGTGGCAAGCGTATCGGCTTTTCCCTGGCCGAGTGCCGCGAGCTGATCGAGCTGTACGACCCCACCAGCGGCAACCTCAAACAGCTCAACAGCATGCTGGCGAAAATCGCCGAACGCCGCGCCCAGCTGGAGCAGCAACTGCTCGACATTCACCAGATGCAACTGGAGCTGGACACGGCCCAGGAACGCTGCGAGCAAGCACTGGCCGCCACCCTCAACAACACAGACAACCGCTGAACGTCACAGGAAAACCACCATGTCCCTGCCCAACCACGTGCGCCTGGTCGAAGTCGGCCCCCGCGACGGCCTGCAGAACGAAGCCCAACCCATCAGCGTCAGCGCCAAGGTGCGCCTGGTAGACGACCTCACCGAAGCGGGCCTGGCCTACATTGAAGTGGGCAGTTTCGTGTCGCCCAAGTGGGTCCCGCAAATGGCCGGCTCGGCCGAAGTGTTTGCCGGCATCCAGCAGCGCCCAAGCGTTACCTATGCAGCGCTGGCACCGAACCTGCGCGGTTTTGAAGACGCACTGGCCGCAGGGGTAAAGGAAGTGGCGGTGTTCGCCGCGGCCACCGAAGCGTTCTCGCAGCGCAACATCAACTGCTCGGTCAGCGACAGCCTCAAGCGCTTCAAACCGATCATGGCCGCTGCCCGCAGCCACGGTGTGCGGGTGCGTGGCTATGTATCGTGCGTGCTGGGGTGCCCCTACGAGGGTAAGGTCAGCGCCGAGCAGGTGGCACCGATTGCCCGCGAGCTGCGCGACATGGGCTGCTACGAGGTATCGCTGGGCGACACCATCGGCACTGGCACCGCCGGCGACACACGGCGCCTGTTCGAGGTGGTGTCGGCGCAGGTGCCACGCGAGCAATTGGCCGGGCACTTCCATGACACGTATGGCCAGGCCCTGGCCAATGTCTACGCCAGCCTGCTCGAAGGCATCAATGTGTTCGACAGCTCGGTCGCCGGCCTGGGCGGTTGCCCGTATGCCAAAGGCGCCACCGGCAATATCGCCAGCGAGGATGTGCTTTACCTGTTGCAGGGGCTCGGCATCGAAACCGGCATCGACCTGGACCGGCTGATTGCCGCTGGGCAGCGCATCAGCCAGGTACTGGGCCGCAGCAACGGTTCACGGGTGGCGCGGGCGCGCATGGCGCAGTAGGTCATGAAGGTGTCACAGAGGTGTGGGTGAGTGTTACCGCCCCCCATTCCACAGCGAAAAATCGGGTAACAGGGAAACAAATCGACAAAAATTCGGGCCCTGCATTTTTTCAAAATCCGCTAACTGCTTGATTCTAAAGGATATTCAAAAGTTGGCACGCTGCCTGCTATATCTTTCGTACAACAACAAAAAAATGCGACACCCAATAAAAACAACAGATAACGGCTCTGACATAACAAGAACAACACGGCAGAGGCGCAGCAAGCAGATTTTTTTGGAGTAGGCAGTCTTTTCAGGGGCCCGCCCCGCGGTCTGGCACAGAACAACAAAACTACCTCGAGGTAGCAGCAGCCAGGTTCGGATCAGCAATGATGAAAGCAGGTCAGCGCTCAAAAAAATACGTTTGCTCTTGACCCCGCATGGGGGTCGCCCGCAACACCAGGACACGCCGACAAAAACAACAACAGGCCAGTCCCAATAATAAAAAAGAGCAGGCAACAACGCTTTGAGGGGAGCTTCGGCTCCCCTCAGTGCTTCCTGCCCTCTTCCTCCTTCTGTTTATCCTCGTTTTCCCCCTCGAACTTGTCCACCAGCACCGGCATCGTGGCCAGCACCAGCAGGGCCAGCACCGTGCTGATCAGCGCCGTGGCTTCGCGGCCCATGCCAGCGGCCGTACCAATGGCAGCGGTCATCCACAAACCTGCGGCCGTGGTCAGCCCCTTCACATGGCTGGTGTCCTTGCCGTTGCCTTTGAGGATGGTGCCCGCACCCAGAAAGCCGATACCGGCGACGATACCCTGTATCACCCGGCTCAGGGCTTGTGCATCGGCCCCGGCCATGCTCGGTGCCAGCACGAACAGCGCGGCCCCCAGCGACACCAGCATGTGCGTGCGTACGCCCGCCGACTTGCCCCTGTGTTCGCGCTCGAACCCCAGTACTGCACCAAGCACCGCTGCCATCAACAGCCGTAGAAGAATGCGCGTGACCTCACTCGCGTCGGTCACATCGGCAAATTCTGCCTGTATTACCTGCCAGATCAGCTCCATTGCCTGGTTCCCATGCTGAGCATTGTGCTACCTGCCCGGCAGTGCGCAGGGTGTGCCTGCAAGCAGCCGGGCCTGCTGTGTATAGACACTGACCGCCAGCCGCCGTGCAAAGTGCCACTCAGCCCGTCGATGCAACGACCCCGCCCCCCTCGCGGTCCACCCTGTAACCCACCCAGGAGGCCTGACCATGCCTGTTGAAATCGATGAAGCCACCCGCCGTTGCACCTTGACGGGTGAAAACCTGCGTATCGAGTGTGCTGGCCCGGATATCGAAATCATTACCGACGAACAGTTGCGCATGTCGGTGGCGCTGCACGACGACAAACGCGTGCCCATCACTGAAGCCGAGGCCGACGCCTTGACGGTAGCAGGTGCGGTGGATAGCCGCAGGCACCTCAAGGCCAGCGCTCCAGGCTCGGTCATCTAGGGGCCGGCGACGCCTGCGCGGTATCTGATATGGTTTTCGGCGCAAAATCTGAACCTGTGCTGCTAACAGTTTCGGCGCCATAGTGCTCGTGCCTGATCGAGGCCTGATGAGCACCCGCCCATGACTGACAGAATTCTTTGCACAGAGATCGACACCACCGCAACCAGCGTCAAGACGCGCCGCACCGACAGCGGCATTTACACCCGCAGCTTCACCGGGCTGTACCGTAACCTGCGCCTGGGTTTCGCTGGCGCGCTTTTCTTGCTGTTCTTCGGCACCGCCTGGCTCGACTGGAACGGCCGCCAGGCCGTGCTGTGGGACCTGGCCAACAGCAAGTTCCACATCTTTGGCGCGACCTTCTGGCCCCAGGATTTCATTCTGCTGTCGGCGCTGCTGATCATCTGTGCCTTCGGCCTGTTCGCCGCGACCGTTTACGCCGGCCGGGTGTGGTGTGGCTACAGCTGCCCGCAAAGTACCTGGACGTGGCTGTTCATGTGGTGCGAAAAAGTCACCGAGGGCGACCGCCATAAGCGCATCAGGCTGGCCGCCGCCCCCTGGGGCCTGAACAAACTGGCCCGGCGCACGGCCAAGCACTGCCTGTGGCTGGCCATTGGTGTGGCCACAGGGCTGACCTTCGTGGGCTATTTCACCCCGATCCGCCCGCTGGCTGCAGAACTGCTGACCTTGCGATTGGGCGGCGTAGCGTTGTTCTGGGTACTGTTCTTCACCGCGGCCACCTACATCAATGCCGGCCTGCTGCGCGAGGCAGTGTGCCTGCACATGTGCCCGTATGCGCGGTTCCAGAGCGTGATGTTCGACAAGGACACCCTGGCAGTTGCCTACGACCCACGCCGTGGCGAGGCCCGTGGCCCGCGCAGAAAAGGCAGCGATGCTCGCGCTCAAGGTTTGGGCGATTGCATCGACTGTACCCTGTGTGTGCAGGTCTGCCCCACCGGTATCGATATCCGCGACGGTTTGCAGATGGCCTGCATCGGTTGCGCGGCGTGCATCGATGCCTGCGACGGGGTCATGGACAAAATGGGCTATGCCCGCGGGCTGATTGGCTACAAGTCCGAACACAGCCTGCAAGGCGGCTCCACCCACTGGCTGCGGCCACGCCTGCTGGGCTATGCCACTGCGCTGGTGGTCATGCTGGCAGCGCTGGTGCTGGCCTTGCAGCTGCGCCCGATGGTGTCGCTGGATGTGATCAAGGACCGCGGCCTGTTCCGCGAAAACGCCCAGGGCCAGATCGAGAACATCTACCTGCTCAAGGTCATCAACAAGACCGAGCGCACCCAACACTACGTGCTGCGCCTGCAGGATGCCGACGGCTTCACCTTGCAGGGCGACACCGCGCTGGTCATCCCCGCAGGCGAAATGAGCGAACTGCCGGTGTCGGTGGCAATGCTCGCCGAGCGGCCGACCAGCAGTTCGCAGACACTCAGTTTTGTCATCAGCGAACGTGACGACCCCGCCATACGCAGCGTGGCCCACAGCCGCTTCGTCGCACCCATGAACCGCTGATCCCTTACACTGCAACCACCTTGCCTGCCAGGCTTCGACAGAAGGCCAGAATGAAACGCTACGAACGCTTCGCCGACGATATTGCCGAACTGATCCGCTCCGGGGTGCTCGGCCCCGGCCAGCGGGTGCCCTCGGTGCGCTACGCCAGCCAGACCCACGGGGTCAGCCCGTCCACGGTGTTCCAGGCCTATTACCTGCTGGAACGGCGCGGGCTGATCCGCGCCAGGCCACGCTCGGGGTACTTCGTGAACGCCCACGCGCCACGCCAGTTCTGCGAGCCGCAGCCGCTGCAGCCGGCCAGCGAGTCCACCGATGTCGACGTCAGTGCCCTGGTGTTCTCCATCCTCGACTCGATCAAGGACCCCAACACCGTGGCGTTCGGCTCCGCCTTCCCCAGCCCCGAGCTGTTCCCGCTGCAACGCCTGTCGCGCTCGCTGGCCAGCGCCAGCCGCAGCATGGACCCGCGCATGGTGGTGACCGACCTGTCACCCGGCAACCCGCAGCTGCGCCGCCAGATCGCGCTGCGCTACATGGTTGGCGGGCTGATGCTGCCCATGGAGGAACTGCTGATCACCAACGGCGCCCTGGAGGCGTTGAACCTGTGCCTGCAGGCGGTCACCCAGCCGGGCGACCTGGTCGCCATCGAAGCGCCCGCGTTCTATGCCTGCCTGCAGGTGCTGGAGCGGCTCAAGCTCAAGGCAGTGGAAATCCCGGTGCACCCGCGCCAGGGCATGGACCTGGACGTGCTCGCGCAAACCCTGGACAAGCACCCGGTCAAAGCCGTGTGGTGCATGACCAACTTCCAGAACCCGGTCGGCGCCAGCATGCCAGAGGCGAACAAGCAGGCACTGGTACAACTGCTGGCACGGCACCAGGTGCCCCTGATCGAGGACGACGTTTACGCCGAGCTGTACTACGCGCAGCAGGCACCCAAGCCGGCCAAGGCGTTCGACACCCAGGGGCTGGTGATGCACTGCGGCTCGTTCGCCAAGAGCCTGGCCCCTGGCTACCGCATTGGCTGGGTCGCGGCCGGGCGTTACACGCAGAAAATCGAGCGGCTGAAGTTGATGACGTCCCTGTGTGCCTCGATGCCTGCCCAGGCCGCCATCGCCGACTACCTGCAGCACGGCGGCTACGACCGCCACCTGCGCAAACTGCGCTACGCACTGGAAGGCCAACAGGCCAACATGCTCGCCGCTATCGCCCGGTACTTCCCGGCCCAGACGCGGGTCAGCCAGCCCTCCGGGGGTTACTTTCTGTGGCTGGAGCTGCCCGAGCAAATGGACGCCCTCAAACTGTTCCACATGGCCCTGGCTCAAGGCATCAGCATCGCCCCCGGGCCGATCTTTTCACCCACCCGACGCTTCGGCAACTGCATTCGCCTGAACTACGGCAGCCCCTGGAACGCCGCCGCCGAACAAGCCATGGAAACCCTGGGGCGGATCATTCGGTCATTTTGAAGGCAAATGGCAATCAGGGTAACTATAGTAGTGCGATCCATTACCGAGGGAGCTCAGCGTGGTTCAGGACGATGCCGCTTCTCGCACACAGGCACTTCACGACAAGGTGCTCGAACTGGAGGCCCAGGTTGCTGAGCTGCAGCTGAAAGCGGCCTGCCAGGATGTTTTGCTCCAGCACATGGAAGAGGGGTTTTGTGTACTGGAGCTGCTGGAGGACGATAACGGGCAGCTCCATGACTACCGCTACATCCTCAGCAATGAGGCCTGCCTTCGTCACACTGCCCATGCCAAGCAGATGGGCCAGACCGCCCGTGAACTGATCCCGAACGAAGTCGATACCTGGCTACCCCGCTTCGCCGAAGTGGCGCGCAGCGGCCGTGCGTTGCAGTTCGAAGAACGGCTGGCCGCGACCGATCGCTGGTTGAGCCTGTCGGTGCACCGGCTGGAGCCTGCCAGCGATAAACGGGTGGCCGTGATCTTTACCGGCATGCCAGCCGCGCAAGTCAGCGTGCACCGGTTGCAGGCAATCAATCAGCAACTGGCCGAGCGTGTCGACCAGGCAGACGCAAACAACAAACTGCTGGGGGAATTGGTCGACCACAGCCTGGCCAATGTATTTGCTGCCGACTGCAACCTCAGGCTGCTGGCCATCAATCGCACAGCACAGGAAACGTTCCTGCGCCTGCGCGGGTTCGTCCCCCAGGTCGGCGACCACATTCCGCAGTTGCTGGCGCGCCAGCCCGATATCATGAGCCAGCTGGCACCGGTCTGGCCGCGCATAATGGCGGGCGAGGCCTTCGTCGACAACATTGCCGTGGGGCCGCCTGAAGCACTGCGGCACTACGAAATCCGCTACAACCCGTTGCGTGATAACCGCTTGATGATTCAGGGTGGCTACCTGTTCGCCTACGACATCACCGAGCGCATCAACGAACAGCAGCGCCTGCGCAAGATTGAAAGTGCCCTGGTCCAGTCGCAGAAGATGGAAGCGGTCGGTCAGTTGACCGGCGGTATTGCCCACGACTTCAACAATTTCCTGGGCAGCATCCTGGCTGCCCTGGAAAGCGCCATTCAACGCCAGGATGAACAGCGCTACCCCGAAGCTGCGCGGTTGCTTGGCGCGGCCCGCCAGGACGCCCAACGGGCCGCGGCGGTGGTACAGCGACTATTGGCATTTGCCCGCCAACAGGTGCTGACGCCCCAGGCGGTGGATGTGCATCAGCTGCTGGCCGGCATGCGCGAACTGATCATCAACTCGCTGCATGCGGGCATTCATTTCAACGACCAGACCCAGCCGGGTGCGTGGCCGGTACGCGTCGACCTGTCGCAACTGGAGAGCTCCCTGCTCAACCTGTGCATCAATGCCCGCGATGCCATGCCCTCAGGCGGCACGCTGTGCATTGGCAGTGCCAACCAGACATTGACCCACGAGCAGGCCCTCAGCCTGGACCTGCCGTGTGGCGACTATGTACGGATCAGCGTCAGCGACTCGGGCATCGGCATGCCTGCCAACGTGATGCAGCGGGCATCGGAACCGTTCTTCACCACCAAGCCGCTTGGCCAGGGTTCTGGGCTGGGGCTGTCAATTGTCTACGGCTTCATCCGGCAATCCAGGGGCCAGCTGCAAATCGACAGTGTGCCGGGTAAAGGGACCTGCATCGATATCTACCTGCCCAGGGACGACACCCAGGTGGCGGCCCCGCCGGCGTTGCCCCAACCCCCACCGCCCATGCCTGCCATAACGGCCAACCTGATCATGCTGGTGGAGAACCAGGAAACCATGCGCCTGGTCATCAGCGAAATTCTGCAGGAGCAAGGCCACGACGTGCATGCATTCGTCGATGGTCAACAGGCCGTGGCCGCACTGCAGGGCGGCCTGCAGCCGGACTTGTTGATCACCGATATCGGCCTGCCTGGGGGGCTGGATGATCAGCCACTGGGCAACAGCCTGCCGGAAACCACGCCAGTGGTGTTCATCACCGGCTATACCAGCGAGCAACCGGAGCTGCCCACAGCACGTCGTTTCGCGGTCCTGCACAAGCCCTTCGAGCTGGCACAGCTCAGCGACCTGGTGGCGCGGATGCTGGCCGGCACGCCGTTGTCACGCTGAGCGGCACGGCTCAGCGCCCGCCGCCCAGGTCGATGAACCTGCCGGTGGCATAAGAGGGAGGCGCAAGTGGCAGCCGCCACCCCGTGCCAACCTGCACAACGGCATCAATGCCCCGCCGACGCCGGCCCCGCCTTGGCGGTGAACGGTGGCTTGGCGAACCACACCAACAGGATCAACCCGGCGAACACCCAGGTCATCAGGGTGAAGTAGTCCACCGTGGACATCATGTAGGCCTGCCCGTTGAGTATCTGCTCAAGCTGCGCATAACTCTGCGGGTTGGCCCCGCCCAGCTGTTCGAGGGTATGCCGGGTGGTCGGGTCGAACTGGCTGATGTTCTCGCTCAGGTAAGCATGATGCTGGTCCGCCCGGCGAATCCAGATCCAGGTGGTCAACGACGCCGCAAAGCTGCCGCCCAAGGTCCGCAGGAAAGTGGCCAACCCCGAGCCGTCGGCGATCTGCTGCGGCGGCAGGTCGGACAGCAGGATGCTCAAGGTCGGCATGAAGAACAACGCGACCCCGATACCCATGAACAACTGCACCAGTGCCACATGCTGGAAATCCACCTCGCTGGTGAACCCGGCGCGCATGTAGCAGCTGCCCCCGATTGCCAGGAACGCCAGCCCCGCCAGCACGCGCAGGTCGAAGCGGTGCGCGTACTTGCCCACGAACGGTGACATGATCACCGGCAGCAAGCCGATCGGCGCCACCGCCAGGCCCGCCCAGGTGGCGGTGTAGCCCATTTGCGTCTGCAACCACTGCGGCAGGATCAGGTTGATACCGAAGAACCCGGCATACCCCCCGACCAGCACCAGCGTGCCTACGCGAAAATTGCGGTGCACGAACAGCCGCAGGTTAACCACCGGGTGGCGGTCGGTCAGCTCCCAGATTACGAACACCGCCAGGAACACCACTGATATCAGGCTACCGGCGATGATGAACGACGACTCGAACCAGTCCAGGTCGTTACCCTTGTCCAGCACCACCTGCAACGCACCCACGCCAATGATCAGTGTCAGCAGGCCGATGTAGTCCATCGGCTGGCGGCTGGTCACCACCGGCCGGGTGCGCATTTGCTGGCGCACCACTGCAGCAGCGAACAGGCCGATCGGCACGTTGATGAAGAAGATCCATGGCCAGCTGTAGCTGTCGGTGATCCAGCCACCCAAAATTGGCCCGGCAATCGGCGCCACCACCGTGACCATCGCCAGCAGCGCCAGGGCCATCCCCCGTTTCGCCGGCGGGTAGACGGCAATCAGCAGGGTCTGGGTCATGGGATACAGCGGCCCGGCCACCACGCCCTGCAGCACGCGGAAGCCGACCAGCTCCGGCATGGACTGGGCGATACCACACAGGAACGACGCCAGCACGAACAGCAACGTGGCCCAGATGAACAGCTTCACCTCACCAAAACGCCGGCTCAGCCAGCCGGTGAGCGGCAAGGCAATGGCATTGCTCACCGCGAACGACGTGATGACCCAGGTGCCCTGCTCGTAGCTGACGCCCAGGTTGCCGGAAATGGTCGGCAAGGCCACGTTGGCAATGGTGGTGTCGAGCACCTGCATGAACGTGGCCAGCGACAGGCCGATGGTGGTCAGCAGCAGGCTCGGCGGGGTGAACTGCGCTGTGGCGTTATCGCTCATCGCTGCGCCGTCTTGCCAGGGGCGCTGTTTTCGTGGATCAGCTTGGCAATCAGGGTATCGGCTTCGCCCAGCTGGCGGTCATAAACCTCAGTGGTATAGCTGGCCTTCTGCGGCGGTTGCTGGGCAAGGGTCGGGCCGCTCTGGTCGTGCAGGTTGACCTCGACCACGGTGGACAGGCCGATACGCAGCGGGTGGTCCTTGAGTTGCTCGGGGTTCAGGTGAATACGCACGGGCACCCGCTGCACGATCTTGATCCAGTTGCCCGTGGCGTTCTGCGCCGGTAGCAGGGCGAAGGCGCTGCCGGTGCCTGCGCCGAGGCTGTCGACCGTACCGCTGTACGTCACTGCGCTGCCGTAAAGGTCAGCACTGATCTCTACCGGCTGGCCAATCCGCATGTCGCGCAACTGGGTTTCCTTGAAGTTGGCGTCGATCCATACCTGGTCCAGGGGGATCACCGCCATGGTCGCGGTGCCCGGCTGCAGGCGCTGGCCCAGCTGCACGGTCCGCTTGGCAACATACCCGGTGACCGGCGCCACCAAGGTAGTGCGCGCGTGGTCGAGGTAAGCCTGGCGCAGGTCGGCCGCAGCCGCCATGACCTCGGGGTGCGACGACACCACGGTGTCGTCGACCAGGGCACTGCTGGTGCTCAGTTGCTGGCGGGCGCTGTTGACCGCGGCCTGGGCCACGCTCAGGTCATCGCGGGCGTGGGACAGCTCCTCGGCAGCGATGGCACCGCTGTCGGCCAGCACCTTGCGCCGGTTGAAGTCCTGCTGCGCCTTGCGCAGTTCGGCCTGGCGGGTCGCCAGCTGGGCCTTGAGCGAGTCGACATTGCTGTACAGCCCGCGCACCTGGCGCACGGTGCGCGCCAGGTTGGCTTCGGCCGACTGCAGGGCCACCTGGCTGTCGGCCGGGTCGAACTGCAGCAGCACCTGGCCGGCATGCACCAGGTCGCCGTCATCGGCGCCAATGCTGGTCACAGTGCCGGTGATCAAGGGGGTGATCTCCACCACGTTGCCGTTGACGTAGGCGTCGTCGGTGCTTTCATACCAGCGGCCGACCAGGCTGTACCAAGCCCAGGTGCCGATGCCGGCAAGCACCAGCAGCAACAGCAGGCCAAGCAGCCAGGCCTTGCGCTTGCGCGACGGCTCGGGCGCTGCGGAGGGTGTCGGGGTGTCTGTGGAAGTGGCCATGACAATACCTTGAAAATTCGTGACAGGGTTCAACGGTCGCCGAAGCGGCGCACCGTCAAGGGGTCGCCGGCATTGAGCAGGACCTTGGCCAACAGGCCTTCCAGGGTCTGCAACTCTTCTGGGGCCAGCACGCCGCACAGTTCGTTCATGGCGGCAGCGCCGATTTCCGGCAGGCGGTCGGCCAGGCGCTGGCCATCGGCCGTCAGCGCCAGGCGCACCTGGCGCCGGTCGTCGGCGCAGCGGTTACGCACGATCAGCTCCTTCTGCTCGAGGCGGTCGAGCATGCGGGTCATCGAACCGCTGTCCAGCCCGAGGTAGCGACACAGTTCGGCCGGCGTATCCACCTGGTACTGGGTGACGATGATCAACACCTTGAACTGGGCGGCGGTCACGCCCTCCGACTCCAGGTGCCAGTCGAGGATGCGGTCCTTGAGGATCGCCGCGCGCCCCAGCAGCATGCCAATGGCGCAGCTCTGGAAGTTTTCGGGGGAAAAATGGGCCATCGATAACCGCTCGGGGAGTTGTGTGAAAATATTACTGCCTAGGCAGTGAATGTCAAAGCCTTGATTAGCTTGCTATGCAGAATTTCATCATTCAGTCCTTTCGGTACCCACGGTCATGGCCTGCGCAAGCCCCGCCCTTGGCCTGGGCGCCACCCGCGTTGCTACTGCCGAGCCCGCAGCCCCAACGCTTCGACCGCCCCGCAGGCTATGGCCATGCCCACCAGCTCTGCCAGGCTGGCCGCCTGGAGCCGCTTCATTACCCGGCCGCGGTAAAGGTCGACGGTTTTCACACTGATGCCCAGGCGTTCGGCGATTTCACGGTTGCTCAGCCCTTGGGCCAACGGCACGAACACGTCACGCTCTCGCGGTGTGAGGCTGTCGATACGCGCCTGCACCTGCGCCAGCGCCTGATCGCCCTGGCGTACCCGCCCCGCGCGCTCCAGTGCGGCCTGCACACTGTCGAGCAGCAACTGATCGTTGTAGGGCTTTTCGATGAAGTCACAGGCGCCCGCCTTGAACGCCCGTACCACGATGGGCACATCGGCATGCCCGCTGACGAACACCACCGGCAGGGCCAGCCCACGCGCGTGCATGGCCTGCTGCACGGCAAGGCCACCGAGCCCCGGCATGCGCACATCCAGGAGCACGCAGGCAGGCCCGTCGTCGACGCACGCCTCCAGAAACGCCTGCCCGGTGGCAAATGGCAACGCCTGCAGGCCTACCGACTGCAGCAACCAGACGGTCGAATCACGCATCCCCTGGTCGTCATCGACCACATAGACTTTTGCTTGCACCGCAGCTCCCCTTAGCGCCTGCTGACCACCAGCCGGCAGCACAATACCAGACCACCGTTGTCTCCCACCCGCGCCCACAGGCTGCCGCCGAAGCCTTCGATCAGACTGCGGCTCATGCTCAACCCCAGGCCCAAACCCTCCGCCTTGCTGGTGGTGAACGGCGTAAAAATTGCGTCCAGGCGTTCAGGCGCGACCCCTGTGCCCTGGTCGGCGACTTCGACCAGCACGCCGTCGCCATCCCGCGTTGCGCCAAGCAGGATATGCGATGGCCGCTCGCCGTGGTGTTCACGGTTGGCCTCTATGGCATTGCGCAGCAAGTTGAGCAGCACCTGCTCCAACAGCACCCGGTCGGCGTACACCGAAGGCAGTTGCGCGCTGACGCGTAGCTCGATCTGCACCTGGTCACGGGCGGCCTCCCAGGCGCACAGGCGCATGGCTTCGCCAGCCACTTCAGCCAAGTCCAGCGCCTGCAGGCGCCGCGGCCCCTTGCGCAGGAACGCGCGCAGGCGGCGGATCACTTCGGCGGCATGGGTAGCCTGCTCGCTGATACGCTGCAGGCCCTGCCCCACCCGCTCCAGGGCCTGCGGGTCACGCCCCAGGCTGTGCAGGTAGCGCTGACTGGCGTTGGCATAGTTGACCACGGCAGCCAGCGGCTGGTTGAGTTCATGGGCAATGCCTGAAGCCAGTTCACCCAGGGTGGCCAGCCGCGCGCTGTGCGCCAGGTTCTCCTGGGCTTCGATTCGCAAGGTGATGTCGCGAGACACGCTGACCACCTCCACCACCGCACCCGTGTAGGTTTCGCGGATCGCCCGGCTGGCGATCTCGAACCAACGGTAGCCCCCGCTGGCCTGGCGCACCCGGCAAGTCATGGTGTGGTAGCCGTCCTGATCCAGTGCAGCGGCGGCCTGGCGCAGCACCTGGCGGCGCTCCCGCGGGTGCAGCAGGCCATGCACCAGCCTGCCACGCAGTTGCTCAGGCCAAAGGCCCAACAGACGGTGGGCGGCCGGTGAGGCATCGAGAAAACGGCCATCGGGGCTGTGCCGCGAAATCAGGTCGGTGGTGTTCTCGATGATCAACCGGTACAGGCGCCTGGCGCGGCTGGCTTCGCGTGCCCCCTGGCGCTCTTCGCTGGCGTCACGGCAGCGGCCCAGCACCTGCTGGCCCTGGTCGTCCGGCATGAAGGTCCAGAGCACGGTGCGCGCGCCGACCTGTACCT
>NZ_BLJG01000094.1 GCF_009932375.1 Pseudomonas juntendi
CGGGTGTGTAGAGGACTTTCACCTCCAAGTCACCCGCTCGGCTACCACAACCAAACGGGTTGCGCTAACGCGCAACGCGCCATGCCTGGCGCACAACAAAAAAGCCCGCATCAAACGATGCGGGCTTTCTCATTCAGCAGGCAGGGGTCAAGCCGCTTTGGCTTCCTGCTGGCTCAGCGAGCGGTTCAGGGCGCTGAACAGTGCCTTGAAGCTGGCGGTGGTGATGTTTTCGTCGATACCCACACCGTGCACCGGGCGGCCGCCGGCCACGCGCAACTCGATGTAGGCCGCCGCCTTGGCGTTGGTGCCAGCACCAATCGCGTGCTCGTTGTAGTCCATGATTTCCACGGCAACCGGCAGGCCGGCAACCAGGGCTTCCAGGGCGCCATTGCCCTTGCCGCGCCAGTGCAGGGTGGTTTCACCTTCGCCGGCGACTTCCACTTCCACGGCGCTATGGCCGTTTTCTTCCTGCAGGCGGTGGCTGACCAGGGCGTATGGCGCGTTGGCCTGCAGGTATTCCTTGTGCAGCAGGCTGTAGATTTGCTGAGCGGTCATTTCCAGGCCCAAACGGTCGGTTTCACCCTGCACAACCTGGCTGAACTCGATCTGCATGCGGCGCGGCAGGCTGATACCGTACTCCTGCTCGAGCAGGTAGGTGATGCCGCCTTTGCCCGACTGGCTGTTGACGCGGATGACCGCCTCGTAGCTGCGGCCGATATCGGCCGGGTCGATCGGCAGGTACGGCACTTCCCACAGCTCGCCTTCCTGCTGCTTGGCGAAGCCCTTGCGGATGGCGTCCTGGTGCGAGCCGGAGAACGCAGTGTGCACCAGGTCGCCGACATAAGGGTGGCGTGGGTGCACGGGCAGCTGGTTGCACTCTTCGACCACCTTGCGCACGCCGTCGATGTCGGAGAAGTCCAGCAGCGGGTCGATACCCTGGGTGTACAGGTTCAGTGCCAAGGTCACCAGGTCGACGTTGCCGGTCCGCTCGCCGTTGCCGAACAGGCAGCCTTCGGCGCGATCGGCGCCGGCCATCAGGCCCAGTTCGGTGGCGGCAATACCGGTGCCACGGTCGTTGTGGCAGTGCAGGCTGATGATCACGCTGTCGCGGCGGCTGACATTGCGGCAGAACCATTCGATCTGGTCGGCGTAGATGTTCGGCGTGGAGACTTCCACGGTGGCCGGCAGGTTGAGGATGACCTTGTGCTCTGGCGTCGGGTTCCACACCTCGATGACCGCGTCGCACACTTCCTTGGCGAATTCCATTTCGGTCGCGCTGAAGGTTTCTGGCGAGTACTGGAAGGTCCAGTGGGTTTCGGGCTGCTGGGCGGCATACTTGACGAACAGCTTGGCGGCGTTCACCGCGATGTCTTTCACGCCTTGCTTGTCCTGGTTGAAGACAATGCGGCGGAACGCCGGGGAGGTGGCGTTATACAGGTGGACGATGGCCTTTTTCGCGCCACGCAGCGACTCGAAGGTACGCGCGATCAGGTCTTCACGGGCTTGGGTGAGCACCTGGATCGTGGTGTCGTCCGGGATGTGGCCGTCTTCGATCAGGGTGCGCACGAAGTCGAAATCGGTCTGCGAGGCAGACGGGAACGCCGCTTCGATTTCCTTCACGCCCACCTGGACCAGGGTCTTCCAGAAGCGCAGTTTCTTCTCCGAATCCATCGGCTCGATCAGCGACTGGTTGCCATCACGCAAGTCGGAGCTGCACCAGATGGGCGCTGCGGTGATGGTCTTCGACGGCCAGGTGCGGTCAGGCAGGTCGATAGTCGGGAAGGCGCGGTATTTTTTCGAAGGGTCTTTGAGCATGGACATGGAAGCAATCCTTTTGTGTGCGGCCGAAATCGGGCCTGCCGAGCGATAACAAGATGAAGAGGCGAGGCGACGCGATTCAGCCTGGTAGTCGTGCGCTGACCAGGCTGAGGCTGCGATGTTGTCGGAGCAGGATGAGGGTGCTGAAGGTTTTCATGCCTTCAAACTTAACCAGTGGGGTGGGGGATGGCAAGCGTTCGGAAAAAATTGAGAGGAATGCTTAAAAAAAGCCTATGAGCGAGATTTTATGGCTGGATTCACCCGTGGGGTTGTTCATTGTTGCGCGGTAGTTTTAGCTGGCGCAACACAGTGGAACCCCGTTGACCTATTCTCGCCTCATCGCCGGCAAGCCAGCTTCCACAGCACTGTCACAGGGCTGGAGCGCTGTGGAGGCGGGGTTTGTCGACGAGGCTGGCACTGCGGTCTCAGGGCTGAAACGCCCCGATGAAAATCGCCGGATCCACCCGCGCGTCGTTCAGGCTCACGTTCCAGTGCATGTGCGGCCCGGTAGCCCGCCCGGTTGAGCCCACGCGCCCGACTACCTCGCCCCGGCGCAGTTGCTGGCCCACCTGCACATCGATCTTCGACATGTGGCAGAACATGCTGATGAAGCCCTGGCCGTGGTCCACGAATACCGTACGGCCATTGAAGAAGTAATCTCCCACCAGAATCACCTTGCCATTGGCCGGGGTCTTGATGGGCGTACCTGCCGGCACCGCGAAGTCCAGCCCGGCATGCGGGTTGCGTTCCTCGCCATTGAAAAAGCGACGCACGCCGAACTTGCTCGACAACGGGCCGTTGACCGGCTTGTCGAGGATCAGGTTGCTGGGCAGGGCAGGGCTGAAGCTGCGGTAGGCCTTGATCTGCTCAGCCAGCTCGCGGTCGATGCGCTTGAGGTCGGCGGGGTTCGGGTTGACCTGGCGGGTGTTCTTCAAGGTAATGCGCTGTTCGGGGTACTTTTTGCTACCCACGCTGAACGGCAGGTTGCGCCCGCCTTGGCTGAGCACGGCAGTACCCGGCTTCTGGGTCAGCGGGATTCCGACAATGGCCAACCAGTTGTCCTGCTCCTTGACCACCAGCACCGGCTTGCCGTCGAAGCGCGCTTCGGGGGCGCTGGCGGCAGGGCCGAGGTTGACCACCGCCACGCCGCCGGGCACCGGCTTGTTCAGCGCACGCGTGATGTAACTGGCCTGGGCGCCGCCGGCCAGCAGTAACAGGGAAAGGGCGAACAGGGAGGCAAGCAGGCGGGGCATGTGTCAGTCCAGTAGCGAAAGGGTGACCGGAGTCAGGTGATTGTCTTCCACGCGCACCAGCAGCTCGCCCTGGTCCAGGCGTGCCGTAAGGCGTTGGCCGTTGCGGGTCTGTTCGGCGCTGCGAATCGCCTGGCCCTGGTCGTCGAGCAGGATGCTGTAGCCGCGCGCCAGTGTGGCCAACGGGCTGACCACCTGCAGCGTCTGCAACTGGGCCTGGAAGCGCTGGCGGCGGTCCTTGAGCAGTTCGCGCATGGCCCGTGGCAGGCGCTCGGCCAGGCTGTCCAGGCGCTGGGCCAGCAGTTTCAGGTTGCGCCCCGGGTGTTGCGCAGCCAGGCGGGTTTCTGCCCGCGCCAAACGCTCACGGCGCTGGTTGAGGCTGAGCAGGAACGCCCGGCGCAGGCGCATGTCCAGGTCGTCCAGGCGCTGGGCCTGCTGGCGCAAGCGCTCGCCTGGGTGGCGCAGGCGCCTGGTCAGCGAGTCCAGGCGCAGGCGGTCATGGCTCAGGCGGTTCTGCATGCGCAGCAACAAGCGCCGCTGCAGCCCGTCCAGGCGTTGGCGAATGCCACTGCTGTCGGGCGCCAGCAACTCTGCGGCGGCAGACGGAGTGGGGGCGCGCACGTCTGCCACGAAGTCGCTGATGGACACATCGGTCTCGTGACCCACGGCGCTGACTATCGGTGTGACGCAGGCAGCCACGGCGCGGGCCACGGCTTCTTCGTTGAAGCACCACAGGTCTTCCAGCGAGCCGCCACCACGGGCCAGGATCAGCGCATCGAAGCCAAGGCCGTCGGCCAGGCGGATGGCACGCACGATCTGTGCGATGGCCTCGCGGCCCTGTACCGCCGTGGGAATCAGGTTCAGTTCCACCTGCGGGGCGCGGCGGCCGAACACACTGATGATGTCGCGGATCACCGCGCCGGTGGGGGAGGTGATGATACCAATGCGTTGCGGGTGGGCAGGCAAGGGCTTCTTGCGTTCGGCGCTGAACAGCCCTTCGGCACCGAGCTTTTCCTTCAAGGCCTCGAATGCCAGGCGCAGCGCGCCATCCCCCGCCGGCTCGACGGTGTCGAGAATCAGCTGATAATCACCCCGGCCCTCGAACAGCGAAACCTTGCCCCGCACCCGCACCGCCAGGCCATCGCGCAGCGCTTGGCGCACCCGCGTGGCGCTCTGCCGGAACAGGGCGCAGCGTACCTGGGCACCGCTGTCCTTGAGTGTGAAGTACATGTGGCCAGACGCCGGGCGGGCGAGGTTGGAAATCTCGCCTTCCACCCACACGCTGCGGAATACGTCCTCGAGCAGCACGCGGGCGCGGCCGTTGAGTTGGCTGACCGTCAGGACCTCGCGGTCCAGGCCGAGTCGTTCGAAAGGGTCTCTGATCATGGCCGGCATCATACCCTACCGGGCGTTGCGGGCTAGCCGTGATCTTTCATCGCGGCCACGAACTGGCGCACCAACTGCTCTGCATCGCGCCGGCACGCCAGGGCCACGGTGCTTTCCCGGCCCCCCTCCAGGGTGACGAAACTGACCGAGGCCGGCGCAATGTCGCGCATGCATTGCGGCAGCAACGCCACGCCAAAACCTGCCTGGATCAGCTGCAACTGGGTCGTTTTGCGCGACAGCACCTGCGCCGCCTGCGGGAAAAAGCCCGCATCCATGCACAACGAGGCTGCCAGGTAGCTCAGCCCGCCGCGCTCACGGTGCGGAATGGAAATGAAGCGCTCGTCGCGCAACTGCTGCAGCGCCACCTGCGCCACACCGGCCAACGGATGCCCGGCCGCCACCGCAAGCAGCACGGGCTCGCTGAACAGTTCATGCAGCACCACGCCTTCATGCTGGCGAAGCACCGGCAAGCGCAACAGGCCGATATCCAGCCGCCCCGCCGCGATGTCTTCCAGTTGGGCCTCCGACGACTGTTGGGCGATGTCCAGTGCAACCCCCGGGTTAGCGTGCAGGTAACCGCTCAAACGCGCCAGCAGCGGGCCGGTCAACGGGACGGTGCTGGAGTGGTTCAGGCGCAAGCTGCCTTGCAACCCTTGGCCAACATCGCGGGTCACCCGCTCTGCCTGCGCCAGGTCGGCCAGCAGGCGCCGTGCCCGCTCCAGCAACGCCTGGCCGGCCGGGGTCAGGCGCGGTAGGCGGGCGGTGCGCTCGAACAATGGCGTGCCCAGTTGCTGCTCCAGCTCCTTGATCTGCCGGCTGAGTGCCGACTGCGCGATGAACAGGCGTTCAGCGGCACCGCTGAAGCTGCCGCACTCGGCGATTTCCACGAAATAACGCAACTGGCGGATGGACGTCATGTCATGCCTTTTCGAGATGGCTTTGGCGATAAAGCCATATTAGTCGGCATGGCTCTCAGCTGGCTAACCTTTGCCTATGCTCCCTGGAACTGCTGCCATGCTCACTGAACTGTCGCTCACCGGCCTTGACTGGCTGCCCATCCTGCTCGGCGTCGGCGTGGCCTACGTCGTCTTTGGCATTGCCGGTTTCGGCACGGCCCTGGTGGCGGGCCCGGTGCTGATCCATTTCATGCCGTTGTCACGGATCATCCCGCTGCTGGTGTTGCTCGATTTTGTCGCCGCCTTCGGCAACCTGCTGCCTGCGCGCCGTGATGTGGTGCGCGGCGAGTTGCTGCGGCTGTTGCCGTTCATGGCCCTGGGCTGCACGTTGGGCGTGGTGTTCCTGCTGCGTTTGCAGTCTGACGTGCTGTTGCTGTTGATGGGCCTGTTCGTTACGGCCTACGCGCTGTATAGCCTGGCGGTCAGAGTACGGCCGGCGAACCTGTCGGGTTTCTGGGCAGTGCCAATGGGTACGGCAGGCGGGCTGTTCGGGGCGCTGTTCGGCAGCGGCGGTTTTCTCTATGCGCTGTACCTGAGTGCACGGTTGGAACGAAAGGAACAGGTGCGCGCCACCCAGAGCGCGCTGATCAGCTGCAGCACGGTGGTGCGCCTGGCATTGTTCCTGGTCGCCGGTGTTTACGCCGACCAGAGCCTGCTCTTGCTGGCTGCATGCCTGCTGCCGGTCATGTTCATCGGCTTGTGGGTCGGCCGTGGGCTGACCCACAGGCTGTCGCGCGAAGCCTTTGTGCGCCTGGTCACCTGGCTGGTGCTGGCCAGCGGCTTGGCGCTGATCGGTCGCTACCTCGGCGCCTGAGCGGTAGAATTGCGCCCTTACCGCAGTTTTGCAGGCTTGTACCGTTCATGAACACCCAGAGCATTATCGTTCCCAAGCTGTCTACCGTGCCGGTGCACGAAGCCCGCGCCCGTGCCATCGTGCGTTGGCTGGTACGCGAGAAAGTGGTCGAGGAGCAGCTGAGCACCTGTGGCCGTACCGGCAACCGCATGGGCCACGCCCTGGCGGCAGGCGCCCGCAAGGTGGCCCTGCGGCCTGAGTTGTTGCCTTTTGGCGAGCAGGCCAACGGCCTGGAAGTGATGCTCAAGCGTTGCATCTATACCCCCACCGAAGGGTTTCTTGAAGAAGCCGGCTGCCCGCAGTGCCGGCGCGAGGTGGGCGAGCCGCTGTTCGAAAGCCTGGAAGAATGGATGCCGGCGGTCAGTGACAACTTCACCTGCCCGCTGTGCGGCTTCGAAGATGACATCAATGGCTTCATTTACCTGCAGCCATGTGCCTTTTCCAACCTGGGGTTCATCTTCAACAACTGGGGCGAGGCCGGGTTTACCCAGGCCTTTCTCGACAGCTTCGCCGACTGGCTCGACCAGCCGGTGACGGTGGTGCAAGTCAGCTGCAAGCCTTGAGTCGCAAGCTTCAAGAAAAAGCGGCCTGTATGCCTGACGACTCTCGTAGCTTGCCGCTTGTAACTTGAAGCTTGATTTACATTGAGCGGCGCGCCGTGCATGAGTATAATGGCGCGCTTCCATTTTTCCCGCCCGGGAGCCCCCGCGATGCTGCGTATCAGCCAAGAAGCCCTGACCTTCGACGATATTCTCCTTGTACCTGGCTATTCCGAGGTACTGCCCAATGAAGTCAGTCTCAAGACCCGTTTGACTCGTGGCATCGAGCTGAACATTCCGCTGGTTTCCGCCGCCATGGATACCGTGACCGAAGCGCGCCTGGCCATTGCCATGGCTCAGGAAGGCGGCATCGGCATCATCCACAAGAACATGACCATCGAGCAGCAGGCCGGCGAAGTTCGCAAGGTCAAGAAGTTCGAGGCTGGCGTGGTCAAGGACCCGATCACCATCGACGCCGACGCTACCGTGCGCGACCTGTTCGAGCTGACCCGCCTGAACAACATCTCCGGCGTGCCAGTGCTGGCCAACGGTGACCTGGTCGGCATCGTCACTTCCCGTGACGTACGCTTCGAAAACCGCCTGGACGCCAAGGTCCGCGACGTGATGACGCCAAAAGAGCGCCTGGTCACGGTGCGCGAAGGCGCCGACAAGAACGAAGTGCGCGAGCTGCTGCACAAGCACCGCCTGGAAAAAGTCCTGATCGTTGACGACAAGTTCAACCTCAAGGGCATGATGACCGTCAAGGACATCGAAAAGGCCAAGGCCTACCCGCTGGCCAGCAAGGACGACCAAGGTCGCCTGCGCGTCGGCGCTGCCGTCGGCACTGGCAAGGACACCGGCGAGCGCGTAGCCGCCCTGGTTGCTGCCGGGGTTGACGTGGTGGTGGTCGACACTGCCCACGGTCACTCCAAAGGTGTGATCGACCGCGTGCGCTGGGTGAAGGAAACCTACCCGCAGGTGCAGGTGATCGGCGGCAACATCGCCACCGGCGCTGCGGCCAAGGCCCTGGCCGAAGCCGGCGCTGACGCGGTCAAGGTCGGTATCGGCCCGGGCTCTATCTGCACCACCCGTATCGTTGCAGGCGTCGGCGTGCCGCAAATCAGCGCCATCGCCAACGTTGCCGCTGCACTGGAAGGCACCGGTGTGCCACTGATCGCCGACGGCGGCATCCGCTTCTCCGGTGACCTGTCCAAGGCCATCGTAGCCGGTGCTTCCTGCGTGATGATGGGTTCGATGTTCGCCGGTACCGAAGAGGCGCCAGGTGAAGTCGAGCTGTTCCAGGGCCGTTCCTACAAAGCCTACCGCGGCATGGGCTCGCTGGGTGCCATGGCACAGGCGCAAGGCTCGTCCGACCGTTACTTCCAGGACTCCTCGGCCGGTGCCGAGAAGCTGGTACCGGAAGGCATCGAAGGCCGTGTGCCGTACAAAGGTGCGCTGGCGGCGATCATCCACCAACTGATGGGCGGCCTGCGTTCGTCCATGGGCTACACCGGCAGCGCAACCATCGAAGAGATGCGCACCAAGCCGGAGTTCGTACGCATCACCGGCGCCGGCATGGCCGAGTCCCACGTGCATGACGTGCAGATCACCAAAGAAGCCCCTAACTACCGCGTCGGCTAACGCCACCAGTGGTAAGCGACAAGCTTCAAGCTACAAGCGGTAGTTGCGCTGCAGCGACTACCGCGTTCTCCCCGATCAACTTGCAGCTTGCGGCTTGACGCTTGCAACTGCATCAGAGATTGAGTCATGGCCCTCGACATTCACGCTCACCGCATCCTGATCCTCGATTTCGGTTCCCAGTACACCCAGCTGATTGCCCGCCGCGTGCGCGAGATCGGCGTGTACTGCGAGCTGCACCCGTTCGACATGGACGATGAAGCGATCCGCGAATTCAACCCGCGCGGCATCATCCTCGCCGGCGGCCCCGAGTCGGTCCACGAAGCCAACAGCCCGCGCGCGCCGCAGGCAGTGTTCGACCTGAACGTGCCGGTGCTGGGCATCTGCTACGGCATGCAGACCATGGCCGAACAGATGGGCGGCAAGGTCGAAGGTTCCGACCTGCGTGAGTTCGGTTATGCCCGCGTGGACGTGGTCGGCAAGAGCCGCCTGCTCGACGGCATCGAAGATCACATCGACGCTGACGGCGTACTGGGCCTGGACGTTTGGATGAGCCACGGCGACAAGGTCACCCAGATGCCGGGCAATTTCCATGTATTGGCCAGCACCCCAAGCTGCCCGATCGCCGGCATGTTCGACGACACCCGCGGCTATTACGGCGTGCAGTTCCACCCGGAAGTGACCCACACCAAGCAGGGCGGTCGCATCCTGTCCCGCTTCGTGCAGGACATCTGTGGCTGCGAGGCCCTGTGGACCCCATCCAACATCGTTGAAGACGCCATCGCCCAGGTGCGTGCACAAGTGGGTTCGGCCAACGTCCTGCTGGGCCTGTCTGGCGGCGTCGACAGCTCGGTGGTTGCCGCGCTGCTGCACCGCGCCATCGGCGACCAGCTGACCTGCGTATTTGTCGACAACGGCCTGCTGCGCCTGCACGAAGGTGACCAGGTGATGGCCATGTTCAAGGAGAACATGGGCGTCAAGGTCATTCGCGCCGACGCTGAAAAGCAGTTCCTCGACAACCTGGAAGGCGAAGCCGACCCGGAGAAGAAGCGCAAGATCATCGGCCGCACCTTCATCGACGTGTTCGATGCCGAGGCCAGCAAGCTGGAAAACATCCAGTTCCTTGCCCAGGGCACCATCTACCCGGACGTGATCGAGTCGGCTGGCGCCAAGAGCGGCAAGGCCCACGTGATCAAGTCGCACCACAACGTCGGTGGCCTGCCGGAGGAAATGAACCTCAAGCTGGTCGAGCCGCTGCGTGAACTGTTCAAGGACGAAGTGCGCAAGATCGGCCTGGAGCTGGGCCTGCCGTACGACATGGTCTACCGCCACCCGTTCCCGGGCCCGGGCCTGGGTGTGCGTATCCTCGGTGAAGTGAAAAAGGAATACGCCGACATCCTGCGTCGTGCCGACCACATCTTCATCGAAGAGCTGCGCAAAGCCGACTGGTACCACAAGACCAGCCAGGCCTTTGTGGTGTTCCAGCCGGTCAAGTCGGTCGGCGTCGTCGGCGACGGCCGTCGCTACGCCTGGGTCGTGGCCCTGCGTGCCGTGGAGACCGTGGACTTCATGACTGCGCGTTGGGCACACCTGCCGTACGAGCTGCTGGAAACCGTCAGCGGCCGTATCATCAATGAAATCGACGGCATCTCGCGCGTGACCTATGACGTGTCGAGCAAGCCGCCGGCGACCATTGAGTGGGAATGATCCCTATCTGGCGTTGAACGAAAAGGGCCGCATTGCAGGCCCTTTTCTTTTGCCTGGGGAAAACTGCTATTCGCTGCCAGGCGGGTGGCCGAAATAGGCCTTGTAGGCATGGCAGAAATTGGCAGGGTTGGCATAACCCACATGGTAGGCCACCTGCGACACCTGCCAGCGCCGTTCGAGCAGCAGGGTGCGGGCCTGCTCCAGGCGTTGCTGGCGCACGTACTGCAGCATAGGCCGGCCGAATTCGTCGCGGAACGCCCGGCGCAAGGTGGTCTCGCCCACGCCCAGTTGGCGTGCAAGGCTGGCGGCGGTGGGTGGGGTGGCCAGTTGGGTGTCGAGCAGGCGCCGCGCTTCGATGGCCAGGTCGCGCAGCCCGCGGTCCGGGTTTTTCTTGCCCTGTGCAGGGCCTATCAAGTGGCGCGCCAGCTCCAGCACCACGGCCACGCTCAGGCTTTCGCAATGCAGGCGCCGTAGCCCACCGGTATAGGGTGACAGGTACAGCTGCTGCAGCAAGCGGCTGACGGCGGGGCATTGGGGGAGTTGATCGAAGCGCATGCCGTCTGCGGTCAAGGCCAGCAGGGGTAGCAATTGCGCATCGTCCCGCGCCAGCTCATGCAGGTAGTCGCCGGCAATGCGCACGCCAGCCATGCGCGCATGGCTGTCTGCAGGCAACTGGTCCTGCGCTTCCAGGCTTTCGCCCAGGCCCAGCAGGTGCAAGTGGCCGGGGGCGTAATGGTTGAGCGTGCCGTCGACCTTGTGCTGCCAGGCACCGTCGAACACGTGGACGACGCACAGGCTTTGCGGCAGCAGTTTGTCGATTTGCAACGGTTCGGGAAACTGCAGGTTGCAATCGAAGTACTGCAGCCCCGCGTGCACGGTCTGCGCCCGATAATGCCCGGTTGCACGCCCCATGATCTGCGCCTTGCCGCTGTCCAGCACGCCGGCGTCGGCGAGCGAGCCGGGGCTGTCGAAGGAAAAGGAGGTGTCCAGGTAGGGGCTGGTCGATCGCATGGGCGCTACGTCCTTGGTTGGCGGCGGCATGAGCGTAAATGGTAACGCGCGCACATTTTTGGCAACAGCCATTGTGCGCGGCGGCCCATCTTTTGTGCGAACCGGCCACAGGGGTTGGCAGTGCCGGCGTAGCTGTCTTCAATGATCGATCGTTTCGCATCATGGTGGAAAAAATGTTCGCTTATCGTAAATGGGCTGCCTTGCTGGTGGCATCGCTCACGCTTTGGCTAGGCCAGGCACACGCCGAACAACGGCCTGCAGTAGCCGAACAGGTCAAGGCCTATATGGGCACCGAGGGCGTCAAGGTATGGACGCTGCGCATTGGCGAGCGGGCCGCCAATGAGGCGCTGGTCCAGGTCGAAGGCGTCGATCACGACTGGAACATGCGCATTCAGAAAATGCAGGTCGAGAAAACCGCCAAGGACACCCGCTACTGGACGACGGTCGATGGCAACAAGTTTGTCGTGTTGATCGTGCAGGGCGGCTGGGGCGGCGAGCTCTACCTGCCGGGTGAGCCGCAACCGTTGCCGGTTGGCTACTCCGAGGGGCTGTCGCGCCAAGGTGATGCGCAGGCTTTTCTGACCGATTACCTGGCCAAGCAGCAGTGAACGGGGAGCACATCTGATCATGGCTAACCCCGACGATCCGCTGGCCGACCTTTCCGGCGCGCTTGGCGAAGACTATGAGCAAGCCCGTGCCGCCCAGCGCGAGCGGGTGGTTGCCGAACTCAAACAGGTAATCGAGCGCGTCCCGGAGCAAAGCGAATTCACCAACTCCCGGCGTTACAAGGTCTGGGGGCCGATACTGCTGGTGGGCGCCCTGATTCTGCTGGTCACCACGTACAACCCGCAACGCCTGGGCGCGGTCGCACTGGTGCTGTTCGTGGTGTGCATGGCGGCAGCGGTGACCTGGCAGCACCGCAACGCGGGCACGCAGGTGTTCATGCGCCTGACTCGCCGACAGCTGTTCGTCGATACCCTGGACGCCCCTGTCGACATGGCAGAAGTCGAGGACATCGCGGTCAAGGACGAAGGCCTGGTCATGGTACAGACGCTGGAGATGAGCAGCGAAGCTGCGCTGCCTAAGCATCGCGTGGTCAAGCTGCAGTTTTTCGGAAACCAGGCGATGGCCCTGAAAAAGCCGCGACCGCAGATTCGCATCATGTCTGCCGGCCTGGCCTTGAAGGGTCGCAAGCTGGGGAACGACGAAGTGCTCGAGCTGTTGGCGGCCTACCGCAATGCGGCCCATGCCCAACGGCAACTGGAGTTGATGCAGGTAGATGTATAGCGGGGCGCTGCAATGAGGCGCCTGGCTTGGGGCCTGGTCATGCTGCTGTTGCCGTTGCTGCTGGTCGGCTGGGGCGGCGTGCAGCAATGGCGGGCCGAGACGGCGCAAGAGCAGGCGGGGATCATCCGGCAGTGGCTGGCAACGCCCAGCGAGGACTTGTTGCGCACACTGCCTTGGGCGGCGCGCAAGGAACTGGCAGGGCGCCTGGACACGCGTGAAGTGCTGCAACGGCAGTTGGATGAGCTCGATACCGACCGCCACTGGCTTAGCGTGCGTAGAACGCTGGCCGGTGTCGGCGGCTGGCTGGCATGGGGCGCGCTGGTCGCTGGCATCGGCGCTTGGCTCAGGCTCAGGTATGACGCCTGGCGGGCCTTGCGCTCGGCGCATTACCTGCACCAGCGCATGACCGCCAGCTGGCGGGTGCTGGGGCGTTGGCTAAGCGTCTACATGGGGCTGCTGGCTGGCTCGCTGGGCCTTCTGCTGCTGTATGAAGTCAGCGCTGGCTTCAGCCATGCGGCACAGGGCGGGGTTACCGTGCTGATCGTGGTGCTGCCGCTAGCGTCATTACTGCTCGTGTGCCTGCGTACCGCCTGGCGAATGCGCCAGCAATGGCCGCGCATCGGGGCGTCGAAGGCGAGCTTTCTCGGCCGACAGCTTCACCGTCATGGAACTCCGGCGCTCTGGCAATGGGTTGAGGGCCTGGCCACGCAGTTGCGTGCGCCAGTACCGGACAATATCGTGGTCGGCATCGACCAAAGCTTTTTCGTCACCAGCGTTCCAGTCGTGCTGCAGCCCTGTCAGTCGGTACTCAATGGCCGAACCTTGTACCTGTCGTTACCGTGTCTCGGCGCCTTGAGCCAGCGGGAAGCCGCCGCGATCATTGGCCATGAGCTTGGCCATTTTCGCAGCCGCGACACGGAGCAGGGCAGTGCGACCAACGCACGCTTCAGCTTGATGTGCGCCCAGTTCTCGACCCTGGTCGACGCTGAGCGCGGCGCCGCCTGGGTCGCTCGCCCGGTGGTATGGGCAGCCGGTCAGTTCCTGCACCATTTTCAGGTCGCGGTCCATCACTGGGGGCGCGAGCAGGAATTGCTGGCTGACCGGGCCGGTGCCGAAGTGGCCGGGCCGGAGCTGTTCATGCAGGCGTTGTTGCGGGCGATCGCCCTGGGCGGCGTGGTCGATGCCTTGCTGCACGAGTGTGGCGGCCAAGGCCTGCTGGCAGCGCTGCCCCGGCATTTGCAGCGCGTGCCGTTGCGCCTGGATGAAGACGTGCTGGGCCTGACCATGCCCCATCCATTCGACTCCCATCCGCCATTGGCTGCGCGCCTCGACAACCTTCGCGTCAGGCTGGACGGTGCACTGCTGCAGGCTGCCATGCGCCAACCTGGCGACCATGACCGGCAGTGGTTCAATCAGTTGTGTGGCGGCGTCGTGGAAGCGGAACGCCAGGGTCTCTAGAGACTTCACTTAATATTTCCCATTTGCAGGTGTATCGTATTCGCCCTTCATCGTCAGCCGAGGCTGGCAGCTTGATCGCACCGAACACGAGGTACCCGCACCGATGTCCTTCACCCGTCGACAAATGCTCAAGGGCCTGACCGGCCTGGTTGTGGTTGGCCTGGGCGCCGGTGGCGCGGCGCGTTACTGGCTGGGCAAGGTCGAGGACGACAACGCCGGCCACGACTACGAGCTGATCGCCGCGCCGCTTGACGTCGAGCTGGTGCCGGGCTTCAAGACCGAGGCCTGGGCGTTCGGGCCCTCTGCACCGGGCACCGAATTGCGTGTGCGCCAAGGCACCTGGCTGCGGGTGCGCTTCATCAACCACCTGCCGGTGGAAACCACCATCCACTGGCACGGTATCCGCCTGCCGCTGGAAATGGACGGCGTGCCTTATGTGTCGCAACTGCCGGTCAAGCCAGGCGAGTACTTCGACTACAAGTTCCGCGTACCGGATGCGGGCAGCTACTGGTACCACCCTCATGTCAGCAGTTCCGAAGAGCTGGGCCGTGGTCTGGTCGGCCCGCTGATCGTCGAGGAGCGCGAGCCCACCGGCTTCCGGCATGAGCGCACTCTCAGCCTGAAGAACTGGCACGTGGACGAGGAGGGTGGCTGGCTGCCGTTCAGTATCCCGCGCGAGGCCGCGCGCAACGGCACCGCCGGGCGCCTGATCACCATCAATGGCCAGGCCGACGCGGTCACCGAACTGCCGGCCGGGCAGGTGGTGCGCGTGCGACTGCTGAACCTGGACAACACCTGGACTTACCGGGTGAACCTCAAGGGCAACTGCGAGGCCCGGATCTACGCGCTCGATGGTAACCCGGTGACCCCTCGCCCCCTGGAGGACGAGTACTGGCTCGGCCCTGGCATGCGCATCTGCCTGGCTATTCGCATTCCCCAGGCGGGGGAGGAAATCTCCCTGCGCGATGGCTTCGTGCGCCTGGGCACCCTGCGCTCGGTGGCCAGTACCGATGCCCCGGGGGACTGGCCGCCAGCGCTGCCGGCCAACCCGATAGCCGAACCGGACCTGGAGAATGCCGAAAAGCTCAACTTCAATTTCGAATGGGCGGCGAAGGTTTCGGTCACCTCCGACCAGGACAAGCCACCGAGCCTTTGGCAAATCAACGGCCAAGCCTGGGACATCACCGACAAGACCTGCGCCGACCGCCCCATCGCCACGCTGCAAAAAGGCAAAAGCTACATCTTCGAGTTGAAGAACATGACCCAGTACCAGCACCCGATCCACCTGCATGGCATGAGTTTCAAGGTGATCGCCTCCAACCGGCACGACACCAAGGAACCGTGGTTCACCGACACCTACCTGCTGGGCAAGAACGAGCGCGCGCAGGTGGCCCTGGTGGCGGATAACCCGGGCACCTGGATGTTCCACTGCCACGTCATCGACCACATGGAAACCGGCCTGATGGCCGCTATCGCGGTGGTGTGATGCGCCCGCAGATTATCGATCGCAGCCGCGATCAGGAATTCATGCGCCTGGCGTTGTCCCTGGCAGCCGAGGGTGCAGCGCTGGGCGAGGTACCGGTGGGGGCCGTGCTGGTGCAGCATGGCCAGGTGATTGGCCAGGGCTTCAACCGGCCGATCATCGACAGCGACCCCAGTGCCCATGCCGAGATGGTGGCGATTCGGGCGGCGGCCAAGGCGGCCAGCAACTACCGCCTGCCAGGCAGCACCCTGTACGTCACGCTGGAACCGTGCAGCATGTGTGCAGGCCTGATCGTACATTCACGGGTGATGCGGGTGGTGTTTGGCGCGCTGGAGCCCAAGGCGGGGATCGTGCAAAGCCAGGGGCAGTTCTTCGGCCAGGGCTTCCTCAACCACCGGGTGATGGTGGAGGGCGGGGTGCTGGCGCAGGAGTGTGGGCAGATCCTCAGCGACTTCTTCAAGGCCCGCCGGGCCAAGGGCTAGCCTGGGCCGGCCTGTTCGCGGGCACGCCCGCTCCCACAGGTCCACCCCCTCAGGCTTGTGGTGGACCTGTGGGAGCGGGCGTGCCCGCGAACAGGCCGCTACAGGCTCACATCGGCGGTGACTGGTCCGCAGGCTTGTCCTTGTTCACACCAGGCACATGCAGGTTGCCTTCGGCGACCTGGCCTTCGAGCTGCGGTTGGGTGACCCAGGTGAGGATGTCGTAGTAGCGGCGGATGTTGGCCACGAAATGCACAGGCTCGCCACCGCGGGCATAGCCGTACTTGGTCTGCCGGTACCACTGTTTCTGCGACAGGCGCGGCAGCATCTTCTTCACGTCCAGCCACTTGTTCGGGTTGAGCTTTTCGCGCTTGGCCAGGGTACGGGCGTCTTCCAGGTGGCCGCTGCCGACGTTGTAGGCAGCCAGGGCGAACCAGGTGCGGTCGGGCTCCTTGATGCTGTCGTCGAGCTCTTCCTTGATTTTCATGAAGTACTTGGCGCCCCCCTGGATGCTCTGCCGCGGGTCCAGGCGGTTGGATACGCCCATCGCCTGGGCAGTGCGCTGGGTCAGCATCATCAGGCCGCGTACGCCGGTCTTGGAGGTAACCTCCGGTTGCCACATCGATTCCTGGTAACCAATGGCGGCCAGCAGGCGCCAGTCCACCTGCTCGACCTTGGCGTAGCTCTTGAAGTGCTTCTCGTACTTGGGCAGGCGCTGCTGCAGATGCTGGGCGAAGGTGTAGGCGCCCACGTAGCCCAGAACATCGACATGGCCGTAGTAGCGGTCCTTCAAGCGCTGCAGGGTGCCGTTTTTCTGCGCCTTGTCGAGGAATTCATTGATTTCGTTGAGCAGGCTGTTGTCTTCACCGGCCGCGACTGCCCAGCGTTGATCACGGGTATCGCCCACGTCGAAGGCAACCCGCACGTTGGGGAAGTACACCTGGTTCATCGCCAGTTCGTTGGAGTCGACCAAGGTCAGGTCGATCTGGCCTTCGTCGACCATGCGCAGCAGGTCGACCACCTCGACCGCGTCTGACTCTTCATATTCCAGGCCAGGGTTCTGCTTTTTCAGCTCGGCCAGAAGGTCGGCATGGCTGCTGCCCTTGAGCACCATGATTTTCTTGCCGACCAGGCCCTTGGCGTCGGTCGGGCGTGGGCGGCCGTTGCGATAGACCACCTGCGGGGTGACTTCCAGGTAGGGGTGCGAGTATTTCACCTGGGCCTTGCGCCGTTCACTGCTGACCAGGCCGGCCGCGGCCAGCACCGGGCCGGCGGGCTTGCCGAGCGAATCGTACAGTTCGTCGAGGTTGTCGGCGGTTTCGATCTGCAGTTTTACGCCGAGATCATCGGCGAAATGCTGGACAAGTTCGTACTCGAAGCCGGTTTCGCCGTTGCGGTCCTGGAAGTAGGTGGCCGGGCTGTTGCGGGTGATCACGCGCAGCACGCCGTCCTCCTTCACGCGCTCGAGGGTGCTGGGTTTTTCAACGCAGGCACCGAGCAGCAGAAAGAGTCCGGTTGCGAGGAGCCATTTGGCGCAACGCTGGCGCAAAGCAGTGTGGGCGAACATAGCTTGCAGTATACGCAAAGGACCGGCGCAACCATATCTCGACAACTGTTAGGTTGTCTGGTAGCGGATTATGTGCTGCAAGCTTCAAGCTGCAAGCCACAAGAAAAAGCAGCCGGGCAGGGCATGTTTTTTTCTTGTGGCTTGCAGCTTACGGCTTGTCGCTTTTTTTTGACCCCAAAGTCCGGTTCCGCCGCCCGGCAGCCATGGCTTAGAGCGGGTGCCGAAAGCCAACGATTTAGGCTAGAATGCACGGCCTCTAAGCACACCCCTTCCTGAGGCTGTCCCGACGATGTTGATCCTGCGCGGCGCTCCTGCCCTTTCTGCCTTTCGCCACGGTAAATTACTCGAGCAACTGAGCCAGAAAGTCCCCGCTGTTACTGGTTTGTATGCCGAATTTGCCCACTTCGCCGATGTTGAAGGCGAACTGACCGCCGACCAGCAGCAGGTGCTGGGCCGTCTGCTCAAGTACGGCCCGAGCGTGCCGGTACAGGAGCCGAGCGGCCGCCTGTTCCTGGTCGTACCGCGCCTGGGCACCATCTCGCCATGGGCCAGCAAGGCCAGCGACATCGCTCACAACTGCGGCCTGCAGGCAATCCAGCGCCTGGAGCGTGGTATCGCCTACTACGTTGCCGGCAACCTGAGCGACGCTGACGCCGCCCTGATCGCCGCCGAGCTGCACGACCGCATGACCCAGCGCGTGCTCGGCCAGCTGGAGCAGGCCGCTGACATGTTCAGCCACGCCCAGCCCAAGCCGATGACCTCGGTCGATATCCTCGGCGGCGGCCGCGACGCGCTGGCCAAGGCCAACATCGACCTCGGCCTGGCCCTGGCCGAAGACGAAATCGACTACCTGGTCAATGCGTTCCAGGGCCTCAAGCGCAACCCGAACGACATCGAACTGATGATGTTCGCCCAGGCCAACTCCGAGCACTGCCGCCACAAGATCTTCAACGCCAGTTGGGACATCGACGGCCAGGCGCAGGAAAAAAGCCTGTTCGGCATGATCAAGAACACCTACCAGATGCACAACGAAGGTGTGCTGTCTGCATACAAGGACAACGCCTCGGTGATCGTCGGCAACGTTGCCGGGCGCTTCTTCCCGAACCCTGAAACCCGCCAGTACGGCGCGGTGCAGGAGCCGGTGCACATCCTCATGAAGGTGGAAACCCACAACCACCCGACCGCCATCGCCCCGTTCTCCGGTGCGTCCACCGGCTCGGGTGGCGAAATCCGTGACGAAGGTGCTACTGGCCGAGGCGCCAAGCCCAAGGCGGGCCTGACCGGTTTCACCGTGTCCAACCTGCGCATTCCGGGCTTCGAGCAGCCCTGGGAGCAGGCCTACGGCAAGCCAGAGCGCATCGTCGACGCCCTCGACATCATGATCGAAGGCCCATTGGGCGGTGCTGCTTTCAACAACGAATTCGGTCGCCCGGCGCTGACCGGCTACTTCCGTACCTTCGAGCAGGCCATCAACACCCCGCACGGTGAAGAAGTACGCGGTTACCACAAGCCGATCATGCTCGCAGGCGGCATGGGCAACATCCGTGAAGACCACGTGCAGAAGGGCGAGATCACGGTCGGCGCCAAGCTGATCGTACTCGGTGGCCCGGCCATGCTGATCGGCCTGGGCGGCGGCGCTGCTTCGTCGGTGGCCACCGGCGCCAGCTCCGCTGACCTGGACTTCGCTTCGGTACAGCGTGAAAACCCGGAAATGGAGCGCCGTTGCCAGGAGGTCATCGACCGTTGCTGGCAACTGGGCGATGCCAACCCTATCGCCTTCATCCACGACGTGGGCGCCGGCGGCATCTCCAACGCCTTCCCGGAGCTGGTCAACGACGGTGGCCGTGGTGGCCGCTTCGAGCTGCGCAACGTGCCCAACGACGAGCCGGGCATGGCCCCGCACGAAATCTGGAGCAACGAGTCGCAGGAGCGTTACGTGTTGGCCGTCAGCGCCGTCGACTTCGAGCGCTTCAAGGCCATTTGCGAACGCGAGCGTTGCCCGTTTGCCGTGGTCGGTGAAGCCACCGAAGAAAAGCACCTGACCGTCAGCGACAGCCACTTCGGCAACACCCCGGTGGACATGCCCCTCGACGTGCTGCTGGGCAAGCCGCCGCGCATGCACCGTTCGGTCACCCGTGAAGCCGAGCTGGGCGATGATTTCGACCCAAGCGAGCTGGACCTGGACAGCGCCGTGCAGCGCGTGCTGAACCACCCGGCAGTGGCCAGCAAGAGCTTCCTGATCACCATCGGCGACCGCACCATCACCGGCCTGGTTGCCCGCGACCAGATGGTCGGCCCGTGGCAGGTTCCGGTTGCCGACTGCGCCGTCACGGCCACCAGCTTCGATGTGTACACCGGTGAAGCCATGGCCATGGGCGAGCGAACCCCGCTGGCCTTGCTGGACGCCCCGGCATCCGGCCGCATGGCCATTGGCGAAACGCTGACCAACCTGGCGGCATCGCGCATCGAAAAACTGTCCGACGTCAAGCTGTCGGCCAACTGGATGTCCGCTGCGGGCCACCCAGGTGAAGACGCGCGCTTGTACGACACCGTCAAGGCGGTCGGCATGGAGCTGTGCCCAGAGCTGGGCATTACCATTCCGGTCGGCAAAGACTCCATGTCGATGAAAACCAAGTGGAGCGACGAGGGCGTCGAGAAGAGCGTGACCTCGCCGATGTCGCTGATCATCACCGGCTTCGCCCCGGTCACCGATATTCGCAAGACCTTGACCCCGCAACTGCGCATGGACAAGGGTGAAACCGACCTGATCCTGGTCGACCTCGGCCGCGGCAAGAACCGCATGGGCGCCTCGATCCTGGCCCAGACCTACGGCAAGATCGCGGCCCAGGCACCGGATGTCGACGACGCCGAAGACCTCAAGGCCTTCTTCGCCGTGATCCAAGGCCTGAACGAAGATGGTCACCTGCTGGCCTACCACGACCGTTCCGACGGCGGCCTGGCCGCCACCGTGCTGGAAATGGCCTTTGCCGGCCACTGCGGCCTGGACCTGCACCTCGACCCGCTGACCGACAGCAAGGCCGATGTGGCGGCCATTCTGTTCAACGAAGAGCTGGGGGCGGTCATTCAGGTTCGCCAGGACGCCACCCCCGACGTACTGGCACAGTTCAGCGCCGCTGGCCTGGGCGAAGGTTGCGTGGCGGTGATCGGCAAGCCGGTCAACAACGCCGAAGTGTCCATCAGCCTCAATGGCGAAGTGCTGTTCGACGACGACCGCCGCATGCTGCAGCGCCAGTGGGCCGAGACCAGCTACCAGATCCAGCGCCTGCGCGACAACGCCGACTGCGCCGACCAGGAGTTCGACCTGCTGCTCGAGGAAGACAACCCGGGCCTGTCGGTCAAGCTGGGCTTCGACGTCAACGACGACATCGCCGCACCGTACATCAAGAAAGGCGTGCGCCCGCAAGTGGCCATCCTGCGTGAGCAGGGCGTCAACGGCCAGGTTGAAATGGCTGCAGCCTTCGACCGCGCCGGCTTCGCCGCCATCGACGTGCACATGAGCGATATCCTTGCCGGCCGCGTCGACTTCGAGGCCTTCAAGGGCCTGGTGGCCTGCGGTGGTTTCTCCTACGGTGACGTGCTGGGCGCCGGTGAGGGCTGGGCCAAGTCGGCGCTGTTCAACAGCCGCGCCCGTGATGCCTTCCAGGCCTTCTTCGAGCGTACCGACAGCTTCGCCCTGGGCGTGTGCAATGGTTGCCAGATGATGTCCAACCTGCACGAGCTGATCCCGGGCACCGAGCACTGGCCGCACTTCGTGCGCAACCGCTCGGAGCAGTTCGAGGCACGTGTGGCCATGGTCGAAGTGCAGAAGTCCAACTCGATCTTCCTGCAAGGCATGGCCGGTTCGCGCATGCCGATCGCCATCGCCCACGGTGAAGGCCATGCCGAGTTCGCCAGCGAAGAAGCGCTGCTGGCCGCCGACATGTCCGGTTGCGTGGCCCTGCGCTATGTCGATAACCACGGCAAGGTCACCGAAGCCTACCCGGCCAACCCGAACGGCTCGCCGCGCGGTATCACCGGCCTCACCAGCCGCGACGGTCGCGTGACCATCATGATGCCGCACCCGGAGCGTGTGTTCCGCGCCGTGCAGAACTCCTGGCGCCCTGACGAGTGGCACGAAGATGCCGCCCTGATGCGCATGTTCCGCAATGCGCGGGTGTGGGTGAACTAAGGCGTGTACAAGCTCGCCTTCTTCGTCCCCGCCAGCCATGTCGACGTGGTCAAGGCCGCTGTGTTCGCCGCTGGTGGCGGGCGCATCGGTGACTATGACCACTGCGCCTGGCAAACCCTGGGCCAGGGCCAGTTTCGCCCGCTGGACGGCAGCCAGCCGTTTCTCGGGCAAACTGGCCGGGTCGAGGTGGTGGAAGAGTGGAAGGTGGAACTGGTGGTGGCAGACGAGCTGGTAGCCCAGGTCGTCGCTGCGCTCAAGCAAAGCCACCCGTACGAGGCGCCAGCCTATGAGGTGTGGCGGCTCGCCGAGTTCTAGACCGCATCAGGGCTATTCGCGGGCACGCCCGCTCCCACAGGGTTACACAACTTTGTGGGAGCGGGCGTGCCCGCGAACAGGCCAGCAAAGCCAGCGCAAGGCTAGCTGTACCACACCGGTCAGACGGTGCCGATCTCCCCGCCATCAACCCGCTGAATCACCACCGTCGCAGCCCGCGGCCGTACCTTGGTACCCGCTGGCGTCACGTCCGTAGCGTTGTCGGTGCATGGCCAGTTCCCCGGGTGCTGAATGTTGACGAACAGCGTCTTGTTGTCCGGGGTAAAGGTAATCCCGGTCACTTCGCAGCCATTTGGGCCAACGAAGAAGCGCCGCAGGTCCACCTGGTTCTGCGCGTTCAGCGGCACCTGTTTGCCGCCGGCGTCCACCAGATTAGTGGGGATCACCGCCAGTAGCTGGTCGTTGGTGTAGTCGGTGACAGTGCTTTCGCCGTTGTCAGTCTCGAACCACAGCACGCCACGGCTATCGAAGCTCATGCCATCCGGGCTGGCGAACTGGTTCAGTTCGGTGAGGCCGGAACGGTTGATGTCGGCGGTGCCGGCAGCGTTGGCGCCAAACACGAAGATGTCCCAGGCGAAGCTCAACTGGTCGTCGCTGTCGTGCCAGCGGATGATATGGCCATGGCGGTTCGGCCCGCGCGGGTTGGCGGCATCGGCCTTCTCCGGGGTGCGCGCACTGTTGTTGGTCAGTGTCAGGTACACGTCGCCGTTCAGCGGGTTGACCGTGGTCCACTCCGGGCGGTCCATTGGCGTTGCGCCCACGGCATCGCCGGCACCCCGGGTGTTGAGCAGGATGCCCGGCAGGTCACCGTACAGCGCGCCCAAGGTGCCGCCGCCAGTGGTGGGGGTAGTCACGTCCAGCAGCAGCCAGACGCCGGTACCGTCGGCATTGAAGCGGGCGACATACAGCTTGCCCCGGTCCAGGTACTTGGCACCAGTGGCCAGTCGGTCGGCCGGGTTGGCATCGGCGGCATCCCACACGGCGCTGGACACCCACTTGTACACGTATTCGTTGTTGGAGTCGTCACCCATGTACCACACCAGTGGCTTGCCCGGCACCGGCAGGCCCGGGGCGCAGCCTTCGTGGCGGAAGCGGCCCAGTGCGGTACGTTTGGTCGCGAGGGTGCTGCTGTCGTAAGGGTCGATCTCGACGATGTAGCCGTAGGTGCTGGCTTCGTTGCGGTAGTCGTCGGTGGCGCTGGCGCCCTTGGCGGTCACGTCGAAACGGGCGAACTCGTCGGCTTCCTCGCTGGCGTCGCCGGCGGCACTTTCCCATTTGAACTGGCCGCTGGAGGTGCCCACGCCAATGCGCTGCTGGTCTTCAGGGCGGGTGCCCTTGTTGACGAAAATGCCCGGCCAGTTTTCTTCACAGGTGAGGTAGGTGCCCCAGGGCGTATAGCCGTTGCCGCAGTTGTTGTTGATGCCTCGGCAGTGGGTGCCGGCGGGGGAGTACTTGGTCTTGACGTGTTCGGTACCACGCAGCGGGCCGCTGATGGCCATGCGCGATGCGGTGGTGAAGCGGCGGTTGAGCGGGTCGTTGTCGACCACCTGCCAGCGGCCATCGGTTTTCTGCAAGCGCACCACGCCAGCGCCGTGGGCGTTGATTTCCTTGCGCACTTCTTCGACCGGGCGTTTGCCATTGATATCGGTCGTTGGGCCGGCCGGGTGCAGGGCGGCGGTGTCGATGTACTCGAAGTTGATCGCCAGCAGGCCGTCTTCCGAGCTGCCGTTGATGGGGAAGAAATGCATGCCGTCATGGTGCATGCCCATAGCGTTGGCCTGATCGGTCGAGGTATTGCTGCCATCGGCTCGCCACGGCTTGGCGTTGCTGTTCAGCGGCGTACCCCATGGGGCGAGTACGTAGGCGCTGTAACCGGCGGCCACTGCGCAGGCGTCGGTGCGCGACCCGGGGATGGATTGGAAACCCAGGGCCAGTTTCGGGTTTTTCGGCTCGGTAACGGGCGGCTGGGTAACCGGGTCATCGTTGGCGGAGCCGCCGCTGTCGAAGCAGCCTGCCAGGCCTGTACCGGCGATCATGGCGATGGCAGCGCCCAGGCTGCCGCGCATCACACTGCGGCGGCTGAGGTAGACGTCCATGACGGAGGCCATCGGCGGGTTGCCGCTGTGGTTCCGGTCCAGATTGTCGCCGGTATCTCGACTCATCAGAGTGTCCTTGTATTCGCTGGGTTGAAACAAACCGCGACTGTAAGGCGCAAATGTGATGATTCGTTGGCAGAAATGTTAACGAGCTTTTAAAGCAACCGGCTCTCGGCATTGCCTGGCCTGCGTGGCTGCGCTGGTAGGGCTCAGGGCCGGATTTCGATCAACGTCCCATCGCGTACCAGGTTCCACACCTCCTGCATGTCACGGTTACGCATGGCAATGCAGCCATCGGTCCAGTCCAGGGTGTGGAAATACCATTCCGGGTATTCATCGTTGATCGGTGTGCCGTGGATCATGATCATGCTGCCGGCACTCACCCCTTCACGGGTTGCGCGGGCGGCATCGTTGCTGTTTGGGTAATTGATGTGCATGGCCAGGTTGAAGCGATCGCTCTGCTTGCGCCAGTCCAGCCAGTACAGGCCCTCTGGGGTCTTCTTGTCGCCCTCGCGCTGCTTGGCGCCCTTGGGCTGCTTGCCCAGGGAAATGCGGTAGGTCTTCAGCGGCTCGCCACGGCTGATCAATTGCAGGCGCCGCTCGGACTTGATCACCAGCACCTTATCGATCAGCGGTTGCATCGCCTGCTGCGAGGGCGACGGGGATGGCGCGGCCTGCACAGGCTTGCGAATGATGGTCTCGGTAAATGCCGCCTGGGACACCGAGGTAACGCAAAGGCAGAAAATGGCAAGCAACCAGCGCATGTAACGGTATCCCTGAAGGCGTCTAGGTATTGGGTGAAACGAGCATCGGCGGCAGGTATTCATGGCCTATGGGGTAGTGCGCCCCGATGCGGTCGCGATAGTAGCATTCTAGTGTGCGCGTGACCGTGCGGAAAGCCAGCTCACCCCAGGGAATCTCGTGTTCCTCGAACAGCCGCACCTCCAGGCTCTCGACGCCCACAGCGAAATCCAGGTCTGCCAGTTCGGCGCGGAAGAACACATGCACCTGGTTGATGTGCGGCAGGTCGAACAGCTGGTACAGGCTGGTTGCGCCGACCCGGGCGCAGGCTTCCTCCACCGTTTCGCGACGGGCGGCCTGGTCGAGGGTTTCGCCGTTCTCCATGAAACCGGCGGGCAGGGTCCAGAAACCGCGGCGCGGCTCGATGGCGCGGCGGCACAGCAGCACCTGGCTGCCCCAGGTGGGCAGCACGCCGGCGACGACGTTGGGGTTCTGGTAGTGGATGGTCTGGCAAGCCTCGCAGACATACCGCAGGCGGCTGTCGCCTTCGGGGATCCGCAGGGTGACCGGGTGGCCGCACGCGCTGCAGTAGTTCATGGCACTATCCTTTATGTTCCGGGCTATCTTGGCGCGGCCGCAGGCGCGCCGCAAGCGCGGGGGCTTGGGTGCCACGCGGCTTTGGTGCATCATGCAAGGCAGGCCTTGGATACGAGCGTGCGCAATGCTGGACGAGCTACTTCGCCGAATGAGCAACCACCAACCCGCGTCACTGGAAACCGACCGGCGGTTCCCCGAAGCGGCGGTTCTTTTGCCCATTACCCGTAGCGAAGCGCCCGAACTGGTCTTGACCCTGCGCGCCCAAGGGCTGTCCACCCATGGCGGTGAAGTGGCTTTTCCCGGAGGCCGCCGCGACCCGGAAGACCCGGACCTGGTGTTCACCGCGCTGCGCGAAGCCGAAGAAGAAATTGGCTTGCCGCCGGGTCTGGTCGAGGTGATCGGCCCGCTGAGCCCGCTGATTTCACTGCATGGCCTGAAAGTGACACCGTTCGTCGGCGTTATCCCCGACTTCGTCGAATACCGCGCCAACGACGCCGAGATCGCGGCAGTATTCACCGTGCCGCTGGAGTTTTTCCGCCAGGACCCGCGTGACCATACCCACCGTATCGATTACCAGGGCCGCAGCTGGTATGTACCCAGCTATCGCTATGGCGAATACAAGATCTGGGGCTTGTCGGCGATCATGATCGTCGAACTGGTCAACCTGCTGTTCGATGCCGGCATCAGTTTGCATCAGCCCCCTGAGCGGTACATCGAAAACTGAGCGGGGCCAACCCCGTCGTCTGCGTTCCAGCCTGAGGAGCAAGCATGAAGTACCGCCTGGGCGACCTGCGGGTCGAGAGCCACCCCACCAGTTGGGCAGCGCCTAACGCCACGCTGATCGGCAACGTGCGCCTGCAAGCCAATGCCAGTGTGTGGTTTGGCGCAGTGCTGCGCGGCGACAACGAGCTGATCGACATCGGCGAAGACAGCAACGTGCAGGACGGCACGGTGATGCACACCGACATGGGGTCGCCGCTGACCTTGGGCAAGGGCGTGACCGTCGGTCACAATGCCATGCTGCATGGCTGCACGGTGGGTGACTACAGCTTGGTCGGCATCAATGCGGTGATCCTCAATGGCGCGCGTATTGGCAAGCATTGCATCATTGGAGCCAACGCGCTGATTCCCGAAGGCAAGGAAATTCCTGACGGTTCGCTGGTGATGGGTTCGCCGGGCAAGGTGGTGCGCGAGCTGACCGAGCAGCAGAAGCGCCTGCTGGAAGCCAGCGCCGCTCATTACGTGCACAATGCCCGGCGTTATGCGCGGGAGTTGGTAATTGACGATGAGTAATGTTGTGGAACGGCCGGTGGCTTCGCCCTGCGTGAGCATCTGTGCGCTGGACGAGCAGGACATCTGCACTGGCTGCCAGCGCAGTGTGGCCGAGATCGGCCGCTGGGGGCGGATGGACAATGACGAGCGCCGCGCGGTGCTCAAGCGTTGCCATGAACGGGCAGTAGAGGCTGGCCTCATCCTCTAGTCTGATGCAGAGCCCTGTGGGAGCGGGCATGCCCGCGAAACCGCCACCGCGGTACATGGCACCGGCTCCGCCGGTGTTCGCGGGCACGCCCGCTCCCACAGATTACCCGCCGTGGTCTATCTGCTTGCCTATATCAGCAGCGTAGTGCTCATCATGAACGGGCAGTAGAGGCTGGCCTCATCCTCTAGTCTGATGCAGAACCCTGTGGGAGCGGGCATGCCCGCGAAACCGCCACCGCGGTACATGGCACCGGCTCCGCCGGTGTTCGCGGGCACGCCCGCTCCCACAGATTACCCGCCATGGTCTATCTGCTTGCCTATATCAGCAGCGTAGTGCTCATCATGAACGGGCAGTAGAGGCTGGCCTCATCCTCCAGTCTGATGCAGAGCCCTGTGGGAGCGGGCATGCCCGCGAAACCGCCACCGCGGTAGATGGCACCGGCGCCGCCGGTGTTCGCGGGCACGCCCGCTCCTACAGGTACAGCATGAGCCTGGAGGGCTACGGATCATCTTTAGGAGCGGGTTTACCCGCGAACGGCTCGACGGTACTCTGTACGGCTTGCCCACAGATTACCCGCCATGTTCTATCTGCTTGCCTATATCAGCAGCGTAGTGCTGATCAACTACGCCTTTTCCAGTGCCCCGCACCTGGACGTCATCTGGTCTGCCTGGGGCGGCCTGGTGTTCATCCTGCGCGACATGGTGCAAACCCGCTTCGGCCACGGCGCCCTGGTCGCCATGCTGGTGGCGCTGGTGCTGTCGTATGTGACCTCTGAGCCGGCCATCGCCCTGGCCAGCGCCACCGCGTTCTTCATTTCCGAACTGATCGACTGGCTGGTGTTCAGCGTCACCCGGCGGCCACTGCGTGACCGCCTGTGGTTGAGTTCGGCGTTGAGCATTCCGGTGGATACCTTCATCTTCTTCGGCATGATCGGTGCCTTGGCCCCGGCGGTGGTCGGCACGGCCATGGCCTCCAAGTTCACCGGTGTCACCGCGGTGTGGCTGGCCATGGCATTTCGCGCCCGGCGGGCTGCTGCGGCCAGCTGATGGTGTAGAATAGCGGTCCTTTTTCAGCGGGTCGCGCCAAGCCGGGTGCGGCCCCGGATGCCTTCGAGGACCTGAAATGACCCGTATCGGAACCCCCTTGTCGCCTACTGCGACCCGTGTATTGCTGTGCGGCTGTGGCGAGCTGGGCAAGGAAGTGGTGATCGAGCTGCAGCGCCTGGGCGTCGAAGTGATCGCCGTCGACCGCTATGCCAATGCCCCGGCCATGCAGGTTGCGCACCGCAGCCACGTGGTCAACATGCTCGATGGCGTGGCCTTGCGTGCCGTGATCGAGGCCGAGAAGCCGCACTACATCGTTCCGGAAATCGAAGCCATCGCCACCGCCACCCTGGTCGAGCTGGAAAACGAAGGCTTCAACGTGGTGCCCACCGCCCGCGCGACCCAGCTGACCATGAACCGCGAAGGTATCCGCCGCCTGGCCGCCGAAGAGCTGGAGCTGCCAACTTCGCCGTACCATTTCGCCGACACCTACGAAGACTTCGCCAAGGGCGTGGCCGATGTAGGCTACCCGTGCGTGGTCAAGCCGGTCATGAGCTCGTCGGGCAAGGGCCAGAGCCTGCTGCGCAGCGACGCCGACCTGCAGAAGGCCTGGGACTATGCCCAAGAAGGCGGCCGTGCCGGCAAGGGCCGGGTGATCGTCGAGGGCTTCATCGACTTCGACTACGAAATCACCCTGCTGACCGTGCGTCATGTGGGGGGCACCACCTTCCTCGAACCGGTCGGCCATCGCCAGGAGAAGGGCGACTACCAGGAGTCCTGGCAGCCCCAGGCCATGAGCGAGAAAGCGCTGGCCGAGTCGCAGCGTGTGGCCAAGGCGGTCACCGATGCGCTGGGCGGCCGCGGCCTGTTTGGCGTGGAACTGTTCGTGAAAGGCGACCAGGTGTGGTTCAGCGAAGTCTCGCCGCGCCCGCATGACACCGGCCTTGTGACCCTGATTTCCCAGGACCTGTCGCAGTTCGCCCTGCACGCCCGCGCCATTCTCGGGCTGCCGATCCCGGTGGTGCGCCAGTTCGGCCCTTCGGCCTCGGCGGTGATCTTGCCGCAGGGGCAGTCGCAGCAGACCAGCTTCGCCAACCTGGGTGCAGCCTTGAGCGAGCCGGATACTGCCATCCGCCTGTTCGGCAAGCCGGAAATCAACGGTACCCGCCGCATGGGTGTGTGCCTGGCGCGCGACGAGTCGGTTGAAGCGGCGCGGGCCAAGGCGACCCGCGCTTCGCAGGCGGTCAAGGTCGAGTTCTAAGCTGGAAGCTTCAAGCTTCAAGCTTCAAGCTTCAAGCTTCAAGCTTCAAGCTTCAAGCTTCAAGCTTCAAGCTTCAAGCTGCAAGAGAATGCGCGTCGCTTGTAGCTTGTAGCTTGTAGCTTGTAGCTTGTAGCTTGTAGCTTGTAGCTTGTAGCTTGTAGCTTGTAGCTTGTAGCTTGCAGCTTGAGACTCACAGCTGTGTATTGCGGGTCTCTTTCAGGCACAGAACAGCGATCAAGCTGATCACTGCGGCTGCCGACACGTAGCCCCCCACCCAGCTCAAACCGCCCATGCTCACCAGCTTCTGGGCGAAGAACGGGGCCGCCGAGGCGCCGACAATCCCACCCAGGTTATACGCCGCCGAAGCGCCGGTGTATCGCACATGGGTTGGGAACAGCTCCGGTAGCAAAGCCCCCATCGGTGCAAAGGTCACGCCCATCAGGAACAGCTCGATGGCCAGGAACAGTGCCACGCCGGCGGTAGAGCCCGAGGTCAGCAAAGGCTCCATGGTAAAGCCCGACGCCACCGCCAGCAGGCCGCCGACGATCAGCACCGGCTTGCGCCCGTAGCGGTCGCTGAGCCAGGCCGACAGCGGCGTCGCCAGCGCCATGAATACCACTGCAAAGCACAGCAGGCCGAGGAACGTCTCCCGGCTGTACCCCAGCGTGGTCACACCGTAGCTCAGCGAGAACACGGTTGAAATATAGAACAGCGCGTAGCACACCACCATGGCGGCAGCGCCCAGCAGGGTAGGGCGCCAGTGCCTGGCGAACAGGTCGACCACCGGCATTTTCACCCGCTCATGGCGGGCAACAGCCTTGGCGAACACGGGGCTTTCCTCCAGCTTCAGGCGCACATAAAGGCCTACCAGCACCAGGGCGGCGCTGAGCAGGAACGGGATACGCCAGCCCCA
>NZ_BLJG01000095.1 GCF_009932375.1 Pseudomonas juntendi
CTGGTGCCGGCCTTTGCCGAGTTGGCCGAGGACTTCACCGCCTTCTACCGCGACAACAAGGACCTGGTGGATTCTGGTCTGGAGGCCTTCTTCGGTGCTCTTGCCAAAAACATCGAACTGGTCTCAGCCGCCCTTGTGCTCATGGGCGGCGCCAGCGCCTTGAAGGGGCTTGCCGCTCTGCGTGCACTGGTAGGCCTGGGCGGTGCTGCAGGCGCTGCTGGTGCCGCCGGCGCGGCCGCGGGCGGTGCGGCTGCAGGCGCATCTGGGCTGGCTGTGGCAGGTGGTAGCGCGGCTGCGCTGCTGTATTCCGGAAGCCTGAACGCCGGTGAAGACCAGGAGCTGCTGAATAACCGACTTCGCAAGGGCGGATCTGAGGCTGCTGCAGCCGTCATGGACTTTTTCCGCGCCAAGGGATGGTCTGCCGAGCAGGCCGCCGGTATTGCGGCGAACCTGGAGCAGGAAAGCGGCTTCCGACCAGATGCCGTTGGCGACGGGGGAAATGCCTACGGCCTGGCCCAGTGGCACCCGGACAGGCAGGCGAACTTCGCCAAGTACTCCGGCAAGGACATTCGCAGCTCCAACGCAACCGAACAGCTCGAGTTCATCAACCACGAGTTGACCAAGGGGGCCGAAAAGTCAGCTGGTGAGCGCCTGAAGTTGGCCGCAAGCGCCAGGGAGGCCGCGGGCATCGTCTCGCGTTACTACGAGCGCCCGGCAGACGCCGATGGCGAGGTTTCCCGGCGTGGCGACATCGCTGATAACTACGGACTGCCTCAGGCGCCGGCATCTGCAGCTCCGGTTGTGGACCTGCGCGACCCCGAGCAATGGGCCAAGGTCCAGGCTGACCTTTCCAAGTCTGGGCAGAAAGGCCCAAGCATTTTGGAGCAAATCGACGCTTGGGCGAAAAAGCAGCGCCGGGCGCCAGAGCAGTATTCGGCAAGCGATGTCGTTACGCCTGCGGGCTCAACAGTATCCGCCGCTGCGAACCCATCAGCACCCGCTCAGCAAGTGCAAAACGTGGACAACCGGCAGTTCCATATCCACGGTGCGGATACCGGAAAAGTCGAGCAGCTGTGGAACGAGAAACTGAGCAAGCTGATTGACCAAACTACCCAAGACTTCAGGAGCCCGGAAAAATGAGTATTGCCGATGGGGTCATGAGCATCTTTTCCAAAACGCTGCCCATGCTTGGCCCCATTGAGTTCGATGCCAAGCTTGAGGGGGCGACCAGCAAGGCTGTTCAGCTCACCGAGTTTCCTGTGGAGTTCGGCACCAACGGCAACGACCATGCCCGCTTGCTGCCTGACCGCTACCTGCTGACCGGTGCGGTATCCAATACTCCGCTGGGCATCGGCCTGGATGACTTGGGCATGATGGGCGTCGGCGCGATCTCCAGCGCCATTGGCGGGGTGGCCGGGGCGGCGATATCGACCGTTTCGGCCTACCTGCTGTCGGGCAGCGAGGCTACCCGTGCCGCAACCGCTTGGGCCGCCCTGACGGCGCTCCTACAATCGCGGTCCCGATTCGACTTGGTCACCGAGTACGAAACGCTCAAGAACATGGTTTTGATCAGGCTGGATCAGCGTACGAGGCCCGATGATGAAGATGGTTTGGTCTTCGTTGCCGAACTGCAGCAGGCCAGGGTCATCAGCTCCCAAGTAACCCGGGGCGTGACCTCAGCAGACCAGCTGCTTCAGAACGACCCAGTCGCCACACAGGGCGCCCCCATGGTTTCTTCTGGGTTTGCATCTGTGGAGGTGATCCAGTGAGCCGGTACAGGGTTGAGGTTCAACCCCTGCCGGCTCAGACCTTCAGCGCCCCGCTAGGCAGCAACACGCTGACATTGGAGCTGCAGTGGATGGCCCGGCTTGAGGTCTTCCGCGTCAACATCAGTACAGCTGCCGGCTTGAACCTGACGTCAGGGCGCTTCCTTCTGCCAGGTGTAGATCTGCTGGCCGGCCTGTACCCGCCGCCCAAGGTGAATTACGGGTCTCTCACCCTTGAGGGTAAGCAGCCGATCCCTAACAACCTGGGCATCGACAATACGCTGGTGTGGTCCGATGAGTGATGAAATCTACCTGCGCCGGTACCGGCTGAAGCTTGGCCGTGACTCGGGCGGCAAGATCTACGAGATGCGCCCTGACGGTGACGGCCTGCGCATCACGTTCCAGATCATCCACTTCGCCGGCAATGCGTTCAGCGTGGCCGAGATCACGATCTACAACGTGTCCGACTACTCGACAAGGCAGATGCTGGGCGACGGCACGGCCAAGAAATACGAGTTCATCTCGCTGGAGGCAGGCTATTCCAGCACCTTCGGCAGCGTGTTCCTGGGCCAGATCACCAACGTGCAGAAGGTCATGGAGGACGGCGGCTCAACCCGGGGCGTCAAGTTCTTCTGCCGCTCACAGGCCAAGGAGCGGGACGAGCGAATCATCAACCTGACCCTGTCCCCCGAGACGGACCCGGTCCAGATCATCGAGGAGTGCGCCGAGCGCTTTGGCGGGGAAATCCAGTTTTTCGGGGACTTCTCAGGCCTCAAACGCCGATCCGGGGGCACAGTACTCCAGGGAAGCCCAGTCGCATGCATGAACGAGCTCGCCAGCACTTGGGGGTTTGACTGGATGATCGAGAACGGCGCCACCAAGATCATCAAGAATGGCTTCGCCATGCCCAACGAAGTGTTCGTGATCAGTGCCGCCAGCGGAATGATCGGCTCCCCAGTGGTGAGCGACACCGAGGTCGGAATCAGGTGCACCCTGAACCCCAAGCTAAAGCTGGGTGACACCATCAAACTCGAGTCCATGGCCCCGCAGTTCGAATTCTCCGGGGCCTTTTTCTACGAGGTGCCCCGCACGATCGGCGAGGGCTTCTACCGCATCAACTCCCTGGCCGTCATCGGTGACACCCACGGCGACCCGTGGGAAACCCAGATCAGCTGCTTGCGGCTCGACACGATGGCCCAGTCTGGAATCTCTGATAGGGCGACCCGATGAAAGACCCATTGGCCTCCCGCACACGGGAACAGTTCGCCAAGATGCTGCGCGAGATCTTTGGCGAGTACCTCAAGGACAACGTACGCACCAGCGTTCCTGGGCACGTTCTGAGCTTCGACCCCGCTACGCAGCTGGCCCAGGTCCAAATCGGCCTGATGATTGAAGACCGGCTTGGCAACGCCGAGCCACGCCGGCCTATCGTCCGCGTTCCAGTTCAATTCTGGGGCGCTTCCGGGGGAACTTTGGAGTGCCGGGTGGCCGAAGGCGTCGAGGGGTCGATCATGTTCTCGCAAGAGTGCATCGATTCCTGGGTCGACCAGGGCGGAGTGGCTGCCAAGTCGGAGCCGAGGCGCTTCTCCATGAACGATGCCTACTTCATGCCCGGCGTGCGATCCGTTCCAGGGGCGATCACCGACTTTGCCAATGACGGCATCCGCCTGCGCAACAACAGCGGCTCGGTATACGCCTGGCTGAAGGATGACACGTCCATATCGCTCAGCAATGGCGCTGGGTTCATCACGATAGGCGCAGATGGCACGGTGAACATCAACGGGGTGACCATCAGCCCTGCCAGCCTGGTCACCACACCGAATGACGTTGTCGCCGGGCCGATCAGCCTGAAGCTGCACAAGCATTCCGGCGTCCAGCCCGGCACCGGAACCAGCGGGGTGCCCATTCCATGACCGTGCGCAAGCTCGACGCCAACGGCGACCTGGCCATGGGCCAGGAAAAGCTGCTGACCGGCTATTCAGCCGAAGAGGTGGCGCAGAACGTCCGCACCCGGCTCAAGTTCTTCCTGGGCGAGTGGTTCCTGAATACGGCTGACGGCACCGATTGGTTCGGGGGTGTGTTGGGCAAAGGGTCCCGCCTGGCTACGCGCGAGTCGATCATCCGCCGGAGCATTCTGCTTACCCCTGGGTGCGTGGGCATGACGGCCTTCAGCGTCACCTCGGATGCGGTAACCCGGCAGCTGACCGTGGCCGCGACCATCACCAGCGCCTCAGGCGAGAGCGCAGACATCAACTTCGTACAGGCAATCGTCTAAATGGCTGAGATCACCGACCAGGGCATCACAGGCGCGTCGCTCAACGACTACTTGGCCGACATTAATGCGCGCACGCTGGCGATCGACCCAGACTGGAACATCGATGCCGACTCACCAGATGGCCAGCGCATCGGCATCGAGGCCGAGATGCTGGCAAACCTGGACGAGGGCATCGTGGCCGCCTACCGGGCAAAGGACCCCGACAGCGCCACCGGCGAGGCCCTGCGAAACATCGGCAAGATCTCCGGCGTGGCCATTCGCGATGCCACCTACTCGGTCGCGCCCATCACTATCACAGGCCCGGCCGGTACCGTGCTTCCGGCCAACTCGCAGATCCGAAGCAGGATCGACAACACGCTCTGGCTGACCACCGCGGCAATAGTGATCGGCGTCTCGCAGAGCGCCACTGGCTTCGCGACCTGTGTAACGCCAGGCCGCGTCCTGGCGGGTGCCGGCGAACTCACAGTGATCGGTACGCCGTACCCTGGCTGGTCCTCGGTTACCAATGCTGCTGCTGCCCCAGGCGAAGACGCCGAGTCGGACGTTGAATTCCGCGCCCGCCGGAACAACTCGGTATCTCTGCCCGGCAGCAACATGAAGGACAACATGCTGGCAGCCGTTGCAAACGTCGCCGGCGTGACCGACGTGAAGATCCTGGAGAACAACAGCGACGACCCGGCCGACCCTGACGGCATTCCATACACTGCCATCGCGGTCATCGTGAACGGCGGCACTGACCAGGGCATTGGCCAGGCCATGTACTCGAAGTACAACCCAGGCACCCCGATGTATCCCCGCTACAGCACCAAGACCGATACCTGGGTTGATCCGCCGGGGGCGACAGGCGTCAAGGTTCAAATCACCTCGCCATCGACGGGCAACATCGAGACTATGACTTTCCAGCGCGCAGTGGCTCTGCCTATCTACGTTTCGGTCACCGTACAGCGCAAGGGAACCCTGCCAAGCGACATCGAGGAGCGGATCAAGCACGCCATCGTCGAGGATTCGACCAAGAAGCTGTTCTCCGGCGACCAGGTGAAGGGCTTCAATCAGGGTGGGTACGACATTGGCGAGGTAGTGCCCGTGGGGCGCCTTTACACCCCGGTCAACAAGGTGCTTGGCCAGTACGGCGACAGCTACATCACCAGCCTGACGATTGGTCTTAGCGCCGTAAGCCAGGGTGTAACGCCAATCCAGCCGGGCATCGCAGAGTTGGCCACCTTCGACCCTGACAACATCACGGTATCGGTGCCGCTATGAAAATGGACCACGTAGCGCGCGCGAAGAAGCGGATCATCAACCAGTACCGCGGCAAACAGCGGATGACGCGGTGGCTCACGCTGACACCGACCATCGCCAACGAGAAGCTTGAACAGCCGATCAGCCAGATTTACTCGGCCTACGACGTCGACACGGTAACCGGTGAGGACTTGGACGTCATCGGCCGCATCGTCGGCGTGCCCCGGCCAATACTGCGCGGCGCGGCCCATGACGTCTTTGGCTATGCCGGGAACGACAACTACACCAACTACAACGTCGCGCCCTACATCGGCGACGGCGCGTCGATCGATGCGCCCCTAAACAATGATCTGTACCGCAAGCTGATCAAGGCGAAGATCGCCAGAAACGTCAGCGACGGTACCAGCGACAGCATCATCAAGCTGCTCGAGGTCGTTATAGGGGTAAAGGTCACAGCCCTGAATAGCAATGGTGACAAGTCGTTCGACATTGGCATCGCTTCCGAACTGGACAACACCACGCAGTTCTTGCTCGAGAACTTCGACCTCATCCCCAGGCCACAGGGTACCCGCATAGGGCAAATCTACGTGCTCCCGACCAACATTGATGAGATAGAGCGCACCTCAAGCTTGATCTTTAACTACGCCAACTTCACCTTGCCCGGAGACGTTTCCTGATGGCACGACAGCCTTTCAACCGCCGCTGGGCAGAGAATGTCGAGGGCCAGAGTTCCTCCACTGTGTTTCAAGAGCCGGCCGAAATCAGGATTGTGACGGGCTGGGAAGGCGGTCAGGACAAGGACGCGCCGCCGGCGGGCCAGGAGAACTGGTGGCACAACCGGGTTGACTCGGCGCTGCAGGACCTCGAACGAAAAGGGGTTATGCAGTATCACGCCCAAGCAATCTATTCCGTGGGCGCCCCGTGCTACACACCAGAAGATGGCCTGTTCTATGAGTCGATCGCCAACAACAACGCTGGCAACCCGCCGGCCAGCAGCCCGACGTTCTGGAGGTTGATAGGAGCAAGCCTCTATTCGTCATTCAGCGTTGGTGAATACAAGGATGTGGCCCATAACGGTTCGCCTGACCCTGGGTGGCTGAAATGCACCGGTTCAACGTTGCTCCGGTCAGCTTACGCCAAGTTGTTCGCGGTTATTGGGACCAGGTTCAACACTGGTGGTGAGTCAAGCCTTGAGTTCCGGCTTCCTGACTGGCGCGGGATGTTTCCACGCTGCCTTGATGACGGAAGGGGCGTTGATACCGGGAGGGTCATGGATGGGGTTCCTCAGCCCAGCCAAAACCTCGGTCACTCGCATAGCGCCTCAACCGGATCGGCCGGTCTTCATCGGCACACAATGACGTTTCCTCGTGACTTGGTATCTGGCGTTCCTCAAGACGATGCAGTTCTTGGCGACCAGATCGAGCAAGGAACTCAGACGCTCAACACCAGCGATGCCGGGTCCCACACCCACACTGTCAGCATCGGCTCCAATGGGGGCACTGAAGCGAGATCGGTAAACCTGACCCAGGTGAGATGGATTCGATACCTATGAACCAGAAAATCGTTTACCAGTACGACCTTAACGGGTTCTACCTGGCCGAGACCCTAGCAGAGCGCGACCCGCAAGTGCCTGGCAACTGGCTGCTGCCAGCGAGGTGCACCGAAACGAAGCCTCCGATCTTCACTGCCGGCAAGCTGCCGAAGTGGGTCGGCTACAAGTGGAAACTGATCAGCCCGTAGGTGAGATATGGAACGCAAGGCGAAGAGACGCTTCACCGACAAGATGGAGCTTTTCTGCCTCGCCTATGTCGAGACCGGGAATGCCTCCGAGGCCTACCGGCGGTCCTACAACACCTCCAACATGGCCGACAAAACAGCCCAGCGGGAGGGTTACAACCTTCTACAAAACCCTCTCGTTCAGGCACGTATCGAAGAATTAAGGATCAAGGTCATGGAACGTCACGAAATCACCGTGGACACGCTCCTGGCTGAGCTGGAAGAGGCTCGCCTGCTCGGCAAGGAGACCGGCAAGGCCTCGGCCATGGTCACGGCCTCGATGGGCAAGGCAAAGCTCCTGGGCCTCGACAAGCAGATTGTTGAGTTGACCGGCAAGGATGGTGCGCCCATCGAGACGAAATCCACGGTCAAGGTTGACCAGGAAGCCCTTGAGTCTGTCCTGGCCCGCCTATGACAGCGCTCCTCGATTGGGAAACCATGAGCATCGAGGAGAAGCAGGCCGCCAAAAGCATAAGTGAACACTCGCCGCTTTCGTTCATGAGGGTGTGGTTCCAGCTGAACCAGGGCATGAAGATGCTCTGCAACTGGCACCACCGCTATATGGATCACACAGCGCTGCGCGTGCTCAGTGGCGAACTGAAAAACGTCGTGTTCAACATGCCACCAGGTGGCACAAAGACCGAGTACTGGTCTATCCACCTTCCAGCCTATGCCATGACAGTGCGGGACCGCACGCGCACGCTGAACGTGTCCTACTCCAATTCTCTGGTGGTTGAAAACTCCGGCCGCATCCGGTCGATCGTCTCCAGCCCCGAATACCAGGAGCTCTGGCCCGTTTCAATGGGCAAGGCCGATGTCGAGAACTGGTCGCTGATCGACGGCAAGGGCCGTACCAGGCACCAGCTGTTCAGTCGCTCCACCGGCGGCCAGATCACCGGCTGCAGGGGCGGCTACATCTCCAAGGACTTCACCGGCTTCATCAACCTGGACGACCCGGAGAAGGCCGACAGCGCGTTTTCAGCGACCATGCGGGCCAAGGCCCAGCGGATCGTGACAAACACGCTGCGCAGCCGGCGCGCATCGCCTGATACCCCAGTCATCTGCACCCAGCAGCGCCTGCACACGGACGATGTGTCCGGTTTTCTGCTCAAGGGTGGCATGGGCCTGGACTTCGCGCACATCAAGGTGCCGGCCCTGGTGACCCGCGAATACATCGCCAGCCTGCCGCCAGGCATCCGCGAGCACGCGGAGCGCGACGTGTTCAGCGGTCCTTCAGTGGTGCGAGGCGGCGTCGAATATTGGTCCTACTGGCCGGCCAAAGAGTCGGTCTACGACCTGATGGCCCTGTGGGACAAAGACGCCTACACCATGGTCAGCCAGTACCAGCAGGAGCCCGTGGCGCTTACTGGCGGCATGATCGACCCGGACTGGTTCAGGACATACGAGCAGCTGCCGTTCTTGGTCTGGCGTGGCGTCTATGTGGATACCGCGCAGAAGACCGGTGAGCAGCACGACTTCTCGGTATTCGCCCACTGTGGTTTGGGCGTGGACGGGAACCTCTACATCATCGAGATCGTGCGCGGTAAGTGGGACGCTGGCGATCTGGAGGCCGAGGCGCTGCGCGTTTGGGAACGCTGGAAGCCGTGGGACCAATTCCGGCCCGCGGCCCTGCGCTACATGCGTGTCGAGGACAAGTCCAGCGGCACCGGCCTGATCCAGACCATCAGCAAGAAGGGCTCTATCCAGATCGAGCCCCAGCCGCGAGGCCCGGCCGCCAACAAGGTCACCCGCTGCATGGATGCCGTGCCCTGGTTCAAGTCCGGCCGTGTATTCGTTCCTGCGATCTACGACGAGCAGGGCAAGTCCATAACACACGTCAAAGACCACCGGTGGCAGGACCTGTGCACCACTGAGTGGGTCACCACCTTCCTCACCGAGGCCGCAGCTTTCACGGCCGACGACAGCCACGACCACGATGACCAGGTAGACACCATCTTCGATGCCGTGGCCGACATGCTCATCAACGATACCAGCAGCTTCTTCTCCGGCGGCTGGATCTCCTAACACCTCGTTTCGCTGACCGCGCCCAGGCGCGCTCTACAAACTCGCCCAAAGGAAATGACATGGCTGATCAAACTCAGCGCCTTGAGATCGCGACTGTGCGCGCGGAAGCCGGCAGCAACATCGTTTTCCGCTTCGCCAACGATGCTGCGAATGCCGACAGCATCCCTACCCAATCGGGAGACATTCAAAACCTGAAGCAGGTAGTGCTGGAAATTCAGCAAGATGCCGCCGAAAAGATCAGTATCTCCACCACCATCTACCCGAATGTGGCAGCTGGCCTCGCAGCTACAGCTGACCAGGGTATTTTTTTGGTGCAGTCGAACGATGCGGACGAGATCTACTCCGTATGGCAGAACCAGGGCGGTACTGCGGTAAACACCGGCAAGACAGCCCTGTCCGCGACAGCCATTCAAACTGCGCTTGATGCTTCCAATGAGGCGGCGCAGGCGGCAGAAGACGCTGCTGATGTAGCTACAGCCAGAACTGCAGGCTTCCTGGCTCCGTCTTCCACGCCACCGGTATTGCGTGACAATGGTCTGCCTCTGCAAGTTGGCGACAGGTATCTCAATACCGAGGATGAGGCGGAGTACCTATTCAAGGATGGAGCCTGGTCTGCTAACGACAGCCTG
>NZ_BLJG01000096.1 GCF_009932375.1 Pseudomonas juntendi
AGCAGACGCGCCAGCTCCAGCGTGGAGCTGGCGCGGCTGGGCACCCATTTGCAAGGGTTGGTGAGGCGCTTCAGGCTCTGATCGGGTTTGCCTGGCCTCTTCGCGGCAGTTCGGCGCGGAGCGGCCAGGCACAGGCGACACATTTCCTACTAGCCGCAGCGAAATTTCCTACCTGATTATCAGGTCAAGTCCTACAGCTCCGCTGCCGATGGGCAAAGGTGTCATGCCGGCAATACGCCTGCATGCCCTCCCCCTTTCGCACGGAGACTCACCATGCTCGGCTACCTCAACCGCAAGCTCGGCAACATCAGCGTGGCTGCCAAGCTGGCCCTCGGCTTCGCTGTGGTCCTGCTGCTTACCCTGGCCACCACCATCAGCGGCTGGCGTGCGTTGGACGACGCCATCGTCCGCTCGCAACAGCTCAGCGAAATCGGCCGGATCAACGACCTGACCAAAGACCTGCGCGCAGAGCGCATCACCTTCCGCGTGCTCAACGACGACGCCAGCAAGGCCACTATCGGCAACATCCTCGACCAGCTCAACAGCATGCTCAGCACCCTGCAGCAGCGCAGCAACGTCGATGAGTCGCGCCAGATGCTGACCGATAAGCTGACCCTGCTGCAGCGCCTGCGCGATGACTTCACCGAGTTGCAGCGCACCGTCGCCAACCGGGTGGCCTTGCGCCAGGCAATGCAGGAGCAGGAGCAGAAGCTCAACGATGCCATCGACGAGCTGCAGACCCAGGCGTTGCTGAACATGCCGGCCCACAGCCAGCAAAATGGTGCCCTGGCGCAAATGGACACCCTCAGCCGGCAAGTGGACGGTGCCAACCAGCAAAGCCTGGTACCCGCCTACACGTTCGTCCCGGTCGAGGACTTTGCCAAAGTCGGCGACAGCGCCCTGGACGCAGCCCAGGCCAGCCTCGAGCAACTGCTCAAAGGCCTGGCGCCGCTTGGCCTGCCACGCGCTGTCAGCGAGCAGCCCGGTGTCGAGCTGGCCAAGTACCGCGCCAGCCTGGACCAATACCGGCGCGCCGCCGTGCGGGTCGAGCAATTGCAGAACAACATGGAGCGAATGGGCAACGAGTTGCGCGCGCTCAGCCTGGAACTGGGTAAACGCAAGGTCGAGCAACGTGACCGCGAAGCCTTGGCCGCCCGCTCGCTGCTGACCAGCGTTGCGTTGCTGGCACTGGTAGCGGGGGCCTTGGCTGCCTGGCTGATCACCTTGCAGATCACCCAGCCCTTGCGCCAGACCCTGGTGGTGGCGGCGCGCATCGCCAAGGGCGACCTGAGCCAGGTCGACACCGTGCAGCGCCGTGACGAAATGGGCCAGTTGCAGACCAGCATGCGCGAGATGACCTTGAGCCTGCGCGAACTGATCGGGGGCATCGACCAGGGCGTCGGCCAGCTGTCGCAGGCGGCCTCGCAGCTGGCGACCAGCAGCGAAGACACCAAGCTGCGCATCAACCAGCAGCGCGAGGAAACCGACCAGGTTGCCACCGCCATGAACCAGATGAGCGCCACGGTTCAGGAAGTGGCGCAAAACGCCGAGCAGGCCTCGCAGGCCGCCACCAGCGCCGACCAGCAGGCCCAGGTGGGCGACCAGGTGGTGGCCGAAGCCATCGGCCGCATCGAGCAACTGGCCGGGCAGATGGACCATTGCCTGGCGGCCATGCATCACCTGGCGGGCGAAAGCCAGCGGATTGGCAGCATTCTCGATGTCATCAAGTCGGTCTCCGAGCAGACCAACCTGCTGGCCCTGAACGCTGCCATCGAAGCGGCACGGGCCGGTGAAGCCGGGCGCGGTTTCGCCGTGGTGGCCGATGAGGTACGCGGCCTGGCCCAGCGCACCTCCACCGCAACCGAAGAGATCGGCCAGTTGATCGACAGCCTGCACAGCGGCACCGACGAGGTCACCCGCTTGCTGGACAACAGCAAGCAGCTGACCGAACAAAGTGTGGAGCTGAGCCGCAGGGCCGGCGATGCCTTGGGCCAGATCACCAATACGGTGTCGAACATCCAGGGCATGAACCAGCAGATCGCCACGGCCAGCGAAGAACAGAGCGTGGTGGCCGAGCAGATCAACCGGAGCGTGCTGAATGTGCGGGATGTGTCGGACCAGACCAGTGCGGCCAGTGAGCAGACAGCGATGTCGAGCGGCGAGCTGGAACAGCTGGGGCAGCAGCTGCGGGGGATGGTCGGGCGGTTCAATATCTGAGGGCCGCGACGCAGACACCGCAGTGGATGGCACCGGCATTGCCGGTGTTCGCGGCTAAAGCCGCTCCTACACCGACCACGTTGCGTGTAGGAGCGGCTTTAGCGGCGAAGAGGCCGGTGCAGGTTAAAGCACCTGGCGCAGGAAGGCCTGCGCGCGCGGGTCTTTCGGCGCGGCAAAGAACGCGGCCGGGGCCGAGTCTTCCAGCAATTTGCCGTGATCGAAGAACAGCACCCGGTCGGCCACTTCGCGGGCAAAGCCCATTTCGTGGGTGACGCAGACCATGGTCATGCCTTCCTGGGCCAGGGTCTTCATCACGTCCAGCACCTCGCCGACCATTTCAGGGTCCAACGCAGAAGTCGGTTCATCGAACAGCATGACCTTGGGCTCCATGCACAAGGCGCGGGCAATCGCTACACGCTGCTGCTGACCGCCGGAAAGCCGTGACGGGTATTCGTTGGCCTTCTGTGCAATGCCCACCTTCTCCAGCAACGCCCGCGCCTTGGCCTCACGGTCCGCCTTGTTGCGCTTGCGCACCACCTTCTGCGCCAGGCACAGGTTTTCCAGCACGGTCATGTGCGGGAACAGGTTGAAATGCTGGAACACCATGCCGACTTCGCGGCGGTAGGCGTTGATGTCGGTCTTCGGGTCAGCCAGTTGCAGGCCGTCGATGGCGACATGGCCCTGGTCAAAGTGCTCCAGCCCGTTAAGGCAACGCAGGAAGGTGGACTTGCCCGAGCCCGACGGGCCCAGCACCACCACCACTTCGCCCTTGGCCACCTGGGTGGTGACGTTATCCACAGCCCGGACCACCTGGCCGCGGGTGTCGAATATTTTCAGCAGGTCACGGACTTCAATCACTTTGCGCAAGCCTCCGCTCGAGCCGGCTGGCAATGTGCGACAGCGGCAGGTTGATCAGCAGGTACAGGCCTGCCACGCAGAACCAGATCTCGAAGGTGGAGAACGAGGTGGTAATGGCCTCGCGGCCGCTCTTGGTCAGTTCGGTAATGGCGATCACCGACACCAGCGAAGTGTCCTTGACCAGGCTGATGAACTGGCCGGCCAAGGGCGGCAGTACGCGCTTGAAAGCCTGGGGCAGGATCACGTGGCGCATCGACTGGCCGGCGTTCAGGCCCAGCGAGCGCGCAGCTTCGTTCTGGCCTTTGGCAATCGACTGCACCCCGGCCCGCACGATTTCTGCCACGTAGGCGCCCGTGAACAACGCCAGTGCAGCCACCCCGGCAAATTCGCGGGACAGGTTGAGCACGGTACCGATGAAGAAGTAGAAGATGAAGATCTGCACCAGCAACGGGGTGCCACGCACCAGTTCGACGTACACCGTCGACAGGTCGCGCAGGGTCGGGTTGGTCGACAACCGGCACAGGCCGGCGAACAGGCCGATCACCAGGCCCAAGGCGCCGGACACGACCGAGATCCATAGCGTGGTCCACAGGCCCCAGGCCAGCGGCCCGGCGGCCCAGTGGCGGGTCACACCGATCTGGTCGCCCTCGGCAACATCGTCGCCGCGGCTCAGTTGCAGGCTGTCCGCGTCCACATCCAGCACCTGCTCGGCGCCGCTTTCGTCCTTCAGCGTCACGCGGGCGTTATCGCCGGAAATGACGATTTCCTGCACGGTGCCATAATCGGCTGCACGCTGGGTTTCCTCGGCCTTGTAGGCGAAGTACTGCGGAACGCGGTTCCAGCGCCACTCGTAGGAAATCATCGAGGTGGCCATGTACAGGCTCAACGCCAGGCCCACCAGGACCAGCGCGGTCAGCCCGTGCCAGGGCCACTGGGCTTTCTTGTGTTTGATCACGTGGGTACTCCAGAAAGCGTCAAGCCGCAAGCTGCAAGCTGCAAGCTGCAAGCTGCAAGCTGCAAGCTGCAAGCACAAGCAAAAGCGGATCGGTGCACGGTCCGCTTGCGCTTGAAGCTTGTGGCTTAAAGCTTGTGGCTTGTGGCTTGTGGCTTGTGGCTTGAAGCTTGTGGCTTGAAGCCAGCCTTTATTCCATTTCCTTCAGCCAGTCCTTGTTCTTGAACCACTTGTCGTGAATACGATCGTAGGTCCCGTCGTGCTTGATCTGGTGCAGGAAATTGTTGATGAAGTTGATGCTGTCGTAGTCGCCTTTCTTCAGGCCGAAGGCCAGCGGCTCGTAGGTGAAGGGCTCTTCGAGGAACAGCAGCTTGCCGGCACCGGCCTTGTCCACCGCCACCACGTTATAGGGCGCGTCGTAGACAAAGGCGTCAGCCTTGCCGTTGACCACATCCATCACGGCTTCCTGCTCGTTGTCGTAGCCATGGTACTTGGCTTTGCCGATCAGCTTCTTTGAAACCATTTCGCCGGTGGTGCCAAGCTTGGAGGTGAGGCGGTACTTCTCGTTGTTCAGGTCCTTGTACGACTTGATCTCGCCTGCCAGCTCCTTGCGGATCAGCAGGGTCTGGCCAACCACGATGAAGGGTTCGCTGAAGTTCAGGCGCAGGTTGCGTTCCTGGGTAAGGGTCATGCCGCTGCCGATCATGTCGAACTTGCCGGTCAACAGCGCCGGGATGATGCCGTCGTAAGCGGTGGACACCGCCTCGAACTTGACGCCCATCGACTTGGCCATGGCTTTGAGGATATCGACCTCGAAGCCGATGATCTCGCCACGCTTGTTGGTCATCTGGAACGGCATGTAGGTCGGGTCCATGCCCACCCGCAAGGTGCCGCGCTTGACCGCATCATCGATGGCGCCGGCCTGCGCCGCTGTCACGGCGACCAGGGCGGTGACACCGACCAGCAGTCGCGAAAGGTATTTCTTGATCATCACCAAGTCCCCTAGCAAGAAAAGTAGCGAATCTTATTGTGTTGGCACGGCCGTACCGGCCGATGCTTCGTATCGGAGAGGGATGCTAACGCATGCCGGCCCGGGGACCTAGCACTGGGGGGGACTTTGTTGGCCAAAATCAGGGTTGGGCCCTTAAAGCTTCGCGGGCACGCCCGCTCCCTCAGGGAAATGCGGATCCCTGTGGGAGCGGGCGTGCCCGCGAAAGGGCCGGTCAGGCGCCGGCGAGTGCCGGCTGGCCTTCATTCTCCGGATGCAACGGCAGCAGCGGCGAATGCGGGTCGTTCTTGATCGAGGCACGCCACACATCGATCCACGCCGCATTGTGCTCGGCCCATACCTGCTCGTGCAGGCGGCTCAAGGCGACCGGGTCGCTGAGCAACGCCAGGCGGGTATTGGGGTCCAGCCCTTTCGGCCCGACCTCGATGGCCTTGGCCACGCGCTCGGCACGCAGCGCCTCGATCGGCGCCGCCTGCCCATGGCGGGCCGTGGCCATGGCGCAGGCCAGGGCGTTCTGCCGCGGGTCGACCACGGCACGCACGAAACCGTCATGCAGGGCATGCCAGCGGTTTTCGTGGGTGTACTGGTCGGTTGCCAGCAGCTCCTGCGGCGTCGCGTATTCCTCGGGGATCAGGAACAGCTTCTCGTCCTTGGCCGCCAGCCCCAGGCGGGTGCGGCTGGAAATGACCGATACCGGAATCGACAGCATCAGCGAACCGACGATCGGCGCCAGCCACCACAGGAAGCTTGGGTTCAGCCATGCCACCAGCCCGGCCCAGGCAATGCCCAGCAGCGTCTGCGGGCCATGCCGGCGTAGCGCTTCGCTCCACGGTGTGGAGTCGTCGTCGCGCTGCGGCGAGTTCCAGGTCGCCGCCCAACCGAGGAACGCGGCCAGGACGAAGCGGGTATGGAAGATCATGCGCACAGGCGCCAGCAGCATGGAGAACAGCATCTCCATCAGCATCGACAAGGTGACCTTGATTCGCCCGCCGAACTCGACGGCGCCCTTGGCCCAGATCAGGATGACGCTGAGCAGCTTGGGCAGGAACAGCAGCACGATGGTGGTGGAGAACAGCGCCACGGCCTTTTCCGGGTGCCACTGTGGCCACAGCGGGTACAGCTGGTACGGCTCGATGAAGTACTGCGGCTCCATCAGCGTGTTGGTCGCCAGCAGCGCGGTCGACAGCACCAGGAACAGGAACCACAACGGTGCCGACAGGTACGACATGACCCCTGTGAGGAACACTGCACGGTGCACCGGGTGCATGCCCTTGACCAGGAACAGGCGGAAGTTCATCAGGTTGCCGTGGCACCAGCGACGGTCACGCTTGAGCTCGTCAAGCAGGTTCGGCGGTAGCTCTTCGTAGCTGCCCGGCAAGTCGTAGGCGATCCACACGCCCCAGCCGGCACGGCGCATCAACGCCGCTTCGACGAAGTCGTGGGACAGGATGGCGCCGGCGAAGGCGCCCTTGCCCGGCAACGGCGCCAAGGCGCAGTGCTCGATGAACGGCTTCATGCGGATGATCGCGTTGTGGCCCCAGTAGTGCGACTCGCCCAGTTGCCAGAAATGCAGCCCGGCAGTGAACAGCGGGCCGTACACGCGGGTGGCGAACTGCTGCATGCGCGCATACAAGGTGTCCATGCCCGAGGCTTTCGGCCCGGTCTGGATGATACCGGCGTCCGGGTTGGCCTCCATCAGGCGCACAAGGCTGCTCAGGCATTCGCCACTCATGACGCTGTCGGCATCGAGCACGACCATGTACTTGTACTCGCCACCCCAGCGACGGCAGAAGTCGTCGAGGTTGCCGCTCTTGCGCTTAACGCGCCGCCGGCGGCGGCGGTAGAAGATCCGGCCAAAGCCTTTGGTTTCACGGCACACGTCCAGCCAGGCCTGCTGTTCGGCCACGGCGATGTCGGTGTCGTTGGTGTCGCTGAGCACGAAGAAGTCGAAACGGTCGAGGTTGCCACTGGCGGCCACCGATTCGAACGTCGCCCGCAGGCCGGCGAATACCCGCGGCACGTCCTCGTTGCAGATCGGCATCACCAGCGCGGTACGCGCCTCGGGCGCAATCGGCTCGTTGCCGGCGCTGCTGCCGGAGATCTTGTACTTGTCGCGCCCGGTGAGCAGCTCCAGGAAGCCCATCAGCGCGGTCCAGAAGCCCGCCGACACCCAGCAGAACAGGATGCCGAAGAGGATCAGGATGGAAGTCTGCAAGGCATAGGGCCATACCTGCACCACCGTATCCCACAACGGCTGGTTGAGCACTTCGTCGAGGTCGACGAACGACCAGCCCTGGTACGGCAGGATGCTCTTCATGTACCAGCCGGCAACGATGGTCTGACCGATCATCAGGGCCAGCAGGATATAACGGCGGATCGACCCGACCGTGCGCCAGCGCGCTGCCGGCAGCTCGCGCTTGGGCGGCTGCGGCGCATTGGGGCGGCCGGTCATGCGGCGCCACATGCGGACCAACAGGTTGGTGCGCCACGGCTCCGGCACGACCTTGGTACGCTTGATAGGCGGGGCAATCTTCAGGCACAGGCGGCCGCTGCCGTCGACGCCGAGCATTTCGGCCTCTTCCAGCTCGGCGGCGCTGCCTACGGTAAGGCGCGGGCCCACCGAGGCCTGCACGGCCTCGGCAGGGCTGGCGGCCGGGTTGGCCGCCAGGCGTTGGTGCAGCTCACTGAACGAGGTGCAGCTGGCCAGTTCTGCCCGCTGCTCGTCGCCAAGTGGTAGGTGGGCCAGGTACTCGCCAAGCGATTCCGGCCTTGCGCTTGAGTTACTCATCGGCAGGCAACTGATAGCTCCAGGTCTCGGTCAGCACCTTCTCGGTGGTGGCCGGGGCCCCGTTGGTGGGCGCCGCGTCGGCGGCAGGTTGTTCGGCCTTGGCGGCCTTGTCCGCTTTGTCGGCCTTGGCAGGCTTGGCGGCGGCCTTGTCCTGCTTGGCGTCCTGGGCAGGCTTGGCCGGTTCGGCTGGCACATCACGCACCAGCGCGGCACGCATTTCAGTCGACTTGTTGGCCTCTTTGACCTTCAGCCGCAGGGTCAGGCGCCAGCCCTTGGTCTCTGGGTTATAGCGCAGGTTGTTCTCGACCACATCGGCGTTGTCGCCCACGCTGACCTGGCTGCGCAGCGGAGTGTCCTCAGGCAAGGCAGCCAGCGCCGGGCCGGCGAAGTCGACCACGAAGGCCACGCTGCCGTCTGGCTGGCGGATCAGGTTGGACTGCTTGACGTCACCCGTGGAGCGCAGGGTCTGCTTGACCCAGCCCAGGTCAGGGGCCTGGAACTTGGGTTCGTCGATGGTGAAGTGCAGACGGTAGTCGTACTCGAACGGCTTGCCGGGTTCAGGCAGCTTTTCCGGGCTCCAGAACGCCACGATATTGTCGTTGGTCTCGTCGGCAGTCGGGATTTCGACCAGGTCGACGGTGCCCTTGCCCCAGTCACCCTTCGGCTCGATCCAGGCGCTTGGGCGCCTCTGGTAGTTGTCGTCGAGGTCTTCGTAGTCGCTGAAGGCACGCTGACGCTGCATCAGGCCGAAACCGCGTGGGTTTTCCACGCTGAAGTTGCTTACCGACAGGTGTTTCGGGTTGTTCAGCGGGCGCCAGATCCACTCGCCGTTGCCAGCGTGGATGGACAGGCCTTCGGAGTCATGCAGGGCCGGCCGGTAGTTGAGCACTTTGGACGGCTGGTTAGGGCCGAACAGGTACATGCTGGTCAGCGGGGCAATGCCCAGGCGGCTGACCTGATCACGCAGGAACACGCGGGACTGCACGTCGACCACGGTGTCGGTGCCTGGGCGCAGGGTCAGTTTGTAGGCGCCGGTGGAACGCGGCGAGTCCAGCAGGGCGTAGATCACCAAATGCTTGTCAGCCGGCTTGGGCTTCTCGACCCAGAATTCGGTGAAGCGCGGGAACTCCTCGCCCGACGGCAGCGCGGTGTCGATGGCCAGGCCACGGGCCGACAGGCCGTATACATGGCCCTTGCCGACTACGCGGAAGTAGCTGGCACCCAGCAGGGTCATGATTTCGTCCTGCTTGTCTGCCTTGTTGATCGGGTACAGCACACGGAAACCGGCGTACCCCAGGTTCTTGGTGGTATCCGGGTCGTGTGGCACGTCACCGAACTCGAAACGGCTCGGGTCGTACTTGATTTCCTCGACCTTGGTCGCGGTGACTTCGTTGATTTTCACCGGTGTGTCGAAGTGCATGCCCTGGTGGTAGAAGGACAGCTTGAACGGGGTCTTGTCCTTGGCCCACTCGGCCTTTTCCTGCAGGAAGTGGATCTTTTGGTAGTCCGCGAACTTCATGTCGCGGAACACTGCCGGCAGGTTGCTTTTCGGTGCCTCGTACTTCTGGCCGGCCAGATCCTTTGCCTTGGCTGCAACATCGTCAAGATTGAATGCCCACAGCTGGCCCGCGCTCATCAGGCCAACCAGGGCCATGCTGGCCATCAGGGCCTTGCGCAACCGGATGCCGGGGATTCTTGATGCTTTTTGGGGACTAACAATCACGAGCAACCCTCGCCGAAAACAGATCATGAAACCAACGGCCAGCGACAAATGCCGGGTTGGCGAGCACTGTTCGGACCCCGAGAGGGCGTAATGATTCCCCAAACGGTTCCAGACAATGCTCGAGTCAGAGTGAAACGAACCTGCGAACGCAGGTCCATGCAGCGCGCGATTATCCAGCAGGTCGCGTGACAACGCATCAGGCTGGAACAACTATTTATCGTACAAAACCCCTTGTTTTCCTGTGAACAAGGGGTTTATTGACCTCAAATTTGTAACATAAATGTCACGGGGCCATCATTTACCAGGTGCACCTGCATATCTGCGCCAAATCGGCCGCTGGCCACAGGGGCATATTGGCTGTTGGCCTGCTGCAAAAGATAGTCGAACAATTCGGCCCCGAGCGCCGGCGGCGCAGCCGTCGAGAAGCTCGGGCGCAGGCCGTTGCGGGTGTCTGCCGCCAAGGTGAACTGCGACACCAGCAGCAAGCCGCCGCCAACATCCTTGAGCGACTTGTTCATCTTGCCCTGCTCGTCGCTGAATACCCGGTAGTTCAACAGCTTGTGCAAAAGCTTATCGGCGTGCTCGCGGGAATCTTCAGGCTCTACGGCAACCAGCACCAGCAACCCCTGGTCGATGGCACCCACCACCTCGCCCGCGACTTCAACCCGCGCCCCACGCACCCGTTGCAGCAGGCCCCTCATGCTTCTTCCAGCGGCAGGTCGAGCAAGCGGCGTGCCATTTGGTCGGCGGCACGGACCAGTGCATCGGTAATGCCAGGCTCGGAGGCCGCATGGCCAGCGTCACGGATCACCTTCAGCTCGCTGTTCGGCCAGGCCTGGTGCAGGGCCCAGGCGTTGTCCAGCGGGCAGATCACATCGTAGCGGCCGTGCACGATCACTGCCGGCAAATGGGCGATTTTCGGCAGGTCGCGGATCAGCTGGTCCGGTTCGAGGAACGCGTTGTTCATGAAGAAGTGACATTCGATACGGGCAATCGACAGGGCCCGCTGCGGCTCGGAGAAGCGGTCGACCACCAGCGGATTGGGGCGCAGGGTGGCGGTGCGACCTTCCCAGGTGGACCAGGCCTTGGCCGCGTGCATCTGGGCGATCTGGTCATTGCCGGTAAGGCGCTTGTGGAAGGCCGCCACCAGGTCTCCACGCTCCTGCGCGGGGATCGGCGCAATGTAGTCCTGCCAGTAGTCGGGGAACAGGCGACTGGCGCCCTCCTGGTAGAACCACTGGATTTCCTGGGGCCGGCACAGGAATATGCCGCGCAGGATCAGGCCATGCACCCGCTCGGGGTGGGTCTGGGCGTACGCCAGGGCCAGGGTGGAGCCCCACGAGCCACCGAACAGCACCCATTTATCGATACCCAGGTGCTCGCGGATACGCTCCATGTCCTCGACCAGGTGCCAGGTGGTGTTGTTCTCCAGGCTGGCATGGGGCGTGGAGCGGCCACAGCCGCGCTGGTCGAAGGTGATGATGCGATACAGGTTGGGGTCAAAATAGCAGCGGCTCTGGGCGTCGCAACCAGCGCCAGGTCCACCGTGGATGAACACCACGGGCAAACCTTCCGGCGAGCCGCTTTCGTCGACATACAACACATGCGGCGCTTCCACGGCCAGATCGTGCCGGGCGTAGGGTTTGATCTGCGGGTAGAGGGTCTGCATCGCGCACTCCGTGTGAGGATATATTCGGCCGTTGGCCATCATAAACCTGAATTGCGCTTAGAGCATGTACCTAAGCGAGATCATCTTATGTGCAGGGCGCAGGCGAGCCTCCCTAGCATCGGGGAACACCCTCGAAGTGAGACTCCCCATGATCGACTCCACCAAACCTGCAGCCTGCGAGCCCGACTTCTACCACCAGTTGGTCAGCAGCAAGCTACCCGCCTGGGTGGTCGACGCCCGGCCAGATCAGCGCCGCCAGCTGCGCCAGGCGGCCAGCCAGCGCGACCCCAGGCTGGAACGCGCATGCCTGGCACACCCAACGGTGGCCAAGGCCCTGGTGCAAACCTATGGCCAACACGTGCAAGCCGAGGCGAACCTGAGTGCCCTCCTGGCAACCCTGCCGGACCTGCAGCGCTATGCCACCGAGCTGCTGTCCACCGCGGTCAGCCAGCGCTTGGGCACCACACTCGATGTCGAGCGTACCTACCTGATGAACCTGAACAGGGCGGCCGCCCTTACCGAGGCGCTCTCCAGCCCTGGCGGCGATCCTTTCGTCACTTCGTCCCGCGCGCTGAAGCTGGCAACCCAACCCCTGCTGCACTGTGCCTTGCAGAACTTCGAGGCGTTCGAGGCCCAGCCCGACGGCTTGCGCGCCGGCGGCCACGCCTCGGCCATTCTCGATAGCAACGACGTTGGCCTGGCCTCCCAGGCGGTGCCACTGCCCATCGTCGCGGAAGCGTTCGCGGCCCTGGCACGCGAGCTGGATATCGGCGGCAAGTATCAACGGCTGCTCGACGCGCTCGACCCACCGGGCGAGCAGCCCAACGCGCCGGCCATTGCCGGCGTGTTCAAAGCTGCCGAGCGCTCCACATTCGAGTTGCAGGTTCACCACGCCTGCTTGCTGGGCCGGATCGACACGGCCCTCCATGCAACCTTGCTCAAGCTCGCCACTGAGCCAAAGGTTGAACACGATGGCCGCCCGGTCCTGTGTGCGGGCATCGAGTTGCTGCATGTTCCGCTGACCGGGGCCATGGCGATTGGCCTCGACGCACGCCGGCCGGTGGGCGCCGGCCGATTCCCACCAGGGCCGGTGTACCCGTATGCGGGCTGGGTGGTGCTTTACCTGCCCGGCATGCCCGAGCCGTTGACCCAGCACGCCAGCAGGGCCGATGCCGAAGCCTTCCTGCGTGAACAGTTGCCTGCCTTCCGCCGCCCGGAATGCCAGCGCCTGCTACCCGATCGGCACAAGCGCCCCTTCCTGGAGCGCATCGCCAACGCGCAGGTGCGTCTGCACGTGCAGCCCTTCACCCGCCCGTACCTGGACGAGCTGGCCGGCCAGCGGCAGAAGCGGCTGAGGGATGACGGGCTGTTCCATGCGGTGCCGACAGCCATGCAAAACGGCAAGACTGCGCAACGCCACCTTGACTACTTCAAGGCCCTGGCCTTCGTCAGCCTGAACGTTGCCGCCCTGTTCATCCCCCCGCTTGGCGCCGCGATGCTTGGGGTAACGGCCCTGCAGCTGGCCAATGAAACGTTCGAGGGCATCGACAGCTGGCTTGACGGTGATCGCCAGCAGGCATTCGACTACTTGATGGACGTGATCGACAACGTCGCCATCATGGCCGCGCTCGCGGCCGCCGGCGGGGGGCAGGCTACGCCGGTGGTCGAGCGGATCCCCGTGGAGACGCCATCATTCATCGAAGAACTGCAGCCGATCGACCTGGCCGACGGCGAGCGACGCCTGTGGCACGCGGACCTGGCGCCCTTCGCCCACGAACGGGTATTGCCGGGTGGGCTTGAGCCAGACGAATCCGGCCTGCTGCACTACGGCGGCAAAACCTGGCTGCCCGTGGAAAACCGGGTTTACTCGGTGACCCGCGCTGCGACGGGTTACCGCCTTGAACACCCGACCCGCCCGGCAGGTTACCAGCCCAAAGCGCTGCACAATGGTGCAGGGGCATGGTTGCTGGAGTCCGAGCAGCCACAAAGCTGGGACGGCGCACGCCTGCTGCGCCGCCTGGGGCACCTGAGCGGGTCTTTCGATGAAGCGACCCTGCAGCGGATCCTGCACGTCTGCGACATCCACGAAGACACGCTGCGCCACTGCCTGGCCCACAACCGGCGGCTGCCCGCACTGCTGGAAGACACCCTGCAGCGGTTCAAGCTGGATGCCCACATCCGCCAGCTGCCAGACCAAAGCGCCTGGCCTGCAGCGTTCACCACGGCGTACGCGCGCATCGCTAGCCCCCTGCCGGCCAACGGCGAGGTGATCCGCCGGGTCTACCCCAGCCTGCCAGCGCCGATCATCGATGAGCTGGTGCGCGACGCAAGTGCCATTGACCTGCAAGCCCTTGGTGCCGGCAAGGTGCCCCTGCACCTGGCCGAGGAAATACGCGCCTACCAACAACACGTGCGCCTTGCCCGCGCTTATGAGGGCCTGTACCTGGCCGGCGCGCAAAGCTGGGACAGCGACCGGCTGATCATGCAAACCCTGCCCCACCTGCCGGGCTGGCCAGCAGACACGCGGCTGCGCCTGTTGCAGCGCAGTCACTGGCCCGACCAGGACCATGCCATCGGCGCGCAGGGCAGCAGACCCTGGGCGACCATCACCCACTCGCCAGCCGGCTACATCGTTCACGCGCAGGGCGAGCCCGGGGCGGTGGTGCGTCGCTACCCGCAGCTCTTCAGCGCGCTGCATGCAGCCTTGCCCGACGCCATGCAAGGCCTGGGCGTCACCAGCGGCGAGGCCCTTCAGCACCTGCTGCAACAGAGCCCGCTGTTACCCCGCCCGGCCTTGCGCGATGCGTTGGGCATGCAACCGCCCCGGCGCGGCTATCGCTCGCCGATGCGCCTTGCCGATGGCCGCGTTGGCTACCGTTTGAGCAGCGGTGATGACCAAAGCCAGGGCAGCATGCGCCAGCACCTGCTGAGCACGCTGAGGGCCACCGGCATTCCGGAACGCACCGGCAGGCCGGCCGAGCAGGTGCTGATGTCGCTTGCCGCCAACGGCCGCACCCGGCTGCAGATCCTCGAATACCTGACCACGCTGATGGAGCAACGCAACGCCTTGCAACGCAGCCTGGACGACTGGAGCGAAGCCATTTCACCGGCCTCCGACCAGGCGGCCCGCACCTATGACACCCTGCGTGAAGCGATCATGCAGCACTGGTACGACACCGCCCTGGAGGATGATGCCGCGCTCGGTGCCGAGCTGCGCGTGCAAGGCGTACCGCTGACCGACATCCCGCTGACCCTGCCCGATTTCTTCTACCGCCGCGTGCGCAGCCTGCACCTGCTCGACCTGCCAAGCGGCACCCTGGCAGGTTGGGGCCAGAGCGAGCGGCTGATGCAACGCTTGCTGCGGCTGATGCCCGGGCTGGAAGCACTGGAAATCAGCAGGCCGTACAACCCCAGGGCAACCCCCTCGCTACTGCTGCCCAGCGTGCCGACCATTGCCTCGACCCTGCCGAACCTGCGCAGGCTGGCCATGACCAACCAGAACCTGGCGTTCAGCAACAGCCACCTTGGCGAGCTGGCAGGCCATGCACGGCTTGCCCATCTGGACCTCAGTGGCAACCGGCTGCAGCAAGGCATCGACAGGGCCAGCTTCCACTGGTTTACCCTGGATTACCTGGGCTTGAACCGGATGCAACTGAGCCAATGGCCCACCGGTATCGACAGCGAAACCCTGAGCCGTATCGGGCACCTGTCGTTACAGGACAACAACCTGACGTCACTGCCCGCGTTCCTGCTGGGGGAAACGCCGCTGCAACGCGCGCCGGTGATTTCGCTGCAAGGCAACCCCATCAATGAAACGCACCTGCAACGCCTGCTGCTGAACGAACGCCCGGAAACCGCCCAGGTCACCGTGGATCAGCCCCCGGCGCTGAACCAACGGCTGGAACGCCTCCGCAGCGAGCGGCAACTCATGCGCGATGCGATCGATGGCTGGGTCCATGCCTCGAGTTCGAGCAACCCGTTGACCCAGGCGGCCCTGACCGACCGGCAGCGTATGGCAGCAGCGATAAACGCATTCTGGGAGCGCCAGGAGCAGGGCCAGCAATACCTTCGCCTGCAACTGGAGGACGTTGCCATCGAACACTTCCCGCGCCGCCTCCCGGCGTTCTTCGGCGAGCGTGTGCATGCAATGACCCTGACCCGCCTCAGTGGCACCTCAGCACAACTCAGCGAACTGCTTGCCCGCTTTCCGAATATCACCCGCCTGACCATCGATGCTCACCAAGGTGCTACGCCTGCACTGGCATCGGCCCTGCCACGCCTGCCGCGCCTGACCTACCTGGAGTTTCGCAACATGGGCCTGGAGGTCGACCAGGCCATGCTGGAAACCTTTGCCGAGCTTGAGCACCTGACCTCGCTCGACCTGTCTGGCAACCGGGTCGGCAGCATCACCCAGGTGCCCGCACGGTTGTCCGCCAACCTGACGTCCCTCGAACTGACCAACATGAACCTGCACGCATGGCCAGACTGGTGCGACGCGCTGCTACCCCTGGAGTTGCTGGACCTCAGCTCGAACAACATCACCCAACTGCCTGAGCACATCCTCTCCAACCTGAACAACGCCATGCCGATTTCGTCGATTTCGTTGTTCGACAACCCCTTGCCCGACGCCACCATCCTGCGCGTGCGGGCCTACTCAGATAGCCAGCGCAGTTACTCGTTCGCCCTGGACATTCCAGACAACCTGATGCTGGTCAACTCGTCCAGTGAAGGCTCGCTCGACCATCCGCACTTCCCGTTGCAGGGCGACGACACCCCCAGGCTCGAAGACTGGCTGCTGGGTGACGAGGCTCAGAACGAAGCCTTGCGCAGCTGCTGGCAACAGCTGGAGGGCAGCGACCTGTTGCGGCTAGCAGGCCGTTTGCACAACGCCGCGCCGTTCGTCGACCCCACCACCCGGGGCGACTTCTGTGCGCGGGTGCGCCTGATGCTGGTGGCAGCCGCAGCCAACCAGGATGAACGGCCGATCATGGAAAGCATTGCCGCAGCGGCGCTGCCCGACCCAGAGACGGGCTCGCAGACGTGCCACGACGGCGCACTTCAGGAGTTCAACAACATCGAACTGTACCTCATGGCCAACCGCCTGCTGATCGACGCTGGCGATACCCTGCACAGCCTGCACCAGCGCCTGTTACGGCTGTTCCGCGTGGACCAGCTGGAAAAGCTTGCCGCCACGCGCACCGGTTCGGGCGACCTGGTCTCGGTGCGCCTGGCCTACCGTCGCGAGCTGGCCAGGGAGCTGGACCTGCCGATCGCCGACAGCATGCGTTTTCGCGGGGCCGCAAACCTGGCCCGTGGCGAGCTGTCGCGGGTACTGGAAAGCGTGCGCCAGAGCGAACACAGTGAAGTGTTCATCGATTACCTGCTGGCCAATAGCGGCTGGGCCCAGCGCCTGCGCGGCGAACATGCGCCGCGCTTCGCGCAGATAGAGGCCCGTTACCGCCAGCGGGTACTGGAGCTGTCCAGCAGCGGGCACCCGCTGCACGAGGAAGTCGCTCTGCAGCAGGGCCTTTGGGAGGACAAGCAGCAGGAAGAGCTGGCGCTGCTGCGCGAACTCACCCTCACCTTCGTGGGCAACAGCTGAGCCAACCCACGCGACGGCGCGCGACTGCGCGCCGCTCATTACTTGCCGTAATGCGCCCGGCCCCACGCCAATGCGGCCTGGAGCAACGCCTTCAACACCTCGCGCGTCGGCTGGGCGCGGTCTTCGCGGTAGGTAAAAGGCTCCTGCTCTTCCATGTAGGTGCTTTGCGCCAGCTCCAGCTGTACGGCATGGATGTCATGCGCCGGGTCGCCGTAATGCCGGGTGATGTGGCCGCCTTTGAAGCGCCCGTTAAGCACATGGCTATAACCCTCGGCTTGGCTGCACACCTGGACCAGCCGCTCGGCCAGGCCCGGGTCGCAACTGGCGCCATTGAACGTGCCCAGGTTGAAGTCCGGCAGCCTGCCATCGAACAGGTGCGGGATCAGCGAACGAATCGAGTGGGCATCCCACAGCAGCGCGTAGCCGTGGATTTCCCGCAGGCGCGCCAGCTCGTTGCGGATCGTTTGGTGATAAGGCTGCCAGATCGTCGCCAGGCAGGCCTCGCGCGCTTCGGCAGTGGGCTCCAGCCCCTGCTTGAACAAAGGCACGCCATCGAACAGCGTGGCCGGATACAAGCCGGTTGTAGCACCGGCATATAACGGTTTGTCGTCAGCCGGGCGGTTCAAGTCGATGACGAACCGCGAATACTGTGCGGCGACCAAGCTGGCCCCCAGTTCCCGGGCAAAGTCGTAGAGATGGGGTATGTGCCAATCCGTGTCGGGCAGGCTGCGCGCTTGGTCGACCAGGCCCTGGTCCACGGCCGGGGTGAGCTTGAGGCCGGCGTGGGGCATGCTGATCAGCAACGGCAAATGCCCTTGGTGGAAACTCAATACCTTGTCCATCTAGCCTCCCTCAATTGGTAATTTCATGGCCACTGCGCACCACGCGCTTGGGCAGGTCGCCGCCGAGCCAGTACGCCAGGTCGGCGGGGCGCTCGACCTGCCAGGCGACGAAGTCGGCCACCTTGCCAACCTCCAGCGAGCCGTGACTGTCACCCAGGCCCAGCGCGGTGGCGGCATGCACCGTGACGCCGGCCAGGGCTTCTTCCGGCGTCATACGGAAGCACGTGCAGCCCATGTTCAGCATCAACCGCAGCGACAACCCGGGCGAGGTACCCGGGTTGAGGTCGCTGGCAAGGGCGATCTTCACCCCATGGCGGCGCAAGGCGTCCATCGGCGGCAGTTGGGTTTCGCGCAAAAAATAGAAAGCGCCCGGCAGCAGCACCGCGACCGTGCCCGCCTTGGCCATGGCGATGGCGTCTTCTTCAGTCATGAATTCCAGATGGTCGGCCGACAGCGCCTGGTAACGCGCAGCCAGGCTGGAGCCGTGTAGCGAAGACAACTGTTCGGCGTGCAGCTTGACCGGCACCCCCAACGCCCGCGCCTTGATGAACACCCGCTCGACCTGGGCCGGGGTGAACGCCAGGTGCTCGCAGAAAGCGTCCACTGCGTCCACCAGGCCTTCGCCAACCAGGCTTGGCAGCAGTTCGTCGCAGATGTGCGTGATGTAGTCGTCCGCCCGGCCGGCGTATTCCGGTGGCAAGGCGTGGGCAGCCAGGCAGGTGGCCCGTACCGTCAGTGGCAGGGCATCCGCCAGCCGCCTGGCCACGCGCAGCATCTTGCGTTCGTTGGCCAGGTCCAGGCCGTAGCCGGACTTGACCTCGAGGGTTGTCACGCCGTCGCGCATCAAGGCTTGAACCCGCTGGCGCGCACTGGCGAACAGTTCATCCTCGCTGGCCGCGCGAGTGGCCCGCACGGTGCTGGCAATGCCCCCGCCCTGGGCGGCGATTTCGGCATAGCTGACGCCTTGCAGGCGCTGTTCGAACTCGCCACTGCGGTTGCCACCGAATACCGCGTGGGTATGGCAGTCGATCAGCCCGGGGGTGACCCAGGCGCCGCCCAGGTCCACCGTGCGCCCGGCGTCGACCGGGCCCAGCCCGGCCCGCGGGCCGATCCATTCGATCAGCCCGGCGTGGGTGACGATGGCCGCATCTTCGATAAGCGAATAACGGCCATCGGTCATGGTTGCCGCATGGCAGTGCTGCCAGAGGGTTCTCATGCACAATCTCCTGTACTAGCGGTGTAGCTCGGCCGGCTCTGCAACTGGCTGGCCCTGCCCTGCCCGCGGCTTGCACCACAGCAGGTAGGACGCCACCAGGAACACCACCCAGACCACCCCGACGATCAACGCCGCCTGGGTGTCCGGGAAGTAACCGAGCACGCCAAAGATGAACACCATGAAGGCAATGGCCATGGCCGGGCCATAGGGCCAGAACGGTACCGGGAACTTCAGCTGGGCGACCTCTTCACGGCGCAGGCTGCGGCGCATGGCCACTTGGGTAACCAGGATCATCAACCACACCCAGACGGTGGCGAAGGTGGCGATCGAGGCGATCAGCAGGAACACGTTCTCGGGGATAAGGTAGTTGAGCAGCACGCCGACCAGCAGTGCCGCCCCCATCACGACCACGGTCATCCACGGCACGCCGTGCCTGGACAACTTGCTGAAGCCGCGCGGCGCATGGCCTTGCTGGGCCAGGCCATACATCATGCGGCCGGCACCGAAGATGTCGCTGTTGATGGCCGAGATCGCCGCCGAGATCACCACCACGTTCAGCACCGCGGCCGCCGAACCGATACCCAGGTTGCTGAAGATCTGCACGAACGGGCTGCCCTGGCTACCGATCTGCGGCCATGGGTACAGGCACATCAGCACGAACAAGGTGAGCACATAGAACAGCAGGATGCGCAGCGGCACCGCGTTGATCGCCTTGGGGATCACGCGCTGTGGGTCTTTGGCCTCACCGGCCGTGACACCGATGATCTCGATGCCGCCAAAGGCGAACATCACCACGGCGAATGAGGCGATCAGGCCACCGACGCCATTGGGCATGAAGCCGCCATGGTCGAACAGGTTGCTCACGCCAACGGCATGCCCGCTGCCCACCTGGCTGAAGCCGAAGGCCATGATGCCCAGGCCGGCCAGGATCATCGCCACGATGGCGCCGACCTTGAGCAACGACAGCCAGAACTCCATTTCGCCAAAGACCTTGACGTTGCACAAGTTCAGGCCGCCAATCAGGAACACGATGCCCAGCACCCAGATCCAGCGGGCGACCTCGGGGAACCAGAACCCCATGTAGATGCCGAAGGCGGTCACGTCGGCAATGGCGACGATGACCATCTCGAAGGCGTAGGTCCAGCCGAGGATGAAGCCGGCCATGGGGCCGAGGTAGGTGGTGGCGTAGTGGCCGAACGAGCCGGCCACCGGGTTGTGCACGGCCATTTCGCCGAGGGCGCGCATGACCATGAACACGGCGGCGCCGCCGATCAGGTAGGCCAGCAACACGGCCGGGCCGGCCATCTGGATGGCCGAGGCAGAGCCATAGAACAGCCCGGTGCCGATGGCCGAGCCGAGGGCCATGAAACGGATGTGGCGGGCGCTTAGCCCACGCTTTAGACCTTGAGCTTGTTGCATGTCACGTCCTTGAATTGTTTTTGTGGTCGTGAGGTCGAGAGGGGGCTGCCTTGCAGCCAGATCGCCGGCAAGCCAGCCCCCTCACTGGGGGAGCCGGCTTGCCGGCGAGTGGGCCGCATGGCGGCCCAGGGGCATTACAGGCTTGGCAGCACACCGGCCGGCAGCAAACCGGTCAGGCTCCCCTTGGCCAGCAGTTCCACGGCCTTTTCGATGTCTGGCGCAAAGAAACGGTCACGGTCATAGTGCGGCACTTCGCTGCGCAGCGCCTGGCGCGCCTGCTCCAGCTTGGTGGAGGTCTTCAGGCCCTTGCGCAGGTCGAGGCCCTGGCAGGCACCCAGCCACTCGATGGCCAGGACGCCTCGGGTATTCTCGGCCATTTCCCACAGGCGCTTGCCGGCAGCCGGGGCCATCGAAACGTGGTCTTCCTGGTTCGCCGAGGTGGGCAGGCTGTCGACGCTGTGCGGGTGGGACAGGGCCTTGTTCTCGCTGGCCAGCGCAGCAGCGGTCACCTGGGCAATCATGAAGCCGGAGTTGACCCCGCCATTTTCCACCAGGAACGGCGGCAGCTGGGACATGTGCTTGTCCATCATCAGCGAAATGCGGCGCTCGCTGAGCGAGCCGATTTCGGCGATGGCCAGGGCAATGTTGTCGGCGGCCATGGCCACCGGCTCGGCGTGGAAGTTGCCGCCGGAAATCACGTCCCCTTCGGCAGCGAACACCAGCGGGTTGTCGGATACGGCGTTGGCTTCGACCGCCAGCACTTCGGCGGCCTGACGCAACTGGGTCAGGCACGCACCCATGACCTGCGGCTGGCAGCGCAACGAATACGGGTCCTGCACCTTGTCGCAGTTCTTGTGCGACAGCGACACTTCGCTGGCGTCGCCCAACAGGTCGCGGAAGCACGCCGCGGTGTCGATCTGGCCACGCTGGCCCCGCACTTCGTGGATACGCGCATCGAATGGCGAACGCGAACCCAGCGCGGCTTCGACGCTCAGGCCACCGCAGGCAATGGCAGCGGCGTACAGGTCTTCACCCTGGAACAGGCCGCGCAGCGCATAAGCGGTGGAAGCCTGCGTGCCGTTGAGCAGGGCCAGGCCTTCCTTGGCGGCCAGGGTCAATGGCTCGAGGCCGGCCACCGCCAAGGCTTCGGTCGCTGACAGCCACTGGCCCTTGTAGCGTGCCTTGCCTTCGCCCAGCAGCACCAGCGACATGTGCGCCAAGGGGGCGAGGTCACCGGAAGCCCCCACCGACCCTTTCAGCGGGATGTGCGGGTAGACTTCGGCATTGACCAAGGCAATCAGCGCGTCGATGACCTTGCGGCGAATGCCGGAGAACCCGCGGCTGAGGCTGTTGATCTTCAGCACCATGATCAGCCGCACCAGGTCGTCATCCAGCGGCGCACCGACACCGGCAGCGTGGGACAGCACCAGCGAGCGTTGCAGGTTTTCCAGGTCGTGGCTGGCGATACGGGTCGACGCCAGCAGGCCAAAGCCGGTATTGATACCGTAGGCGGTGCGGTCTTCGGCAATGATCTGCTCAACGCAGGCCACACTGGCGTCAATGGCGGGCGCGGCGCTGGCATCCAACTGCAAGCGCACGGGCGCGGCGTGAATGGCGCGCAGCTGGGCCAGGGTCAGGGTGCCTGGCTTTAGGGTGAATTCGGTCACGTTGCTACTCCAGTCGCTTGGAGCCACAGGCCCGTCTGTGGTGCCTGTGCGCTCCTTCTTGTTGTTCAGTATCACCCCTGGCGGGGTGCGAGCCAAAGCCGGGGGTCAGCCCGTGATCATCGGCAGGTCCAGGCCCTGCTCCCTGGCGCAGTCGATGGCGATGTCGTAGCCGGCATCGGCGTGGCGCATGACACCGGTCCCCGGGTCGTTGGTCAGCACGCGGGCGATACGCTCGGCGGCTTCGTCGGTACCGTCGCAGACGATGACCATGCCCGAGTGCTGCGAGAAGCCCATGCCTACGCCGCCACCGTGGTGCAGCGAGACCCAGGTGGCGCCGCCTGCGGTATTGAGCAAGGCGTTGAGCAGCGGCCAGTCGGAGACAGCGTCCGAGCCGTCGCGCATGGCTTCGGTTTCGCGGTTGGGGCTGGCCACCGACCCGGAGTCCAGGTGGTCGCGGCCAATCACTACCGGCGCCGACAGCTCGCCGCTGCGGACCATTTCGTTGAACGCCAGGCCCAGCTTGGCACGCAGGCCCAGGCCAACCCAGCAGATACGCGCCGGCAAGCCCTGGAAGCTGATGCGCTCGCGGGCCATGTCCAGCCAGCGGTGCAGGTGGGCGTCGTCGGGGATCAGTTCCTTGACCTTGGCGTCGGTCTTGTAGATGTCGTCGGCCTCACCGGACAGCGCCGCCCAGCGGAACGGGCCAACGCCGCGGCAGAACAACGGGCGGATGTAAGCGGGTACGAAACCTGGAAAGTCGAAAGCGTTCGCTACGCCTTCTTCCTTGGCCATCTGGCGGATGTTGTTGCCGTAGTCGAACGTCGGGATGCCCTGCTTCTGGAAGTCGAGCATGGCCTGCACGTGCACGGCCATCGACTGCTTGGCGGCCTTGACCACTGCCGCAGGTTCGGTCTGCGCGCGGTCGCGGTACTGTTCCCAGGTCCAGCCGGCGGGCAGGTAACCGTTGAGTGGGTCGTGGGCGCTGGTCTGGTCGGTGACCATGTCCGGGCGCACGCCGCGCTTGACCAGTTCGGGCAGGATTTCAGCGGCGTTGCCGTGCAGGGCGATGGAGATTGCCTGGCCTTCGGCGGTGTACCTGGCGATGCGTGCCAGGGCGTCGTCGAGGTCGGTGGCCTGCTCGTCGACGTAGCGGGTTTGCAGGCGGAAGTCGATGCGGCTCTGCTGGCATTCGATGTTCAGCGAGCAAGCCCCGGCCAGGGTCGCCGCCAGTGGCTGGGCACCGCCCATGCCGCCCAGGCCGGCGGTGAGTACCCACTTGCCTTTCAGGTTGCCGCCATAGTGCTGGCGACCGGCTTCGACGAAGGTTTCATAGGTGCCCTGGACGATGCCCTGGCTACCGATGTAGATCCAGCTGCCGGCGGTCATCTGGCCATACATGGCCAGGCCTTTGGCGTCCAGCTCGTTGAAGTGCTCCCAGCTGGCCCAGTGCGGCACCAGGTTGGAGTTGGCGATCAATACACGCGGGGCGTTGCTGTGGGTCTTGAACACCCCGACCGGCTTGCCCGATTGCACCAGCAGGGTTTCGTCGTCTTCCAGGCGGGTCAGGGTTTCGACGATCTTGTCGTAGCATGCCCAGTTGCGCGCGGCGCGGCCGATGCCCCCATAAACCACCAGCTCCTTCGGGTTCTCCGCGACCTGCGGGTCGAGGTTGTTCATCAGCATGCGCAGTGGCGCTTCGGTCAGCCAGCTTTTGGCGGTGAGCTTGTTGCCACGTGGGGCACGGATTTCAACGTCACGGTATTTGTTGTTGTCGGTCACGGGAAGGGTCCTCTGCGGTCGAGCGCGGGCGGGTATGTCGTGGTCGATATACAAACACACCTTTACTTGTATGTACAAGCACGGACAACCAAAATTATCGGAACGGTCCGTTGAATGGATCGGACAACAAAGGGGCCGCTGCGCGACCCAATCGCCGGCAAGCCAGCTCCCACAGGTAAACCTAGCCTTCGAGACTTGTGGCATACCTGTGGGAGATTCTA
>NZ_BLJG01000097.1 GCF_009932375.1 Pseudomonas juntendi
GCCCCTTTCGCGACACAAGTCCGCTCCTACGGGGATCGTGGCAGCGTCAGGGATTATCGTTTCAGCCCCTGAAAATATTCCTCACCTAACCGTACATTTCAGGTATAGTACGCGCCGGTCTTTTAGCGGACCTCAAAATCAGGTGGTGCAAATCCTCCGAGTCCAGCTTCGGCTGCACGTCCGCTAGGCGGACCTTCCCAAGTTTTCTTTTTCAATCGTTTTCGCAAATCCCCGCCGCCAAAGCTGCCTGGGTGACCTGACGGTCTTTCAAGGCATGTGCAGCTTTGGAGCATGGGTCTTTGCGGATGCACCTAGAGGCAGACCCATGACCCAGGAAACCGGCGGCTTCGCCGCTCTCGATCTCAACCCGAATATCGTTGCTGCCGTAGTGGCTACCGGCTATGAAGAGCCGTCCGCCATTCAGCAGCAATCTATCCCGATCATCCTCGCCGGTCATGACATGATCGGCCAGGCGCAGACTGGCACCGGCAAGACCGCTGCCTTCGCCCTGCCGATCCTCAACAAGATCGATGTGAGCAAGCGCGAACCGCAAGCCCTGATCCTGGCGCCAACCCGTGAGTTGGCGCTGCAAGTTGCTACCGCTTTCGAAACCTACGCCAAGCAGATGCCAGGCGTGAACGTGGTTGCTGTGTACGGTGGTGCCCCAATGGGCCCACAGCTGCGCGCCATCCGCAACGGCGCGCAAATCGTCGTCGCCACCCCGGGCCGTCTGTGCGACCACCTGCGTCGCGACGAAAAAGTCCTGTCGACCGTGCAGTACCTGGTACTGGACGAAGCCGACGAGATGCTCAAGCTGGGCTTCATGGACGACCTCGAAGTGATCTTCGACGCCATCCCTGCTACCCGCCAGACCGTGCTGTTCTCCGCCACCCTGCCATCGTCGATCCGTTCGATCGCCGAGCGCCACCTGCGCGAACCCAAGCACGTCAAGATCCAGAGCAAGACCCAGACCGTTACCGCGATCGATCAGGCCCACCTGATGGTCCACGCCGACCAGAAGATCCCGGCTGTACTGCGTCTGCTGGAAGTGGAAGAGTTCGACGCGCTGATCGCCTTCGTGCGCACCAAGCAAGCCACCCTGGACCTGGCCGCCGCGCTGGAAGCCAAGGGCTACAAGGCTGCTGCGCTGAACGGCGACATCGCCCAGAACCAGCGTGAGCGCGTGATCGACTCGCTCAAGGATGGCCGCCTGGACATCGTTGTCGCCACCGACGTGGCGGCCCGTGGCCTGGACGTACCGCGCATCACTCACGTATTCAACGTTGACATGCCGTACGACCCGGAGTCCTACGTGCACCGTATCGGCCGTACCGGCCGTGCCGGTCGCGAAGGCCGTGCGCTGCTGCTGGTCACGCCACGTGAGCGCCGCATGCTGCAGGTGATCGAGCGTGTAACCGGGCAGAAGGTTGCCGAAGCGCGCCTGCCGAACGCCCAAGCGGTGCTCGATGCGCGCATCAAGAAGCTGACCAACAGCCTGGCGCCACTGGTTGCCGAGGCTGAAGCCACCCATGGTGACCTGTTCGACCGCCTGACCAACGACCTGGGTTGCAGCGCCCGTGCCCTGGCCTCGGCCCTGCTGCGCAAGGCCACCAACGGCCAGGCGCTGGACTTGGCGGCGGTAGAGCGTGAGCAGCCGCTGGTGCCGAGCTTCGCCCCGCGTGGTGAGCGTACCGAGCGTGGTGAGCGCAGCGAGCGCCCTGACCGCGGCGACCGCGAGCGTCGCGCGCCGCTGCCGTTGGCCGAAGGCCGCGTGCGTTGCCGTACCGCGCTGGGTGCCCGTGACGGCATCGCCGCTAAAAACCTGCTGGGCGCGATCCTCAACGAGGGTGGCCTGGCGCGTGACGCGATCGGTCGTATCCAGGTGCGCGACAGCTTCAGCCTGGTCGAGCTGCCGGAAGATGGCCTCGAGAAGCTGCTGTCCAAGCTCAAGGACACCCGCGTGGCCGGCAAGCAGCTGAAGCTGCGCCGCTACCGCGAGGATTGATCCTGGCGCAATGAAAAATCCCCGGCCTTGGCTGGGGATTTTTTTGCCTGTGCCATGGTGGGGTTGCGCGGCAGCCCCCGGCAATCGTCAGTCGAACCGGTAGATGTCCATCCCCAGCGCCCCCAAGGTAAAGCCTTGGTGCACAACGCCAAACTGCCCCCCCGCACCAAGGGCAAAAAACAGCGGCAACAAATGCTCATCGCTCGGGTGGTTGCGCACTGCAAACGGCGCCTGTTGCCGATAAGCCAGCAACCCCTCCCGGTCATCAGCCCGCAGTTTTTCCACTACCCAATCTCGAAACGCCAACGCCCACGGCTCGATCACGTCGGGCCCGGCATGCCAGTCCAGCTCGCCAAGGTTATGGGTAATGCTGCCCGAACCCACCAGCAGCACGCCCTCCTGGCGTAGCCCCGCCAGGGCCTGGCCAACCTTCACTTGCAGCGCCGGGCCCATCTGGGTGGGCAGCGAAACCTGCACCACCGGGATGCTCGCATCGGGATACATCAACGACAACGGCACCCAGGCGCCATGGTCGAACGGCCGCTGCGGGTCGAGGCGCGCGGCCAGCCCGGCGCCTTGCAACAGCTCGCCGACCCGGTCGGCGAGGGCAGGGTCACCGGGCGCAGGGTACTGCACCGCATACAAGGCCGGTGGGAAGCCGTAGAAGTCATGCCAGGTTTCTGGGTGTGCGCCACCGGTGATCAGCAGCTCGCGGCTTTCCCAGTGCGCCGACACCAGCACAATGGCTTGCGGCCGCGGCAGTGCGTTGGCGAGCCCTGCCAGCGCCGGGCCGCTGGCGCCGGGTTGCAGGGCAAGCATGGGGGAGCCGTGGGAAATGAACAGGCTGGGCAGCATGGCGGGGTCCTGAAGGTTAAGATGCACTCATCTTCGATCAACTAAAGATCGAAATCCAAACCAACTTTTACTGGCGAACCATCTAAAAATCGGGAGTGTTCATGGAACCAGCGTTCTGGCAGCAACGGTGGGCCGACAACCAGATCGGCTTCCACCAGGCGCAGGTGAACCCGTATCTGCAGCGGTACTGGCCAACATTGCAGCAGGTGCCCGGCAGCCGCGTGCTGGTGCCACTGTGCGGCAAAAGCCTCGATCTGGCCTGGTTGGCCGGGCAGGGGCACCGGGTATTGGGCGTGGAGCTTTCGCGGCGGGCCGTGGAGAGTTTCTTCCGCGAGCATGGGCTTGAGGCCGAGGTGCGGCAGCGTGGCGACTTTGAAGTATGGCGCAGTGGCGACGTGGAGCTGTGGTGTGGGGACTTCTTTGCCCTGCAGGCAGAAGATGTCGGCGACTGCGCGGGCCTGTACGACCGCGCGGCGCTGATTGCCCTGCCGCCGCCCATGCGTGCGCGCTACGCGCAGGCTCTGTCGGCGTTGTTGCCAGCCGGGTGCCTTGGCTTGGTGGTGACGTTGGATTACGACCAGTCGCTGCTGGCCGGGCCGCCGTTTTCGGTGGCGGATCAGGAGCTGAGGCAGGGCTTTGCGGGCTGCCAGGTGGATGAACTGGAGCAGGCGCAGGTGCTCGGGGAAAGTCCGAAGTTTCTGCAGGCCGGGGCATCCAGTGTGTTGGAGCGGGTGTACCGGGTCTGCCGGCTCTAGCGCGGGTAAGCCTGCACAGGCAGGCACAAAAAAGGGCGACCGAAGTCGCCCTTGCTTGCCTGTTGGATCAACCGCGACGGCGCAGGGCCTCGATACGGTCTTCCAGCGGCGGGTGGCTCATCAGCAAGCCGGCCAGGCCGTGCTTGAGGCCGCCGTTGATGCCGAAGGCCTTGAGCGTGTCCGGCATGTGCACCGGCAGGCCTTGTTCCACCCGCAGGCGCTGCAGGGCGCCGATCATCGCCGAAGTGCCGGCCAGTTGTGCACCGGCTTCGTCGGCGCGGTATTCGCGGCGGCGCGAGAACCACATGACGATCATGCTGGCCAGGATGCCCAATACCAGCTCGGCAACGATGGTTGCCACGTAGTAGGCGATGCCCTGGCCTTCTTCGTTCTTGAAGATGACCTTGTCGACGAAATTACCGATGATCCGGGCGAAGAACATCACGAAGGTGTTCACCACGCCCTGAACCAGCGCCAGGGTAACCATGTCGCCGTTGGCCACGTGGCCGATTTCGTGGGCCAGTACCGCACGCACTTCGTCGGGCGAGAAACGCTCCAGCAAGCCCTGGGACACCGCTACCAAGGCGTCGTTACGGTTCCAGCCGGTGGCGAAGGCGTTCGCCTCGTAGGCCGGGAAAATGCCCACTTCAGGCATTTTGATGCCCGCTTCCCGGGACAGCTCCTCGACCGTTTGCAACAGCCACTGCTCGTGGCGGGTGCGCGGCTGGGTGATGATCTGGGTGCCGGTGGTCATCTTCGCCATCCACTTGGAGATGAACAGCGAGACGAGGGAGCCGGCGAAGCCGAACACGGCGCAGAACACCAGCAGGCTGCTGAGGTTCAAGTCGACCCCGTTGGCGGCCATGAACCCGTTGAAACCGAACAGGCTCAGGGTAATGCTTGCAACCAGCACCACCGCGAGGTTGGTGGCTACAAACAACAGAATGCGCATCATGGTTGTTACGTTCTCCTGACGGATGAATTGTCGCTTACTGCGGGGTATATAAGGGGCCTGGGGTGCCGTTTCAATCGGGGGACTATTTCAAACTGTGTACGGCGGAGTATGGCAGAGGATGACGCGTGGGCAGTGGGATAGAGCGTTGCAGGATGTAAGAAACAGGTGGCGCAGATAACCGGGCTGCTTTGCAGCCCATCGCCGGCAAGCCAGCTCCCACAGGGACCTCACAAAATTCAGGCCTGTGATAACCCTGTGGCTGGCTCCCATAAGCACTCCCCAATCCTCAGGCCTGTAGTGATCCTGTGGGAGATTCTATGGTTCCTGGCAAGGGTAGCCGGAGCATCTTCAGCGCCTGTGAGATCGAGCGCCGCCCGCGCGGCGCTCGCTCTAACAGGCGCTGCATACCTTGTGGCAAACACCTGTCAGCCCTAAGGCGATCCCTGTGGGAGCTGGCTTGCCGGCGATGAGGCCGTTACTTACTGCGAGTAAGTGCGCAGGAAATTGCCGATCCGCCCAATCGCCGCTTCCAGGTCATCGACCCGCGGCAAGGTCACCACGCGGAAGTGGTCCGGCCACGGCCAGTTGAACGCGGTACCCTGAACGATCAGCAGCTTCTCCGACAGCAGCAGGTCAAGGGCGAACTTCTCGTCATTGAGGATCGGGCACACTTTCGGGTCGATCCGCGGGAACGCATACAGCGCACCCATCGGCTTCACGCAGCTTACCCCAGGGATGTCATTCAGCAGCTCGTAGGTGCGGTTGCGCTGCTCCAGCAGGCGCCCAGGTGGCAGCACCAGGTCATTGATGCTCTGGTAACCGCCCAGCGCGGTCTGGATGGCATGCTGCGCCGGCACGTTGGCACACAGGCGCATGTTGGCCAGCATGTCGATGCCTTCGATGTAGCTTTGCGCATGGTGCTTGGGCCCGGAAATGATCAGCCAGCCAGAGCGGAAGCCCGCCACCCGGTACGACTTGGACAGGCCGTTGAAGGTCAGGCACAGCAGGTCTGGCGCCAGCGAGGCGGTGCTGATGTGCACGGCTTCGTCGTACAGGATCTTGTCGTAGATCTCGTCGGAGAACACCACCAGGTTGTGCTGGCGGGCCAGCGCCAGCATGCCCAGCAGCAACTCCCTGGAATACACCGCGCCCGTCGGGTTGTTCGGGTTGATGATCACCAGGGCCTTGGTGTTCGGGGTGATCTTGGCCTTGATGTCCTCCAGGTCGGGGAACCAGTCGGCCTGCTCGTCGCACAGGTAGTGCACCGGCTTGCCGCCGGCCAGGCTCACGGCAGCGGTCCACAGTGGGTAATCGGGTGCCGGGATCAGCACCTCGTCACCGTTGTTGAGCAACGCCTGCATCGACATCACGATCAGCTCGGAGACACCGTTGCCGAGGTAGATGTCCTCGATGGTGACGCCTTCGATCTCTTTCTGCTGGCAGTACTGCATCACCGCCTTGCGTGCACTGAACAGGCCCTTGGAGTCGCTGTAGCCCTGCGCGGTGGGCAGGTTGCGGATCACATCCTGGAGAATTTCGTCGGGCGCCTCGAAGCCGAAGGGCGCTGGGTTGCCGATGTTCAGCTTGAGGATGCGGTGGCCTTCCTCTTCCAGGCGCTTGGCGTGCTTGAGCACTGGGCCGCGAATGTCATAGCAGACATTGGCGAGCTTGTTCGATTTGCTGAACTGCATGATGGGATCCCGATTGAGAATACGCGCTACGCCCCGCCGAAAGGTTTGAAAGGGCAGGAAGCGGGTGACAGACTGAACGCCTGGCACACGAAGCCACCTAATATACGTGCCGCCCGCGCCCTGGAAAAGACGGCGTGGGGTGAAATTCAGCCTGCCGAGGTTCCTGCATGAAAAAGATCGAGAAAACCCTGGAAGAATGGCGGTCGATGCTCGACCCCGAGCAGTACCAGGTTTGCCGCCTGAAGGGCACCGAACGGCCGTTCAGCGGCAAGTACAACAGCGAGCGCCGCGACGGCATTTACCATTGCATCTGCTGCAGCCTGCCGTTGTTCGACGCCCAGACCAAGTTCGATTCCGGCTGTGGCTGGCCGAGCTTCTACGCGCCGATCGAAGACAGCGCGATGATCGAGATCCGCGACACCTCCCATGGCATGATCCGTACCGAAGTCACCTGTGCCCGCTGCGATGCGCACCTGGGCCACGTGTTCCCCGACGGCCCGCCACCGACTGGCCTGCGCTACTGCATCAACTCGGTGTGCATCGACTTGCGCCCGCGCGACTGACCGGAGCCCGACCATGGCTGGATCGATACTGGACATTCCCTGCGTGACCCTGGGCGGCGAGCACAAGACCCTCGGCGACTACCCCGGCAAGGCGTTGCTGGTGGTCAATACCGCCAGCCAGTGCGGCTTTACCCCCCAGTACAAGGGGCTGGAGCAACTGTGGCAGGCCTACCGCGGGCGTGGCCTGGTAGTGCTGGGCTTTCCGTGCAACCAGTTCGGCCAGCAGGAGCCGGGCGAGGCGCGGGAAATTGCGCAGTTCTGCGAACGCAATTTCGGCGTGAGCTTCCCGCTGTTCCGCAAGGTGGACGTCAACGGCCCCGGCACCCACCCGTTGTATGTCGAACTGAAGCAGCGTGCCCCAGGCTTGCTTGGCTCGCAGAAGGTCAAGTGGAACTTCACCAAGTTCCTGCTCGACCCGGCCAGTGGCCAGGTCACGCGTTATGCGCCTTTCACCAAGCCGCAGGCACTGGAAGCGGACATCGAGCGCCTGCTCAGCCGCTGAGCGGCACCCAGTGGTCGACCAGCGCCAGCAGCTCTTCGCGGCGGAACGGTTTGGCCAGGTAGTCGTTCATGCCCGCGGCCCGGCAGCGCTCGCGCTCTTCGGGCATGGCGTTGGCGGTGAGGGCGACGATGGGCAGGTACGGCCAGCGGCCGCTCTGGCGAATGCGCCGGCTGGCCTCGTAGCCGTCCATCACCGGCATGTTGCAGTCCATCAGCACCAGGTCGAAGGGTTGCCGTTCCAGCGCCGCCAGGGCCTCGGCGCCCTGGGTTGCCAGTTCGACCTGGCAACCGAGCTTGGCCAGCATCCCCTTGGCCACCAGCTGGTTCACCGGGTTGTCTTCTACCAACAAGATGCGCGCGCGGCCTTCGCCCTGGGTCACGGGCGGCGTGGCCAGCGGGTGTTCTGGCTCATGGCCTTGCAAGGTTCGGCGCAAGGTCTGATACAAGGCGTTGCGCGCCAGCGGGCGGGCCAGCTGGTGCAGCGGTGCCAAAGCCAGCGACTGCTCTTGGGAAAGGAAGTTGCCGTAGGCGGTAACCAGCAGGATCGGCGCTTGCAGGGCCGGGCGCAGTTCGAATAGATGGTCCACGTCATCGGTGATCAACAGGTCGAACGCGGTGGCCTGCAGGGCCATGCGGCTGTCGTGCCGCTGGTAGCTCAAGCCCCAGGCGGGCAACGCGCGCTGCAGGAGCTCGTGCAGCCCGCTGCCCGCCGCACTGAGGGCGGCCACGCGGCCTTGCAGGGGCTGTGGCGGGATGGCTTCAGTGTGCGCAGCCAGCGGCAGCTCGGCGGTGAAGCAACTGCCAAAGCCCGCTTCGGAGCTTATCTGCAGGTGCCCCTGCATGGCTTTGCACAGGTTGCGGGTCAGGGCCAGGCCAAGGCCGGTGCCGCCGTACTGGCGGGTGATGCCGGCGCCGGCCTGGGTGAAGGGCTGGAAGATGCGCACCTGGGCCTCTTCAGGGATGCCGATGCCCGTGTCACGCACTTGCAGGCGCACGCCGCCGGCAATGCGCTCAAGGCGTATATCGACGCGGCCGAAGCGGGTGAACTTCAAGGCATTGGACAGCAGGTTGCTGACGATCTGCCGCACCCGCGTGGGGTCGCCCAGCACGCTGCTGGGGAAGTCGCCGGCGATCAGGCAGGTCAGTTCCACGCTCTGTGCGGTGTTCTGCGACAGCAGGTTGGCGGTGTCTTCGACCATCGAGCCCATGTCGAAGGCAATGCGCTCCAGTTCCAGCTGGCCGGCGTCGAACTTGGACAGGTCGAGAATATCGTTCAGCAGTTCGACCAGTACCTTGCCCGAGTCGTGGGCAATCGCCAGCTGCTGGCGTTGCTCGCTGGGCAACGGGTTATCCAGCGCCAGGGCGATCATGCCGAGCATGCCGTTGAGCGGGGTGCGGATTTCGTGGCTCATGTTGGCAAGAAAGGCGGCGCGGGCCTGGGCCATGTCCAGCGCCCGCCGGCGGGCCTGTTCCAGCTCCTGGTTGGTCAGGCTCAGGCTGCTGTTGCTGGCCTTCAGCTCGTTGGTGCGTGCCGAGACGATGTCTTCCAGCTCGTTGAGGTACTGGGTCAGGCGGTTTTCCGCGGTGCGCCGCTGCTCGATTTCGGTGGCCATGCTGACGAACTGCTGGTTGGCGACTTTCACCAGCACGCCGATTTCATCAAGTTCGTGGCCGTGCGGGCATTCCAGGCGGGTTTGCCGGGGTTTGCGCGGGTCGCTGCCGCTGAGCGCACTGATCACGGTGACCAGTGGCTTGGTCAGCATCAGGTAGAACAGTGCCAGCAGCAGGCCTGTCAGCACCAGGCTGCGGGCAAAACCGTTGAGCAGGGTAATGCCGGCACGGTCGAGAAAGCGGCTGCCGAAGGCGAAGGTGTCGACGTCCAGGTACAGGGTGCCAAGGTATTCCTCGGGCATATGGGTAAGGTACAGGCTTTCACTCAACTGGCGCTGTTCGCCGAACAGGAAGTCGCTCAGCGGCCGCAGACGGTCTTGCAGGCGTGGGCGCTCGACATCGGCCAGGACCGTCTGGTTGTTGTCGATCAGCCGTGCGCGGATCACCGCCGGCGACTGTAGCAGGCCGCGGGTCAGTTCCAGGGCCAGTTCCGAGTCGATGTTGTAGGCGATACGCGAGGCCGGGTTGTGGCTGATTTGCAGCAAGGCCCGCACTTCACGGTTGATGGATGCGTCTACGCTGGCATAATCGATGCCGATCTGGATGAGACTGAGCAATGTTCCCAGGATGAAGCCGACCAGGACTGTCAACCGGGCTTGCTTGTATGACAGGCGATTGGTGAACTTGATATCCATGAGTTCCGAGCTGGTTTCCCATTCCTTGCGCTGCGCAAGCATAGCCGATCATCCCCGGCTGCTGGTGGGTCTGTCTGTTCATTTCAGTTGATCGCCAAGCGTGGGCCGCTTTGCGCCCCTTCGCGGGCCCCCAGGCCTAACACAATCCCTGTAGGAGCGGGCAAGCCCGCGAAGGGGCGCGCAGCGGCCCCAAAAAACTGAAATTGCTAGGAGTCGTCATGGACGCTCGCTTGATCGCTTTCCTGGACCGCGCCGAATCGGTACTGACGCGCCTCGAACCCCTGCTGCCGGCCCCGCGCCCGCACATCGACTGGGCCACCACCCTGGCTGCCCGCTGGCAGCGCGATGGCCGCAGCGGCTACCTGCTGCCATTGGAAGTCAGCCTGGACATCCGCCTGACCGACCTGATCGGCGTCGACAAACAGCGTGACCAGCTGGGCCGCAACACGCACCAGTTCATCAAAGGCATGCCCGCCAACCACGCCTTGCTGTGGGGTTCGCGCGGCACCGGCAAGTCGTCGCTGGTGCGTGCGCTGCTGGCCGAGCACGCCAGCGCCGGTTTGCGCCTGATCGAAATCGAACGCGACCACCTGGCCGACCTGCCGCGCGTGGTCGAGCAACTGCAGAAGCTGCCGCAGCGCTTCATCCTGTTCTGCGACGACTTGTCGTTCGAGGCCGGGGAGGGCGACTACCGGGTGCTCAAGAGCGTGCTCGATGGCTCGCTGGAGCAGGCACCGGACAATGTCCTGCTGTACGCCACTTCCAACCGCCGCCACCTGGTGCCGGAAAAGGAGAGCGACAACGAAAACTGGAAAAGGGTCGACGGCGAGCTGCACCCCAGTGAAGCGGTGGAGGACAAGATCGCGCTGTCCGACCGCTTTGGCCTGTGGCTGTCGTTCTACCCGTTCACCCAGGCGCACTTCCTTGACGTGGTCGAGCACTGGATCGGCCAGCTGGCGGCCCCGGCCGGGCTGGCCTGGCAGCGTGACGAAGCGCTGGAAATTCTCGCCGTGCGCTGGGCTACCGGCCGCGGTAACCGTAATGGCCGTTGTGCCTATCAGTTCGCTCGCTACTGGGTCGGGCTGCAATTGCTGGAGCAAAAGTAAATGATCGACCTCAATGCCAGTGGCGTCGGCCTCGACGGCTACCACCTGCTGGCGGCGCAAGTGCAGGCGCTGTTTGCCGACGAACGTGATTTCATTGCCAATGCCGCGCAGTTTTCGGCATTTCTCTACCACCAGGTAGGCGATCTGAACTGGGCGGGCTTCTACCTCAACCGTAACGGGCAACTGGTGCTGGGCCCGTTCCAGGGCCAGGTGGCGTGCGTGCGCATTCCGTTCGGCAAAGGCGTGTGCGGCGCGGCGGCTGCCACCGGCAAGACCCAGCGGGTCGAGGACGTGCATGCGTTCCCGGGGCACATTGCCTGCGACAGTGCGTCGAACAGCGAGCTGGTGATACCGCTGGTGAAGGAGGGCAGGCTGATTGGTGTGCTGGACCTGGACAGCCCGAGGCTGGCGCGATTCAGCGAGGCGGACCAGGTGGGGCTGGAGCGCCTGGCGGCTATCTTCTTGGAGCTGACTGACTGCTGATTGTTGTGTTGCCTGGGCTGGCCCTATCGCCGGCAAGCCAGCTCCCACAAGGTAACCGCAGGCTCGAAGACCTGTGCAGTAACCTGTGGGAGCTGGCTTGCCGGCGATAGGGCCATCAAATCCACAACAAATTCCGGATCAGTCGTACATCACCTTCTTCTTCCAGGTCTCGTCCTCATCGGTCTTGAGGCCCTGAGTCAGTTCGTTGTGTTCGTCCTCAGCCGGTTCCATCTGGTCCAGCACCTGGGCGTTGGCCCGGCCCAGCAGTTTCTCCAGGTACGTCAGCTGCTCTTCATACACCTTCGGCTCCGGCTGCTTGCGCAGGTACTGCACCCCCCGTTCGAATGCCAGGCGGGCTTGGCCTGGCTGGCCTTTCTGCAGGGCCTGCTGGCCGAGGTTGTTGAAGAACTCGATATGCAGCAGCACCAGGATGTGGCGGATCTCCTTGACCCAGTGCTTGGCCTCCGGCGCAGGCAGGAAGCCCTCTTGCGCGGCGCGGGTCACCTGGTTGTGCAGTGCTTCCAGCAAGAAGCGCACATCCTTGGCCTTGACCTCGGTCTGGATCGGGTTGGGCGGGTTGTTCACCGGGATCTTTTCACCCAGGGCGATCAGCCCTTCCAGTTCGGCCATGCGTGCCTTCACCTGGGCATTGTGCTTGTCCACCGCCAGCTGGCGCTGGTTGAGGTTGAGCTCCAGGCGGGTCAGCAGCAGCTTCAGCGCCGGGGTCATGAACTGGCCTGGGAAGGTCTCGGTGATTTCGCCGCAGCGGCGCAGGCGGTCGGCCAGTTCGATCTTCAGGCGGGCGCGCTCCAGCTTGCCGTTCTCGACCACATTGTTGAGGTAGCCGATCACGATCAGCAACGCGATACCCGCTACGATGAGCAGGGTGATCAGAAGTGGTGTCACCGTTAATGCCTCATTGAAGAAGAATTACAGCGTTGAGTGTAGTGAGTTTGCCTCGGAGCGAATAGCGGCACAGGCAAACCCGTTCTCTATATCGACAAGCCAGCCCGCATCTGCACCCCGACCCACCCGGAAGTCATTGATTTAAATAAATTTCTACAAAGGGGTTGACGCCTGTATCAAGCATCCATAGAATGCGCGCCACTTGCAGCGTAAAGCACACAGCGAAACGCGGCAGGGAGTGAAAGCAGGCAGCGATGCCAGCAGCGTGTCCCCTTCGTCTAGTGGCCTAGGACACCGCCCTTTCACGGCGGTAACAGGGGTTCGAGTCCCCTAGGGGACGCCAAATTGCGGGAATAGCTCAGTTGGTAGAGCACGACCTTGCCAAGGTCGGGGTCGCGAGTTCGAGTCTCGTTTCCCGCTCCAGTTTCTCCGGCAACGCCTGATGGCGGGGCAGGAAAAGAAAATCCAGGCTGAATCGTGAGGTTCTGTTCTGGTGCACTGAAAAGTGTCGTGTGTCCCCTTCGTCTAGTGGCCTAGGACACCGCCCTTTCACGGCGGTAACAGGGGTTCGAGTCCCCTAGGGGACGCCATTTGCGGGAATAGCTCAGTTGGTAGAGCACGACCTTGCCAAGGTCGGGGTCGCGAGTTCGAGTCTCGTTTCCCGCTCCAGTCTTCCAAGGCTGTGGCGTTCAGCAAAACGGTACGGTCTGCTTCAAATATGCGGGAATAGCTCAGTTGGTAGAGCACGACCTTGCCAAGGTCGGGGTCGCGAGTTCGAGTCTCGTTTCCCGCTCCAAATCAAGAATGCCACTCTTTCGAGTGGCATTCTTCGTTGTGCCTGGGTGAAAAACAGGCGCATCGCTACTGATAAAACTGTCAGTACCCCCCTCTTTGCTCCCATGCGAACCTGCTCCGGTCACTCTGACAGCAGGGCATGACTCCCTGCGCACCTATCATCAGGAGGTCTGGCATGGCCAGCAAGAGCGAACTTATCGACTGGATGGCGATGGAAAGTCGGTTACTCAAGTGGGGAATGATCGCAGCATTCGATCGCGCGACGCTCAACCGTTTTTTGCTCCAGGAATACATCCGTCGTTTTTCCGATGAATCTTACTTTCCACCGATCTGTGGGATGGTCTCTTCGGCCAGTAACGACTGGCAGTACCGATTTGAAGGTTTCGTGCTCGACACCCCGAGAGTCTCGTTCGAAACGGCAGCCCTGGACAACTCCAAGGCTGACATGACCCTGCGAGTTATCGGCGGTAACTTACTGAGTAAAAAGAAAATCAACGGCCAGTGGCAGGTTCGGGAGATCGAATGGATCGACCCGCTTCAGGGGCCGGTGCTGAAGCTGCACCTGAAGTTGTCGGATGTTCCTGGGCTTGTCAGTGATGGCGGCGAGTTGCTGTTGGACCTGAAGCACAGCAGTGATTTCACGTTGACGTTCACCGACGAGTCTTATGAGAACTCGCTGGGGGGACTTGTCTTCAAGGAGCTGTTCGAGTCTTTACCCGACGCGCAACGGCGTTTTCTGCTGGGGCGCATACAGCGGGGTGAGCACGAGCTGATGCATCCACAGTCGTTCATCATGCGTACACAGTCTGCGGGGGAGGGCAGCGAGGGGGGTGTGCTCGGCTTGGTCAGGATGGAGAACGCCCGTTATAACGGCGACGAGCCCACCCCAGGGTCTGACTTCCGGTATCTGGTAGCCGATGACCATACCGCGACGGTCATGATGGATACGCGATATTTCTCAATACCTGCATTGGCCCGTGAGCTCCCGCAAGTCATATCAGGCGGCACATCCAAGATAAACTATGGCAATCAAGGGTTTCCATCTGGGCTTGAGGTGAGCGGCGGTGTTCTACCCTTGGCTGAAACAAGTTACACCGTTCGGATGCCAGTTCCGGAAGAGTTTGGTTATCCGGATCGGTACGTCAACATCCGGTACGCAATCCACGATATAAGCGTGCCCGCTGATGGATTGAAATTCGAGGCTCGCGACGGCAGGGTCGACTGTTCATGGCCAGTCAAGCAGATTTTTAACGTGCTTATCATGGGATTTGATAATGCCTGGTTTATGATGATGTATACGTTGGCCGTTACATATGCTGCGGTGTCACGCCCTGATCTGATTGAACGATTCCTGACCCTCGTACCGGTGACCGTTGATACCACTGTAACTGGGTATTATAGCGGTCAAAAAAATTCCGCTAACCTCGTCTATACCTCTACCAGCCCTGTTTCTGGCGGTCTGCCACAAACGGTCCAAGGCCACCAGCGAGTCAGAACTCATGAACCGACTCCGCCTGATGAAGATTTAGATCGTTTCTGGGAGTTTCTTCTTACCGTTCACGATGCCATCGGTGGCTTGGTCCTGAAGGATGGTCTCATCCTGCATGAGATCGCCAAAAGCATCGAAAATGAAGCGTTGAATTTGCTCCCCATCGAGATCTCCATGAAAGAGCCCATCAGTTCTGTCCTGAAGCTGAATTTCGGGGAGGTGGTGCAGGTGTCCGACATCGTGGCTCCCTATGACGCGGTGGCATTCGGAGACATCAGTCCCGCGCGCACCCAGGTGCAGCTGAATACTTATGAGCATATCCTGGCTGCTGGAGAGTCTTATCAGTTCTCCACCGCTTCCGCGTTGGTTAGGTGGTCGGTAGAGGCAGTTCCCGGCATGGGGGAGCCGGGTTCAATCGATTCGCGTGGCCTCTATACCGCACCGGCGGCAGAACTTATAGAGGGGGCGTTCACGCGTGTACGCGTCACAGCCGCTACAACCGGTTCCCAGGCCACTGCGTTGCTGACGATCATGCGCAACGTCTTGCAAGTCAACCCCCAAGTGAAAGCAGCGAGTAACACGGAAGAAGTGGAGCTCTTGGCGAGCACGCTTTCGACCGGTGGCAAACTGAGCTGGTCGGTGACCGAGCACGCCATGGCAGGTTCCCTCGAGCCCGCCGCCGATGGCCTGTCCGCCACCTACAGGGCGTACGAGCCCAAAGATGGTGAAAAAATGCCGAGCTACGTTCTGGACGAGATCACGGTGAGTGATACCTCGGGTAATACCAGAGTTTGCCATCAGATCGCCATGCATCGTGAGCCGCTGCTCGAAGTGCAGATCCACGCCATGAATGAGGGCAGCGTTCAGCTCGAAAGCCGGTTCAATGGCGGTCCGATAACGGGTGGGCTGTGGGAGGTGATAGCGGGGCCCGGCGACGTGGATGCCACGGGGCGCTACACAGTCGATGAAACGCTCCCTGCGTCCAGATACGCGGTGGTCGGCTGCGCGGTGGATGGAGGTCCACTCGGCATCTTCGACGGCTTCATCATTCTGCCCCTGCCGTTGACGGAGCCACAGCGTGCCTTGCCTGGATCGGTCGAGGTCGTCGCAGGGCAGGGCGTGCGTAAAGTCCATTCGTTGTAAGTTCTCGCCAACCTCTGGGTGATGGCCGACCGGTCATCACCCAGGGCCGATCAGTCTACGAGCAACGGAAAGATGATCGGCATCGGCTGCCAGCTTTTCTGGCTGTCGAAACTGATCGATGCCTCAATGCGCAGGGTTTCGTCGCGCTTATAGAGCGCCAGTTTGTCCTTGTCGATCTCACCCAGTTCAATACGGCCTTGCGTGCTAACGACTGCCTTCTCGCCAACTTGGGTACGCAGATTCGAGCCATCGGCAGCGCTACGCCCGTACAGTTCGATCTTGATGAACTGGCTCGTTGCGATGAACGGCCAGATGGCCGAATGCAGGCTGGCCTTGCCAGTACCCAGGCGGGTGAGGTTGAGTATGCCGGCGTCGATCGCATCGCTCTGCGGCGTAGGCAGGTGGTCGACGTTGTCCACGGTCAGGGTGTGGGCCGGCGACTTCTCCGTTTCTCTCTCGGTGAGTTCATAGTACAGCTCTATCTGCTTGCCAATATGAATGGCTACGAACTCAGGGGGCACATGATAAAGGCGGGCATCGGGCTGCAGCGGCTGGGGCTTGTACGAACCTTCCTCGCCCGGCTTGCCCCAGAATACCTCGATGCTTTCGTTAGGGCCGATGTCGGCGCTGTCCGGTATCCGCACGGTGGCGCCCTGGGCCGCCATATTCGGGCGCAAGATGCTTCGGCTCGCCCCCCCTTCGGCTTCGACCAGCGTGGGGGCTGGCAGTACCCGGCCTCGGGGTGTGGCGCGGGCGTACAGCGATTTTGGTATGGAAAAGTGTTCCAGGTTACCGGCGCGGTCTTGAACCCCATACCAGGCCCAGCGCCCGCCCTCGCCGCTGTCGCGAATGTCGGTTCCGGAGATCCTGGCGCGCAGAGGCTGGCCTAGGTCTTGCGGGGTGAGGGTGTAACGGTCGACGACCGTGCTGGTTTTGGCGTCGGGCACCTCGCCCCAGTAAATCTTCACCACATCGCCCGGGGCGGCATCGTCGTAAGGCGCGATGCTGCCCAGCAGCAGGTCGTCATGGGCCTTGAGGTAGCGGTCACTGACGCCATCCTGGATCACTTCCTCCGGAAAGTGGATCGCGTTGTCTTGCGGCAACTCCGGTGGTGCCAGGTCGATGGTGATCGGCAGTGGCTCGCAATAAGCTGGGTTGCCGTCACCTAGCACTACTTCATAGAACACTTCATGTTCGCCATCCACCAGATGCTCGACAGGGACTTCGACGAACAGTTCTTCCTCCTCGATTGGTGCCTCCCAGGTTTTGGAGTGGACGCATTGCTTGTTCCAATACAGGTTCAGTGTTTCCGGGGCTGCAGGGGTTGGCCTGGAATTGAGCCACATGACCATTTCGACCCGCAGCGGCGCCGCCAGTGCGTTGACCGGTAACAGGTTGGGCTGACCCCCGGGAATGTTCGGCAACAGGGCCGGGATGTTGGGAAGAGGGAGTTGTGCGAGTGGCGTGGGGCGCATGGTGTTTCTCCTTGATGTTACGTGGGAGCCGTGACGCCCCCACGCGAATGCGTTACCAGCGATAGTTGACGCCCAGTGACATGCCCCAAGGCTTTTCCAGCTTGTCCCCGTTGCTGTAGTCGAACTCGGCGTGCACCTGCCAGCGCTCCGCCCAGCGAGCGGCCAGGCCTGCGCCCACTTCGCCACGGGTGCCGGCAAGGTCGTTGTGGAAGCGATTGTCGTTGACCTTTACATCGTTGCCGCGCGCGAATTCGTGCAGTGCGGCGACCTTGATATACGGCTGCAAAGTGCCGCCGCCTTCGAGGGCGATGTCACGCCCCAGCGCGCTGCCTACCTTGCCCTGCAACGAGCGGCTGCGCTGGCTGTCGGCGCGCATGCCGTTGTCGAGGGTGACTTCGCGGCCTTGCACGATCAGGCCGGCGACCTGCGCGTAGGGTTCGACGAACCAGCCATCACCCAGTTTCAGATGGCGACCGGCCTCAAGCGAAACACCTGCACCGGTGGTATCGAAGTCGCCCTTGGCTCGCTGGCCATCGCTCAGGCGTACCTCGGCCTGGTTACGGAAGCGGTTGAGTTTGCCGACCGCGTCGAAATAGTAACCGGACTGCGGGTCGACCCAGGTGGCATAAACACCCAGGTGGTAGCTGTCGACTTCGCCGGAAGCGCCGCGTGGCAGGTTCAGGTCGGATTTGCTGTAGCCCGCGGTAACGCCGGCCAGCCACTGCCCCTGGCCCAACGGCATGTCGGCACCGAACGAGATGCCTTGCTGGGTCTGCTGATACTGCGTCGTGGAACTGGACGACACGTTGTATTGGTTGCCATAGCTGCGCAGCCAGGTGCCGGCCGTATCGCCACCCCGGCGTACGTCGCCCATCCGGCTGCGCAAGGTGGCCAATTCGCCGTACCACACTGTCGGGGCGGTGTTGAACAGCCCCAGCAAGGTTTGGGTGCCTGGGCTGACGGTTCTTGTGCTGGTGTCGAGGAACCAGTCGTTGTCGCGCTGGACCAGGTCGTAGGAGTAAGCGCCCAGGTCGACCGGCCCGCCGACCAGCGAGAAACGTGCATCACCCGAGCCGGTATGCACCAGGTGCATCTGGCTCTCGGCTTGCGGCTCGGTACCGCTGCTGCTGACCAGCAAACCATGGTCACCGGTAGCCTGGCCGGTAATGTTGAGGTAGTCATGTTGCAAGGTGTTGAAGTCCACAGCCATGACGAAGGTGCCGTTACCCTCCAGGCTGTCGGCGGTAAGGGTATGGAATTGGCCGTCCGCTTCGCCGAAGCGGATGCTGCCACCGTTCATCGACAAGGCGCCGATCTGGCTGTCTTCGACCAGCGTCCAGCTGGCGAGGCTGTCGATGGCTACCCGTTCGATGTTATCCAGGCGCCCACGCAGGGTCGCTCGGTTTTCCAGGGTCAGGCTGGCGTGCCCGTCGGGCTGCGCGACGATGTCACCTACCAGGTCGCTGGCGTTGACGCGTACGTTGGCGGTGGCATTGTCGCCGATGTCGATCAGTGCTTGGCCAGCACCGGCGCTGAGGGTCGAACCATTGAGTATGGCGATTTGTGCATCGGCGGGCGCGCCACCCTGGCCCACGCGGATGGCCGGCCCGGCTTGGCCGCTTGCCTGACTGGCGTCCAGCACCACGGAATTGGACGTACCGGTTGGCGTCGAACGTATCAATATCCCTTCGTTGACGCCTGAAATCACGCTGCCTTGACTGGCGCGCAGCGTGCCGTCGAGCACCACCAGGCCTGACGATGTGGCCGCGGTTGCACTGACCTGGGTGCGCGTGAGTTCCAGGGTGCTGGCATTGACCGTGGCGCCGCGCAAGGCACCGGTGATCTGGCTGTCGAACACTTGCGCCTGGCTACCCTCATTCATCAGCAAGCCTTGGTTGCTCTGGCTGCTGATCTGCGAACGGTTGACCACCGCAGAAGCGCCCAGCAACCGCAGGCCCGCGGCATTGGCGGCGACGGTGCTGTCGTTGAGCGCTACGCGAGTACCTGGTTCGGCGATGATTTCGTTGGTGGTGGCACCGTTGGCGGTGAGGCTGCCATCGATCACTTGCCAGCTCTGGCGGGGGGTGCTGGCGTCGATGGCTTGGTCGTCGAAAACAGGGGCTGCATCGGTCACTGAGCTGAACGGTAGCAGGAGAAAGCCGCTCAGCCCCAGGAGTGGGGCCGTGCGGGTACGATGGATTCGCATGAGTTATTTCCCTCAGGTCTAGGACGCAACTAAAGGTCTACGAAAAGGAAAACTGTATTCAGATTGGTCTCTAGGTTATGTAGGAAAAGTCACCAGTTGCCTGAGTGGTCATCGCTCTCGCGGACAGGAGAGCGATTCCGGTCAGGCCCCAGAAGGTATTTCGCACGAGCCACCACCATTGAAAATACTCACCGATATCTCAGCGGATAAGGCATTGATCGTTTCCGCTCCGCCGCTGATTTCATAGTCGACCCGTCCGCGCCCCCTGTTGGCGCCATCGTAGATAGGGTAGATTTTTTCGTCGTAAGGTTTTATTTCCCATCTCCCGCCGGTAGTGGGCAGGTCGGTGCCGATGGTCAGGTTCTGGAACAACTCAGCCACTTGCGTATCACCGCTTTCCCCCTTCAGCGCGGTCCAGGTGATCTTCAGCACATGGCCGGCCGAGACGCCAAGGTTTGTCAGGTCCGGGATTGTGACGAGGAACGCGGGCTCTTTGCTCCCATCATTTGGGTCCCAGAGGGAATTGCAATTCAACACCTCCGTGCCATCAGCGCGCTTGAAGGTACGCTCGAACTTCACCGCAGGTGCCCGCAGCACCACGGCATTCGCGTTCACCAAGGTGGCGAGAGAGTGCTCTTCGTTGGTTTCTCCGGGGGCGGTGATGCCGTAGTGCACCGGCAATTGCGGATCGTTACGTGCGTTATAGATATATTCCCATGGGATTTCGGCCGTCAGTTCAGCGGGCTCCTCGGTGTCGATGGTCAGATCGGCTTCCGGAACGTGTTCGCCTTTCCAGTAGAATTGAATCCGCTCGCCGTCCTTGGCCCCTGTGTAGCGAATCAGGGTGATGAGGGCAGGCTGGTTTTCATCTTCACGCGTGAGCGTATTGGCCTGGTCGGATGTCTTGCCGCGAACCTCTAGCGTGGGCAGGTTGGCGTTTCCGCCTGGCCAGTCCGGATCCGGATCAGGGCGCACAGGGCCTATGACCGAAAAGTCGACATCAACCTCCGTGTCCAGTGTTCCCTGTGACATCGTTCCCCTGAACAGCTCATAGGAGACCCGCGTACTTTGGCGGTCGGGTGCGTCGGTGTACTCAGCCTTCAAGGCTGCGGCAGGCACGCGCACCTCGAGGGGGAAGTGCGGGCTGGAGCCGATCTGCTCCCTGGGAAGCGGGGTGTTGCCCCAGCTCACGATGAGGGTGTCCGTGCTTTTCCAGTTCTCGAAGGCGGGAATTTCCACCAGCACCCCAGTTCGGGCATCCTCCAGATCCACCAAATTGTCGGGAGCGGCCAGTGGCACCACCGGGTCGCCCATACCGCTGGGCAGGGTGCCGAGCGCGACGTCCAGGGCAGTGTAAGTGGAAATGCGGCTGGCATTGCCCGCGATGTCTATCAGTACGTAGACCACATAGCAGCCACCGTCGCCATAGGTGCGCACGTCATCTTCACTGATGGTGATCTGCCTGTTGGCAGGTACGTCGATGAGGAGGATTGGGTCAGGGAGATCGTCTGAGCTATCCGGGGGGAGCTCATTGAAATAATAGACGGCAACCTTGTCGTTGCTCTTGCTGTCCTCATACTCGGGTATGGTACCCGTCACACCTTGCGGGTTTTGTTTCAGGTAGGCATCGGTGATGGGGGCGGCGGGCAGGACCAGCTTTTCAGGATACTGGTGGCCCCAAGGCGGTGTGCGGTCCACGCGCAGTGGCCGGGGGGCGGAGTCGATCGAATTGCCGTCGGCGTTCATCTGTTTGTAAAAAAGATCGAAGGCCCCCTCTTGCTCTAGATGCGCCTGGTCCATTGGCACATTCAGTGGGAATGTTGTGCTCTCGTCGACCGGGATCGATTCGCTCACAGCAATGCTTTCGTTGCTGCCATGCCTCTTGATATACAGTTGTACGGTGTCACCTTCGGCGATATTCGGCCATTCTGGGATGCCTACATCGAGGTCTTGATCGATCAGTCTCACATCCAGAGTGCCGTCGCCAGGGTCGACAATTGCCGCGACGGTTGGCTCAGCGAGGGCGTTAAAGGGCAGGCTGGCCAGGCGCTTGATCCGTTGCGCCTGGTACTGACGGCGGGCTTCGTCGGCGAGCTGTCGGGTGGGGTGGCGTGAGTCTTTACTGTTCATCCGTAAACTCCTTTGCAGGGTGCGAAGCACACAGGTGTCAGGTGAATTCGGCTCCTGGCATGCCAGGGGGCGCTGACGTTACGTTAGCGCCCGTTCAGGCCATCGGACTACTGTTAAAAATGCTAGGCATGTCCCGACCTGAATAAGGTTTACTTCCTCATTCATCAGAGCTACTGCGAAGCAAACCAGATGACCTGGCGCAGGCGAGAAAGATGGTTGATGAGGCGGTGCAGATGTCCAACGCAGAGCAGCCTCACTCCGGAAATTCGGGATGGGAGGTGTAAACCTTATTCAGGACGGGACAGTGAAAACCAAAACGCCCGATGCGGTGCATCGGGCATTTTTAGGCCGATCGGCCTACGGGAACAGACCCCTACCGTAGTGAACTTGTTGCCACTTGTACCGAATTTCCGAGGCCCTTGATTTAGTCACCTCAATCCACCCTTTAGGGGAGTCGTACCAGATTTGCCCGTACGAGTAAGTAAGCGGGACTTTGTCGAACTGCGCGAGATGAACACTTGACAGGGAACTGGACCGTGACGTTCTTGCAATCGCGGAAGAAGTTGCTGGCGAGCTCGGTGGAATGGTATTTTCGAGCTGATTCATTTCCGCGACGGCTGCTATCGATGAAGTTCGGCTGCTTGCCCCACTTGTTTGCGCATTTAGGCTGGCAGGTGAGATATACGAGGCTCGTGTTGACGTTGAAGCGCGGGGCGAGGTGGGGAGCACGGCGTCGTCAATTACCGGAGAAGCGCCCGTCGTGGAGTTGCTTCTTGATATTGATGAGCTCGATGACCGCGCCGCCGGCGACCCAGACTGTCTCCTGAATGACCTGAAAAGACTGGCCATTTTTGTAAACGCCGTGTACATGAATGACAGGACCGTCATTGCTACGTTGATCCCGAAAGCGATCGCGTTCGCTTTCTCGTCCTGCTTGATGGTGGCGTAGATTTGCATACCATACGAGATGACGGCGCCGGCAGCGATGATGGTCAGCACCGTGGCCTTGGCGATCGTTCCCGCGGTGACGCTGGCGGCTGCTACCAGTGCACTGATCGAGCTCCCTGCGGTAAACACCGCTGCGAGGGTGGCAATCAGCCCGACGCCCAGCATCAACCATCCTTCCCAGTTCCCACCGCCGCCACCGTGGGTGGCCACCTCGTCCTCGACCGGGGAGCGCAGCCGGCCGGTGCTGCCCACACCCTCGTGCCCACTGGGATCGCGGAAATTCACCGGGTCGTTGCGGCAGTAGCTGTAGGGGTTGATATCGCCGCCATCGAACACAGTCAGGCTGTCGGGGCTATGGAAGCGCCGGATACGTTCGTTGTAGACCCGATAGCCCCGCCCGAGCAGGTACCAGCCCAGTGCAGTCGTGGCCAGCTCGCCGTTGAAACGCAACAGGCCTTTGGCGGCGGCCTGTTCGCTTTCCGGCAGGCTGCCGTAAGCGCCATAGCTGAGCTTGCGCAACTCGCCCAGGTGATACTCGGCGATCACGCTGTGGCTGGCGTTGGTCTGCAACAGCAGCGTCTGGCCAGGTTCGCCACACGCCTGCTGGGCCAACGGCCCTTCGCCGTTGTATAGCACTCGTTGCGCCTGCGCGTTACCTATGGCCAGGCTCAGCCGATACCCTTCGAAAAACACCTGTGTGGCTTGTTGACCGGTGGCCTGGACCGCATGAAGGTCACCGTTACCGTCATAATGGTATTTGGTGAGTACCTGGCTGGAGGCGTCGGTCACTGACAGCAAACGGCTCTGGGTATCGTAGCAAAGCCGCCGCCCGGCTTCGTCGTTGAGCAGGTTGCCGTTGGCGTCGTACTCGAATGGCGGTATGGGAAGGCCCGGCCGTGCGGGCAGATGCTGGATGCTGGCAAGCTTGCAGGGGTCGTCTTCCCGGGGGGTGTAGAGGGTACGGTATCTCGTTCCTTCGATGGTAGTCGTGACCATTTTGATATTGTCGAAACCGTCGTAGAGGAAGATCTCTTGACTGATCGGTCGGCCAAGTTCGTCCCGGGGTAATTCGCTGCCAGTGCAGCTGTAGGTGCTCAGGCGAGCTCGGCTGTCGTAGGCGAACGTTTCACCCAGCAGCAGCGTGCCCTCTTCGGTCAGCGTGCGGCTTTTCAGGCGTTCACCTGGGTACCAGGTCTGTTCCAGGGTTCGCGTTGGTTGGCCGGTGACCCTGGTGGTACGGCTGGTCTCGCGGTCGTGGTCATCGTAGCCATGGGTGGTGACCTGCTCACTGCCACTGGCCAGATCGGAAGTGGTGACGTGCTCGAGCCGGCCGAGGGTATCGTAACGGTAAGTGACCGTTACCTGTTCGCAGGTCATGCTGCTCACCCTTCCGGCGGCGTCATAGGTATAGCGTGTGGGGGTGCGCGTCTGGTCCTCGCGCAGGTGGATACGCCCGTGCAGCGATGGCTGGTAACGAGTGGTCCAGGTGACCTGGTCCTTGCCTGTCCACTGCTCGCGGATCAAATGGCCAAAGCTGTCGTACTCGTACTGGCGCTCGCCCTCTTCGCTGGTGGCGCGTTCCAGTTGGGCGTTGCGTGGGTCGTAGCCGTAGCTGCAGGTTTGGTCGGGGGCCACACTGGCGACCGGCGCGCCGGTCAGGTTGAGCAGGTAGCTCAGTTCGATCTTCGCGCCGGCAGGTGTGGTGTAGCTTGCCGGTCGGTTGCGTCCGCCTTGGTAGTGGTAACGATGGCTCTGTTTGCCCACGTCGGTACGCGTGCGGCGATGCAGGCTATCGAACGCTTGAGAACCCAGTATCGCACGTTGGTTACGGTCCCCCTCGGGTATCAGGGCAACCTCGGTGAGCAGCGCGGCTTCAGCGTGGGCGGCGTAGCCATGCTCGAGGACCGTCCTATCCGGCAGGCTGGTGCTGCTTAGCCGCCCTAGTGCATCATAGGTGAAGCTTTGGGTGTCGCCATGTTCATCGGTTTGGCGGTCGATGCGTCCAAGGCCATCGTAGGTGAAGTTACGTGTCCACAATAGTTTGCCGCTGGCGTCCAGCGTGCGCAGCTGGTCCGGGGCCTGGAACCTGTTCATCGAAGCTTCGGTCATTGCGTTGATGCGATCGCCGCTGCTGCGCCAACTGCGAATCACCATGCCTTCGCGGGTCGGCTTGGCTTGTTCGTGGTGAATGACGCCGTCGGGGGTCGTGGTGCGATGGCACTGCCCCCAGTCGTCGTATTCGAAGCGGGTGACAAGCGGCTGCGGATTGTTCTGGTACCAGTCATGCTCGGTGCGTTCGATGGTTTGACCTAGCGCGTCATAGCGTACTTCCAGGGTTTCGTGCAGGCGCTGGGGGACGTCTTTGTCGATGTGGTCTCGGGCCTCGCCGATCACTCGTCCGAACCCGTCGACATACGTGCGGGTGGTGACCCCGCCGACAGAAGTCGAGGATGTGCCAGGGGCCTCGCCCATATCCGTACAATGCAGATAGTACTGCCAGGTGTTCTCGGCACGGTGTTGCGGGTCCTCGGGGGCGAGAATCTCGCGTAGCGGGCGCCCAAGGGCATCGTACTCATAGAGTACTTGAACCCCTTCGGCGTCCTCGCGCAGTACCACGTCCCCGGTGAACGCCGACTCCTGAACCAGGCTCGTCGATACGCTGCCGTCCCACCCGCTGAAAGTTTCCTGAGTCTGTACCACCGGTACATTGGCCAGTGTCTGGTCGGCACCCAGCTGGCTGAATGCATGCGTCACCACGGTAGGCAGGAAGTCGCGGGTGGTCACTTTCATCACCACCCGCCCATGCAGGAACGGTATGTCGATATCGTTGACATAGGTGTACTCATGCCGGGTCAGCTCGACTTCCTGTTGATTGTCCAGCTGCAGCGTTCGCTCTTGCGTCACGGTATGCCAGTCGGCCAGGTCGGCTCGCTCAGGGTCTCTCAGTGCCGGCAGGGTCCTGTAGTCGAAACGCTTGACCAGCGTTGCGGCATTTCCTGGCCCGGCTACGGGTATCGTCACCTGTCGCTTCAGGTAGCTCACGAAACCTTCAGGATGGGGGGGGCAGACACCCTCTTCGCCGTCTTCGCCCTCGGCAGGATAGTACTCGCTGATTTCCTGCACCCCGTCGCGCCGAGTGAGGGTCCTGAGGTTCCCTTGGTGGTCGTACGTGCGGGATTCCTTCTCATGGTAAACCTCGCTCGAAGCGCTCGTCAGCCACCAGGAATATTGCGTTTCGATGGGCAATTGGCAGGTGGCCGGCTGCTGATCGAAGTCGGTATCGTCGTGCAGGTTGTAGCTGATGGTCTGGCGTGCCACCGCCTCGCCCTGGCTTGTTTGCTCCAGCACCAGCAGGTGGTAACGGTTGTAATGTCGGTTGATCGAGCGCAGCGCACGTGGCGAGCCGTTACCGTCGTTTGTCCAGTACGTCTCGATGGTGCCGTACCGGTAATCGCCTCTGTGCTGGTAGAGGTAGTCCAGGCCATCGTCGAGCCAGCTGTAGTTCAATTCATAGCCCAGGAAGTTGCGGGCGTCCGGACGCTGCGCATCCATGCAGTATTGGTAGCGGATGTCGACAGGGTCGCCGTCAGCGGTAGGGTGCCGCAGGTGCCGGGTGACCCTGGGTAATGTGGGCCGGTTGGCACTGGTGGGGAAATGATGCCCACCGTCGGCGTACTCCAGCCGTTCCACACCGCCCATGGGCGTACGCATTTCCACGACACACCACATGTCCCTGATTTTTCGGTAGTCGAAGGCCCAGGTAGCCTTCTCGTCAGTAGGTAGCTCGAAGCGTTCGAGCTTGCCTTCGGCATCGAGGTGCAGAGTGTAGGAGGGGCCTGGCTGGTCGCTGATGTCGGGGTTGAACGACAGGACCACGCTGTTGCGGCCTGGGGCCCGTTCTATCCGTAACAGCGTCTCGCCGTCGCTCTGATGAACGCGTGACAGGTAGGGATGGCCGCCGTAGGTGTCGTAGTCGAGGTTCAGCCGCTGGCCCTGTGGGGTACAGATTTGCACCGGCACGGCAGTACGGAATTCGCCGCTGCCGCGCTCTTCCAGGAACTCCACCTCACCGCTGCGGTGCACCAGGCGAAAAACCGCTGCGCTGTCGCGATAGAAGTGAAAACTTTCGAGCTTCTGCTGGCCCACGGTCATGCGCCCGAGCTGTGTCGGGTCGCTGATGATCTTGAAGTTTTCGCCGCTGTTGGTAGTGAGCAGCCCCTTGCTTTGGCGAAACTGCGACAGGGGTATATCCCAGCCCAGCCCGTAGCCAGCGTCAATGGGGGTCAAGGCATTGTAGGCGAGCGCGATGTCCAGCGCCGGCCCTCGCCGATCATGCGCTTGGACGGTAGGCAGTTTCAGGTTCACGGTGAACTGACCGGTGCGTGGGTCGACACTGGTTTGCAGTTGTTCGATGAAATTACTGGCATTGCTGCGCACTTTGGAATTGAGCGTCATTGTGCTGACCTCGTAACAGGGGTACTGGGTCAGGCACCGGTCACGGTAGAAGCCGGGCCTGTTTGTCGCAGACCTTAGCAGCGTGATCCAGGTGTGCCACCTAGCATATTTGCCAGTTTCCCCGTGGGTGGGGCAGGGGTAAAAAAGGTTCCATTGCGAGCTTCTGAGACCTCAGTAGCGCTCATCGATGGAGTTCCCCATGCCGTTTTTACCGATGCCTGATGTTCCGGCACTCGATGCCAACAACAGCCTCGATGCCGATGCATTGGGTGAAATGCTCGACACACTGATCTGCTATCCGGGCATTGTCGAAGGTGACAAGCTCGATATCGATCTTCGCGGCTGTGCAGCCGACGGCAGCCCTTCGGATCACCTTCAAGTGCAATTGGCTGTAGATGAGTTGGATGACCAAGGGTGCTATCACTGCCTCATCCCGGCAGGGAGGTTCAGTGGCCTGAAAGGCGGGTGGGTGTTCTACGCTTACGCTGCGTATACCCGGGTAGGCACCCCGCGCGAAACCTGTGAAGCGTCATTGCGGCGGTTTTTCTATGTCAACCGTGAATTACCGGCACAGGGCGGCATACCGGTAGCGCAGCTCATGGAGTCGCATGACTTGACCGTGGTGGTCGATGATCTGGGCGGCCAGGATGCGCACCTTCTGCTGTTGCCCTATCAGGCAATGAGTGAAGGGGACCAGCTCACGTGCTCGTGGTCGCTTGTCTTCCCCGACAATGATTCAGAAGTCCAGAAAGGGACCATTGGCCACACGGTGGGGCCTGACGACATAGACCGTGTAGTCAGCTTGCTATTCCCCCATTCGATCCTCGCGACCGGGATCGGCCTGGCCTTGAAGGTTTGCTACCGCATCGCTTATGTGGGGAACAATCGCTTCAGCGATTCGCCCATGCAAACGCTGCTAGTAGAGAGCAGCGACCCTGGCCTGCCGGACTTGCTGCCCCCGCCACGGGTGCGCGACGTTCCCCCTGGTGCCGACGGCACGGTGATCATCGACCCCGATGCTTACCCTGAAGGTATCACCCTCGAGTTCGCAGCCTATGATGGCATGTCCGACAGAGATGGCGTGGTTCTGCTTCTGCAGTACGCCTCGGGGACCAGCGAGGCGCTCGGCATGCGGCTGGACCTTACGTCAGTGGACAGCCAGTTCTTTGCATTCAGTCTCGATGGGCAGTGGGTGCGTGACCATCGTGGCGACAAGGTGGTGCTCTCATACCAGTGCGCACGGGGTGGCTACGATAGCCGCTCGCAGGACCTGATCATCGACATCAGGACCCAACTGAAATTGCCCACTCCAAGCGTGGAAGACGCCGTGCCTGGCGACGACGGCGGAGAGTACGACGGCTCTATCGACGGCTGGAATTCGCTGAATTTCGGTTCGGCCATCTTGATACCTGACCTTTCAGACCTGCCGGTCGGAGCCGAACTCAGTGCTCACTGGCGGGGGTTCACCGAGGCGGGTTCGCGAAGCTTTCTGCTAGCGAGAGGCCAGAGGCGCTGCCCTGTCCCAGCCGACCTGATACTGCCGAATCTTGACCGGGTCGTAGAGGTTTCTTGCTCGGTCAGCTTGGGGGCGGAACACCTGGGCAGTTCCGACGCCTATCGGCTTCACGTTGCGGACACCGTCAAAGAGCGCCTCCCAAGCATCCAGTGCCAACCGGTCGAGAACGGCATTGTGTCGCTGGCGAAGGTGCCAGACAAGGGGCTGGAGCTAAGTGTTCCCTACTGGAAAGGCATGGCTGTCGATCAACTGGTCACCCTTGAAGTTCACGGACTCGTCGGTAGCGCCTCCAAAACCTTCTACCCGCGCTGCAAGGTGGCCGTCAGCGACGAGGAGGAAATGGCTGGGGAAATCGTTGCCCAGTTCGAAAAGGCCCAACTGAGTGAGTTGGCATTGAACCAGAGTTTCCAGGTTCGGGGCAGTGTGAGCTTCGACGAGGGCGCTTCTTTCAAACCGTTCAAAGCGCTAGCCCTGACCCTGATGTCGTAGCGGCTTCGATATGGCAGGCAGGGTGTCGTCCCTGATCGCCATCAGATCCATAACCAAGTAAGAGGACTATCTGCATGTCCGTACATACCGTAGAGGCAATATTAGAGTGGATGGGCCGTTATCCAGACTTGGCCAAGTGGGATTTCGTCCATGCCCTGGACGTCCGGGGGCTCAACGATTCGATGCACCAGGGGTATCTGTTGCGTTGGCGCGAAGGGAATGCCATCGACGAGATCAACGGCCAGTTCGACATCGAACATACCGATCTCTCATACAACTTGAATGATGTGCGCCTGGCGGCTCCACAGTTGGACCTGAGCATCGTTTCCGAAGCACGGCCAGTGGCGCGTGTGACGCTGCAGGTGGAAGGCACCGTGGTCATGCTGCAGCGCCTGCGCGGTATCCGTCAATTGGCCCATTACGATGCGCTGGACAGCCTGCGTTTGAGATCCGACCATACTTTGGTCGCTGCTGACGGCAGGCTTCAGCTCGACCTACCGAGCGGTGACGACTTTTTCATAGAAGGAATGGGCTCTTCGGTCGACGGTACGCTGGGGGGGGGTGTTTTTCCAGCGCCATTTCGCCCAGCTGAGCGATGCACAGCGTTACTTCCTGCTGGCCGGCATCCGCCCCTTGCCGGACAAGCCGTTGCGTGCTGGCAAGAATATGGTCGCCAGGCTGCAGCGCAGCGACGATGAGCAGCGCATGGCGCTCGTGCTGTGGTCGACGCTCGATAGTGGAGCCAACGGTGAGCTGCCGGGTGCCCCGTTACCTTTCCTGCTACCGGATGAGTTCGCCGGCCCGCAGCAGGTGACCAGTCTGTTATCGCTGGCCACTCTGCAACGTGTGGCGTTTGCCGAGGCCATTTTGGGGCTGATTCCTGATGGCAATTTCTCCTGGACGAGAGGCGAGGGTGGCAAGCTCGAGGGGCTTTCGGCGCGTGCAGGCCGGCTACATGTCCCTGGCAGTGACTACAGCTCGCAAGCGTTTGTCTTTCAGCTCGACGGTTTCGATCTAGAGGCCCAAACCCTACGAGCGACATTTTCGGCGCCGGCGAGCGAGCAGGCCTGGCGCCAGTCGTTCTCGTTGTCATTGAAATACCGCCCGCGCGAAAGCTCGTCCTGGAGCAGCCTGTCGCTGACAGGCTCGGTGACGCTGGCTCACCGTTTCGTATTGGGGCTGGCAAGTGATTCAGCCTTCATGACCGAGGGCAAACTGCAGACTTCGGCCATTGGTACACCGGTGGTCCAGCTCACCGGTGGGCTGCCGCCCGACCTGCCCATGGAGGCGCGCGCACAAATTGAAGAGGCGGTGGCGTATTCGATCCACAAGGCCTTCTACAACGCGTTGGCCCCCCACCTGACGGCGCATATCGGCGAGCAGTTACTGCAGGACTTCACAGTGGGTGAGGCCAGCCAACCGGTGCCCCAGCGGGTTGAGTCAGCGATCAACCCGGCGGTGTTCGGTAGCTTGCGGGCACAGGGCTCAACGCTACGGATTGTCGATGCACCGCTGGTGCTCAAGGCCAGAGATGTACATACCTTTACGGTCGAGCCCGCTGACGCCACGCTGCATTGGCGGTTGACCGGGTTGCCCGGCGGTTCGGGGGAGTGGGGGCGTATCGATGCCGACACTGGCACCTATACCGCGCCAAGCCTCAATGCCATGGGCGGTCTCGCCACACGCATCATGGTCACCGCGACCGATAGGGTTACCCAGCAGACGAGCGACGTCCTGGTTACCGTGTTGCCCCAAGGGATCAGCGTCAATCCCTTGATCAGGGTGCTGCAGCCAGGGGATGGAGTGCAGTTGAGCGCGGCATCGAACGGCGGCGGCAACCTGGCTTGGTCTATCGAGGACGCAGGGCCAGGAGCAGGCCACCTCGAACCGACCCCCGATGGAGCCTTCTGCACCTACACCGCAGGTAGCCCCGATCCCAAAAAGGCGTGGGTGATCGACGAAATCGTCGTGAGCGATGGGCGGGGAGTAAGCCGCAAGGTACACATGCTGGTGGAGCAGCGCCAGCCGCTGCTCGACATCGCCCTCGGCCCGCTGCAACCGGACGGCCGTGTGCAACTGGAGGCGCGTTTCAACGGCACCCTGCTGGATGAAGTGACGTGGCACCTGCCGCTAGGTGGCCCTGGCTCTATCGATAAGCAGGGCATGTACGCGGGCGATCCGTTGGCCGTCGAGCATTACGTCCTGGTCGCCGCCAGCTATCAGCAACCCGAGTACGGCACCTTTGAGGGCTACTCGATTCTGCCACTACCGCTTTCGGCCCACTCGGCACTGCTGTCGCAGCTCGTCTGGCACGAGGCAAACGTCACAGGCAGCAATGATCCGCAAATGACACGAGGCCATCGACATGCTTAGTAATTCACGTAACGACATTATCGCTCGGCTGCAAGGTCCGAGTACCCGCGGCTGGGGGGCGGTCTCGGTGTTCAGCCGCGCTCGGCTCAATCGGGCGCTGGAGCAGCAGTACTTGAGCCGTTTGGAAACGCTTACCTTCTTGCCGCCCTGCTCACTCGAATTCCAGGCAGCGGACAAGCGCATCGCCTTGGTCATGATCGAGTTCGGCACCCCGAGGCTGTCCTTCGAAACGGCCTCGCTCGATGATTCTCAGGCCAGCTTGACCATGAACATCATTGGCGGTGAGGTGCTCGAATACTGTGGTACTGGGGAGCTACTGGCCCGGTATGAGCTGTCCGAAAGCATGGGCTACACCCTGGAGATGGCCATCGAGTTGACCCAGGTGCAAGGTATCGTCGACCAACGCGGGCGCGTGGTGCTCGATCTGTCCCAAGGTACCCGCCTTGCCAGCAATCTGTACGAAGGGGAGCTCGCCGAGGCGTTGAACCCCCGGCTCGCTAGCTGGTTCGCCGGGTTACCTCGGCAACGCACCCTGTTCGACCTGGGCATCATCGACCTTCAAGGGGTGAGCCCGCTGACACCGGATCATTTCATCATTCGTACCCAGGCCGCGCCCGGGGCGCAACTGCTGGGTGCGAACAACTATGGGGCTGGGGCGGTGCTGGTGTTCATCAAGCTGCTAGGCAACGATGCAGATGGACTCGAGCCTGACCGCGACTTCCCCTACCTCATACCTGACGATGACGATGGTGAACGGTATTCCGCGTCGCTGCTGGTCCAGCGGGAGATGCTCGAGCATGTCACCGGCGACCGTCTCGATGTACTCAGCAGCCTGTTGTTTCCTGGTGGTCAGGTGTTCCAGGAGGTCGACCGGGCTTCACCCAGGGATCTGATCGTGTTTGGCGACATCGCGCCACACCGTAGTCTGTTGACCTTATCCCCGGCGACTCGAACGCTACAGGCCGGGGAGACGGTTCAGTTCACCTTGCATGATGCCGATGGCGCGTCGCTACAAGCGACGCGCTGGACGGCGATGAGCCTGCGCAGTCACCAGCGCAAGGCGGATGGCATGTTCGTGAGTGGCCGCCCGGGCTTGTACCAGGCCGCCGACGTAGAGGCCATTGGCCACAACTGCCTGACCGTGGTGATCACTGCCGAGCACGAGCAAGGCGGGGTTCTACGCACCGCCAGCGCCCGGTTGCTGGTGCAGCACCAGCCGGTCGCCTTCGCGCCTGCACTGTACAAGACCGTTGGTGGCCTGGAGCCGGTGATGTTGAACGCCTCGCGTACCGATGAGCGTGCCTTGTCCTGGCGCTTGCTGGAGCCTGCATTGGGCACCTTGGTGCCAGAGGCACGGCAAGCGAAATTCGAACCTGCTGCGGGCATAACCCACGACGTGGCGTTGCAACAGATCGCTGTCGACGCCGAAGGCAAGCAGCGCCTCGGCGTGGTGCTCAACAACAGCTATCAGCCGGCCCGCATCACTTCCAGCGAACAAGGCGCGATCAAGCCAGGCCAGCAACGCACGTTCATGCACGGCGATGCCACTTGGTTGCCCAGCGCCGAACGTCGTTGGCGCGCACTGGGCAATGGCGTACTCGATGCTCAGGGCCAGTACACCGCGCCCGCCGGCTTGCTCGCGGCCACGGATGTGGTAGCGCTGGCGTTTGTTCAGAATGGTGTGAGCTACCCTGGTGGGCACGCGGTGGTGACGGTCTCGAGCCTGGAACCGGAAAAGAGCTGGACAGATCTGACGATGTTTCAGGTAACGCTCAGTGGCGGTGTAGGGAGCACGCATGAGGGACGCGCATTCGCCAACGGTTACCACCAGTTGCAGGTAGACATCAAGGTGAAGCCGGTTCAGCCGGTTTCTGGAGACGAGGTCTACTGGCTCAGCCCTACGGAAATCGCCAGCATCCGCTTGCGCGATCGCCGGTCGGGGATAGACATCGACCTGTTGGATGAGAAGGTCGAAGGCATCGAGAGCGGCTCTACGTCTCTGTACGCAACGCGCACCACGCCCAATCGGTTCCGTATCTCCCAAGGCGGGCAGGGTCATACGCGTTTGGCCGACGCGGACGAGGGGGTTACCTTCAAAACGCTCTATTTGCACGCACGCTACGAGAACGCCCCGAGTGCCGAGTTCAACTTGGTTCTGGATAAGGATGGGGGCGGCGAGTTTGTTTCGACAGACAAGGCCCTTGATAACGTCTCGTTCACATTCAGGTATATACCACGCCCTATTTTCAAAGAGGAGCATTACAGCATGACGCGTTGGCGCGTCGAGGGCGGGTCAGCGGCCCCGGGCGACCCGGAAGAGGACAATTTCGACTTTCATCTGCGGACCCAGGATTACTTTCGTCTGGAGTACGCTCAGGGTAGTTTCGAGACATGCAAGTTCTATTGGCTCGCTGACTACGCCAAAGATTCAGTGGTAACACCGCCCTGCTCGCTGCTGACCTGGGAAAGCCGCTACAACAACGAGGTGATGGCCAGCTATACCGGCTGGATTTTCCGCGACCGCCTGGAAAAAAAGGAAGGCAGTGGCCCGCCGCCACTTGAAATAAAGTATGACAGCCGCCTGGGACCTTATGTGGAAAAAGTGATTTGGGACTTCGATCAGACGGTAAACCTGACTGGTTTCAAGGACGGCACGTTGGTAATCGTCAACTTCAGGCATGACGACTTTGCATTCAATGCGCAAGCCCTGTCTGTCGTCAATAAAGATCTAGGCGTCGAGTTGGTAGACCAGGACGGCAATGCCCACTATCTGCGTCTGTCTTACGGGCAGCCCACTCAGGTTGGGCGGCGCAATCAGGTGGAATTCAAAGTCGAGCCACCTCCGCAGAGCGTGATGCGGGCCACTTCGAGAGGAACGGTATAATGAAACTTCGTACAAGCTGCATGTTGGCGATATTGGGGCTGCTGACACTCGATACAGCGTTTGCCGGCAATATCGAATTCGCCGAAAAGTGGGACAGCGCCAATGGCCCCGGCGGGGATCGGTGTTCAATTAACGTCGAAGTAACTCAATACGAACAAATCTTTGACTTCAAAGATGCTAGTACTAATACCTGCAAGAATGATCAGATGACTTTCTTCAAGCTTAACAACGTGCCGTCATCGGCCGAGATCGGCTTGTACTCAGAGGCTAAATGTAGAGAGACAAACACACCGGATTGGTATTTCAAATTAAAGACGTATAAAGACCCTGTGTCTACGGCGTGGATAGAAATTCCTGGTTTGGAACATGTGCCTCCGAGTGGAATTGTCAAGGCGGGTTTGCGTCGCATGAGCTATGTTCATAATCAAGGAAAAATCAAAGGGAAATTGTCTTGTGTGTCAATCCATCTCTATTGACTGGTCGCACGCACAACCCTTTCTGGAGATACCAACATGACCGATTCCACTGCCGTTCATTCGAACGCCTTCAACTTCATGAGTTACCTCGCTTCCGGTGTCGACCCACGCACCGGCCAATATACATTCTCGGTAAACTTGCCCGGGCTCAATTGCAATTTCCTGCAGGGGCCGCTGTTCGAGTTCCCGTTGTTCTACAGTCCGCTCAATACCGTCGATTCGGGGTTCGGCAAGGGTTGGACGTTGCGGCTTTCGCAATTCAACCCCGCCACGGACGTCGTCTCGCTGGCCACCGGTGAAAGCTACAAGGTCACTGGCAAACCCGCCGGCAAACCCTGGGTGATGAAAGAGCAGAAACTCGAAACGTTCCATTTCTACGCGCACGGCAACGGAGGCTATCGTATCGTGCACAAATCGGGCGCTGTCGAAGTGCTCAAGCCGCAAGGCGCCCGCAACCTTGCCGTGCCCGTGGAAATCTACAATGCGCAAGGCCATGGCATACGCCTGTACTACGAGGACTTTGGTGGCTTCCCGCGGTTGGCATCGGTCACCCAGGACGATGGCGAGGTGGTGTTGCAGATCAAGCGAGAAGGGAATGCGCTGTCCGCCACGACTTTTCCCAACCTGGAAGACGCACAGGCCCGCACGGCATTCACGTTGCTTCTGGGCGGCGATGGGCAAGTGGAACGGCTCATACTGCCGACCGAGGAACAAGCTTCCTGGCGCTTGCGCTACGAAACCGTGCGCGACCTGCTGTGCATCGTCGAGGTGCAGACCCCGACGGGCGCCCTTGAAGTGTTGCGCTACGAAGACGAAGGCCATTTGTTTCCCGGCAATGCCCGCACCTCGCTCCCTCGGGTCACGCACCATTTGGTCCACCCCGGATTCGAGCAACCCACGATCGAGAAGCGCTACGGCTACGAACTCGACCCTGGCCGACCTGACAAGCACAATTTCCTCGGTAACGGGCTGCCTGTGACCTGGCAGGACGATGGCTTGGACAACCTGTTCCGCTATGTCGGCACCTATGCATACGGGTCGGTGGAAACCTGGTATGTCGCCGATGAGCAAGGCGTGGCCCAGCCCGTGCGCACCATTACCCGCGCGTTCGATCAGTTCCACCTGCAAACCAGTACACAGACCGTCCAGAACGACAGTGTTCAACGCTCGAGTACGGTGTACAACGTGCAGCTCGACAGTGACGGCAACATGATCGAGTTCGCCCAGCAACCGGCCAATGTGCAGTTGCCCACCCGGAGTACCGAGGCCTGGTGGCGCCATTCACAATCGGCTGTGCGCCGTGAACAGAGCGTCCTGACACGGTATGACGGGTTCGGCAACCTGCTGGAGCAGGTCGATGCCACTGGGGTGAAGACGCTGCAGCAGTGGTATGACGCGTCGGATCAGGACGGGCATGACGCCGACCCTGAAGGGTTCGCCCGAGACCTCAAGCAGAAGACCGTGGTGCCGGCCGAAAACGGTGTGGGGGCGGCCAGCGTCCTGGTAAGCCGTTACCGTTATGCGACGCTGGCGGCATTGGGCAATGATGGCGACGCGGGCGTGGAGCTTGCGCCGTGGTATGCACTCGACAGCGAGACCCTGGTGGAAATGTTGCCGGCCGACACTGAACGGCAGTGGCAGGAAATGACCTACGAGTACGAGACCGACCCCGCCGAACGCTGGACATACGCTCGACCGCGGCGCAAGGTTCAGCGCATGGAAGGTGGCGACCTCACCACGCGGTATGCGTATAGCCAGCAACCCTACACTGCTGGCCAGACCGCGCTGCTGGGCAATACCGTGCTCCAGGTCCAGGAAACCCTGACCGGTTCGCTGGAGGGCGACGATCAGCACTCGCCTACCCGAACCATCATGTCCCAGCATTCGGTAGTGCTTGACGAGCCTTTGCTGACGCGCGACGACAACGATGTCGAAATACGCTACGAATACGACGCCTTGCACCGGGTCACCTGCGAGACTGTCGCGCCCGACCGGCCCGAGCAAGCCAGTCGGCGTTACCAGTACCAGCTCTGTGCCGCTGCCGGCGAGCAGGCCAGCCAAGTAAGCTTTGACGTCAAGTCGGTGGTCACCCGCAGCGAGTTCGACGGTTTGAACCGGGTGATCGCTGAACTGCGTGAGGACGTCGATGCGCTCATTGATGGCAGTGGTGACCTGCATCCGACCTATCGCGCTGCCTTCAACGCGCTGGGAGAACAAATAGCGGAAGAAGACATCGACTGGGTAGACGGCAAGTTGTTGGAATTGCGCACCACATACCGTCATGACGACTGGGGGCAACGATGCTGCACGGTTGGGCCAGACCGGGTGCACCATTATGCCTATACCGACCCGGTTGGGGTCGCTGAGCACGACGGGGTGGTCACTCGGGCCTGGGACGAGGTCGAGGCGGTGGCTTCGGACGGAACCCGTCAGTGGCTCAAGTCCGGCGTGACGGTCACCTGGCTGAACCTTTTCGACAAAGAGGTACGCACCGAACGGCAAGACATCGAGGGCAACACGATCAGTATCCAGGAAGACAGCTACGATGGGTTGGGGCGCCACACCCGCGAGGTCATCGACACACGGGTCAACCAGTACCATTATGATGTCTTCGACCGCTTGCTCGAGCATAAGCTGCCGTATGATCACATTGTCGTCCGTACTTATGCCTCGCACAGTGCCGACGACCTGCCAACCTCCATAGCGATCAATGGCAAGACACTGGGCGAACAGAGCTTCGATGGCCTGGGGCGGATGAGCACCTCCACCACTGGCGGCCGACTGCAAACCTACACGTACAACGGCAGCCAACTGCGTCCGCAAACCGTGACCATGCCCAGCGGCGATTTGGTGGAATACGACTACCTGCCAACGCTTGTCGATGAGCCCGTCAGCAGGATTATCGCTCCGGCGGGAACCGATCGAGCAGGGCAGGCGAACGCGCAGGACATCTACGACTACGATCGCCAGAATGGACGGCTGTTGAGTTGCGTCGCGGGGGACCAGACAGTCGTGCGCAGCTATTACAGTACCGGGCAAGTGAAGGACGAAACACGGACTTACACTGCGCCAGCCGCGAACGGCGATGATCAGACCTTCACCATGAAGTACGGCTATAGCGTCAAGGAGCGCCTGACGAGTTATCAGGACGTTCTCGGCGGCGTGCAGACCTATCGCTATGATGAGAGCGGCCGCTTGTCCCGGACGACCCTGGGCTCCACCACGGCGGACTTCACCTACGACGCATTCGGACGCACCCATTCCATCACGACAAAAGACGGCGACCAGCAGTTGGTGACGACCTTGATGTATGACGAGTTCGATCGAGAGGTCTTACGTACGTTCGACTTCGGCGGTGGCCTGACGCAGAGCTTGACGCAGGTGTACAACGACATCGATAACTTGGTGCAACGTACGTTGTGCGAAGGCAGCACGGTACTGCGCGATGAGTTCTTTACCTACGACCTTCGTAACCGTTTGACGGTGTACCAGTGCAAGGGTGAGGGGGGGCAGCCTGCATTGCAGGCCCCCGAGGACCCATGGGGCAATGTGATCGCGCAGCAGGCATTCATGCTCGATGAGTTGGACAACATTACCATGGTGACCACCACCGATGCCGAAGGCCAGATCCACAGGACCCTGTACAATTTCGAAAACCCGTTGGATCCGGCACAGCTGACCGGTCTGGCCCATTACCCTGCAGATCGGTCGGTGCTGCCACCTGTGTCGTTCACCTACGATGCCAATGGCAATATGACGTGCGACGAGGCAGGCCGCACGCTGACCTATGATGGCCTGAACCGTCTGCGTGAAGTCGTCGATGGCCAGGCCAATCACCAGTACCACTACGATGCTCAGGACGTGCTGACGGGCACCTCTGGGCCGGCTTGAACCTATCGCGGTGTGGCACGCTAGCGGTAGCGCAGGGTGAAGTTCAGCGCGCCGCTGGCAGCGCCAGGGATAACGGTGTCCTCGGTCTGGAACAGATGGGCACCCAAGTCCAGGCGCATGTCGCCCGAGCTGAGCGGCAGCATGTCGTGCTCGACTTCCAGGGGGAAGGGCGAGCTGTCGTTCTTGACCACCTGGATGCCGACGCCGTCGGCGTCCGCGCCAGCGCCCATGCTGAAAACGCCGGGGTGGCGCGGGTCTGCCAGCGAGCCGTTGGTCGGGTCCAATTGCAGAGTCACCCGGCTATTGCCGCCAGGGTCGGCAACGCAACCTGTCAAGGCGATCGTGAAGGGTACGGTCGTGGTGCGCGACCCTGGTCCGGTGAAGTCGCTTTTCTGCCATTCCCCAAGCACCACGGGGTTCGGGCTCACTGCGTCGCCGACGATACTGCACTCGGCCTGGACGATGGTGGCCGATACCAGGAACTTGAACGCTTCACCGAAGTTATTGAAATCGAGGACGGCATTGAACATTTGCTTGGCGGCGATCCGGTGGGGGCCGGGTGCAATATCACCGGTTTTGACGAAGGTGATCTGTGTGTAAAGGAGGCCCAGTATTGTTCCGACAAGGCCGTTGTCGGTATCTCTGTAAGCGACGTAAGGCACACGCGTGTCACCGTTCTCTGGAATGAAGCTACTGGATATAACGCCGTCAAGCGGCCTCTTGACCCGGATGCGCACACCTATGCCGTCAATCCCGGTTTCGAGAATGTGTCCATCTGAGGGTTCACCGCCGATCGGTGGCAACGGGTGTGGGACAATGGGCACGCTCGCGTTGAGGTGCAAGCGCATGTAGGCGCCGTCGCCAAAATGAAAGCATGTAAGCCTTGCGCCGTCGGTCCTTTCCCAGGTTTCAGGGTCGAGTTGGCCGATGACCGTACCGACCGGGGCGTCGCGCGGCACGTGCAAGGTTCCCAGGTCACGGTGATAGGTCATGGGAATAGGCCCGGGAAGCGCCACGGTACAAAAGGAGGAATCTGCGCTTGGCGCTGCTTGGCCGTGCGGCAGGAATCCGAGCGTACAGATCAACGTGGTGATAGCGAGGGTATTGCGGGGGCTGAACATTGGATATCCTTGTCTGGCGGTCAACCCGTGGGCGACCGACCAAGGCTGGTGAGTCAGTTGCAGGTTAGGGTTTGCTGTCGGTACCCGTCCGAAATGGGCAGGCCAGCAGGGTTCAGTTGCACCTGGCAGCGTGGTTGGTCGTCTTCGCCCCAGTGCGCGGTCAGGGTGTGCTCACCCTCATCCAGGGCCAGCAATAGCTGCCCGCCCTGGCCGACCATGCCTACTACCTCTCCCGAGTGGTCGAGCAGTTGTGCGCCGAAGGGCAGCACGTGGCCGTCGGCGTTGTGCAGGGTCAGCACCATGCGGTTGATGCGGCGGGCCTCGAAGCGGTGCCTGACCACCGCTCCGCGCCGTGGCACAAGCTGGGCTGTGGCATTTTCGATGGTCACATCCGCCCCGAGTTGGTCGGTATCCAGTACCAAGGCATTAGGCTTGTAGGGGCGCAGGTGAGGAATCAGCGCGTAGCCGTTGGCGTCGGTACGGGCTGCGCCACCCTGGCGTATGCCGACGTCGGCGATCCCTGGCACCTGTACCAGGCCCATGGTGTCTCCCAGGTAGGGGCCGAAAGCCAGGCCGTCTTCATGCAGCAGCACGGCGCCGCTGGCATTTACCGATACGTTACGGTACCGCTCGCTAAGCACGCCTCCTGCACCGAGGCTGGCGTGCGGTGTTTGGTATGCCAAGGCCAGTGAAAGGGTGTCATTGCGCTGCTGATCACGCTGAACGCTGGCGTTATAGCCTAGCTCCGGTCCCGCTTGGCCGCTGAGTGAGGTGCGCAGGCTACTGCCACTGGCGCTGTACGACACGTCGGTCGACAGCCGGTGGGTGGCGCCGAACTCCAAGGGCATCGACAGGCTCAGGCCGATTTGGCGGTCACTGTGTGAGCCGGCGCTGGCCAGGGATTGCGAAGCATACAGGTTGTAGTTGAGCGAGCCATGATAGCCGCTGAAATTGAACTGGAACTGACGTTGTACGTCCTGGCGCTGCCAGTAGTTTTGCTGCGACAGGTTCAGGCTGATCGAGTGCCCTTTGCCGATTTTCTGGTAAACCGAGGCCTCGAGGCGGCTGCGACGACTGCCGAGAAAGCTGCGTTCATTGCTGCCTTGCCGGACCCATTCGTCGAAGTCCCGATACCCTTGGGTGGAATAGCGGTAACCGGCGAAGCGCAGGTGTGTGTCGGCGCCGAAGCTCTTGCTGTAACGCATCGAATAGCTCTGGCCCTGCAGGTCGCGGTGCGGCGCTGGCAGCTCGCTGCTGGCGTGGGTCACATCCAGTGAAAGCCCCCCCAGCTCGCCCAGGTCGCGCGCCACGCCCAGCGCGACTGCGCGATACCCGGTGCTGGACATCATCCCGCCGTACACCGACGAGCGCCAAGGTGTGCCCATGGCCAGGCCGGCCTGCCAGAATACCGGGGTATCGAACTTGTCGGGCGGGTTGTAGCGCCCCACTGCGGCGCTGTAGTTCCAGACCCCAGGCCGTAGAAGGTTGCCGATGCTGGCATAGGGTTGCTGAAAGCGGCGCACCTGCCCATCAGCTTCGGTCAGCACCACCTCCAGTTCTCCAGTACCTCCTACGCTCAAGTCGTCGATGGCATAGGGGCCAGGGCTGACATAGGTGGAGTAGATCGGGTAACCGTTCTGCCAAATTTCCAGCTTGGCGCGGCTCTGGGCGACGCCGCGGATCACAGGGGCATAACTGCGCAGGGCATCCGGCAGCATGTCCTGGTCTGCGTTCGCGCGTACACCGAGCATGGGAATGCTTCGAAACACTTGGCTGTCGGTGAACGACTCGCCCAGGGTCACGGCTCCCCACGTCCCGGGCAGGTCGTGCTGGGCGAAGGTATTGGTCCTGTCCCAGTGTGCCCCGCTGCCGCTGTCTTGTCGCCAGGATTGCTGGCTGCGTAGGCGCCAGCCCTGCACGTTCAGACCGGTATTCAGGTACAGGTCCTGGCTGTACTGGCTACTCTGGTAGCCGTCGCTGCGTCGCGCCGAGGCCTGGTAATTGACGAATGCTGCGTTGATGCCACTGTCCCAACGCTGAGGGTCGACATAGCCTGCCACATCACGGCGCAAGGCGATTTGCGGTATGGACAGCGATAGCTGGAGCTTTTCGCTGTCGAAGTTCACTTGCGCGCCGGGCACTACGCCCGGCAGGTCCAGGCACTGGAGGCTGGTGGCCGTCGGATCCTCCAGTGCATCCAGGCGCAACCCCAGCTCACCCAGGAGCGCCGGGGGGAGGCAGGCTTCGAGCGTTTGCGTGCGGGCATCGTTTTCGAACGTCAGCAAGTGCTCACCGATGTCCTCTAGATTGACGATCAGCCTCACCCGGTAACGCCCCGGCGGTAGTTGCTGTTCATCGCTCAAGGCGCCGAGCGCCAGGGCGCTGGCGCCAGGTTGGCGGGGGTCCTGGCGAAGAAAACCGGCTTCGAAAGGTGCAGCGATGGCTCTGCCCGGTTGCACGAGCAGGGGCAGTAGACAGCTGAGCGCGAGCAGCGCTCGCCGCACCGACTCGCTGTCAGGACAGGTTGGTGATGGGTTCATGTGTTCCATTCCTGAAGGCGACTCGCTACGCTCAGATAGCGTCCTGCACGGGGAGGGTCAGAGGCGGGGTCAGGCCACCGTAATCGTTGATGAACGTAACGGTGACCTTCAGGCCACTCGTGCCGAGTTGGCGCGGTATTGCATAGCGTTGCGTCTCTAGCGGGCGCAGCATGTCGGCCTCACGCAGCGGGTGACGCTGGTCGGCAAGCTGCAGCTCGAACCGGCTGAACACGTAGTGATAAGGCGTGGGATTACGTACTTGCAGGTAGCGGCGGCCGCCCTCCTGCACGGTGGAGAACTCCAGCTTCTTCAGCTCGCGTGCCGGGTTCCCGGCGATGGCGGTGGGCCGGTAGAACAGCTTGATGCGTGTACGCAGGGCGATGCGTAGCGTATTGCGAGCAGCCGAGTCCGGGTCGGCTTGTGGGACTTCCTGCAGGTTGAAGAAGAACAGCGACTCGCGATCCTGGGGTAACTCATTGGGTAACCCATTGATCTGCACGGTCTGCTCTCGGCCGGGGTTCAGGCGAAACAGTGCAGGGGTGGTGACGAGCGGCACGCTGGTAGTGGTGTCGTCAGCCTCGGTGTTGACCCAAGCCTGTGCGGCATAAGGCTGCGCCGAGGGATTGGCGACAACTACCGAGGCACTGCGTTGATGAGCATCGTAGACGATGCGGGTGGTGCTGATGGTGAGCGCTGCCTGGGCACCGTTAGGCGCCAGGGCGAGCGGCAACAGACAAGCGCACAGCAAGCGCCTGCCTGACGTCAGAACATTCATGTCGAGACCGTTCGAGGTGAGGTTGTAGCGGAAAACTCCAGGTGCGCGGGCGGCACCTGGAGTGAATCGTCAGGGCAGTTCGACCGAGAAATTGACGCGGGCCTCTGCGAGGCCTTCGGTCACTACCGTTTCTGTCGATTGGTAAGCTGCATAGAACTGCATGTCAGTAGGTTGCGACGGAGAAATGTCGTACTCTTCCGACTCCATGTCGGGCTTGAGGATGTTGTGATTCTGATCCTTGATCAGTACGCCCAGGCCCGATGCTGTGCCGTCGCCCCGGCGCAGCCCGTAGAGCTCGTCGCCACCCACTACGCCATGCAAAGCTTCAAAAGTGACCTTGGCTTTGGTGCTGGGCGTACAAGTCGCGTCGGGCGTAATGCGCAGTGCGAAAGCCTTTTCCGGTGAAGTGGTACCCACTACCGGGAAGTGCTTGGGCAGGAAGTTGCCCATGGAAACGGAAGGCAGGACGCCCATGCCCGGCTCTACCACCTCGATTGGGCAGGTGCCGCCAGCGTAGATGTAACCCGTGAAGTCGATGCGGCCGGTTTCCGTCGCCGCTGAAACGGTTGTACTCGCCAGTGCGAGGGCCAGCGGGAAAAGCAGTCTTTTCATCGTGATGTCCATAATAAAGTTCAGGTGGCTGCGTGAGCTCCGCAGGTTCCGGATCGCGAGTGAGCAGTGCACTTCCGGAACTCGAACAGTTTATGGACGGGCGAATAGGGCGAATGTAGGAAGACCGCGAATAACGGTAAGTAATGGGACAAGAGCGCGTAGGAAATAATGCTCTATTCGCGAAGGGCAGTTTCCCGGGGACGCTTCAACACAGTGTCACCGGGGAAACGTGGCATCAGTGGGGTAGGTCGGGCGAACCAAGCGTACGTTTCTGCAGGTTCCAGTCGAAGGGTTCGCCTCTGCGTTCAGCTTCGTAGCGCAGTTCTTCCAGGCGCTGATAGAGATCGAGTTCTTCGTCGGGCATGTAATGCAGGCAATCGCCGCCGAAGAACCATAGCAGGTCGCGGGGCACCAAGTGTGCGATCTGCGGGTACCGCTGGATCACCTGGCAGATCAGGTCCTGGCCCAGGTACTGGCTTTCCAGCGGGTCTTGCGGCAGCAGGGTCAGCAGTTCGTCGAAGCGTTCGAGGAACAGAGCGTGGCTTTCCTCTGGTACCTGCTCGGCTTCACTCAAAGCCACCAGGATGGTGCGCAGGTGGTTCAGCAGTTGCAGGTGGTATTCCAGATTGGGGGTGGCCATGGGGCGGTCCTCGGTGTCGTTGAAACGGTCGCGGAGTATACGCCAGATCATGTCTTTTGGAGACAGTGCGGCCCGCCATGGGCCGCTCCGGTCTAGCGGACCTTGCCGGGCTCGGGCAACAACTGCTCCTTGTCGAAGGCGTCCACGTCGATCACAGCCCGCCGTGCTGCCTCGGCTGCCAGCAACCGTTGCCCCTCGGTCGACTGCAGCACACCCGCCGCCACGGCGGCCTCTATGGTCGATTGCCCGGGCGCGGGCCGCACTCGGCCATCTTTGAGCGCCTGGTGCACGTCTTTTTGCAGGGGGGCCGCTTCACCCAGCAAGTCACAGGCCCGTTGCAGGGCCGCTACCGGGTCTCCCTCAGCCTGGGGCCTGAAGCAGCCGGCCAGCAGTTCTTCCAGCGCTGGGTCGCCTTTATGACGGCCGATCAGTGCAGCCACCTCGGCGTCCAGTTCATCGCTCGGCCCGGTGTGACGGCGCCCGAATGGGAAAACCAGCACGCGCAGGGCGCAGCCGACGAAGCGGTTCGGGAAGTTGTCGAGCAGGCTATCCAGGGCCTTTTCCGCTTGGCCCAAGCTCTCTTCCATGGCCCAACGCAACAGCGGCCGCATATGCTCGGGTGAGCCAAGGTCGTGGTAGCGCTTCAGGGCGGCACTGGACAGGTAAAGATGGCTGAGCACATCCCCCAGGCGCGCACTCAAACGTTCGCGCCGCTTCAGCGCGCCGCCGAGCAGCATCATGGAGAGGTCCGCGAGCATCGCGAACGCGGCAGCCTGGCGGTTCAGTGCATGGAAATACCCTTGGCTCAAGGCATCGCCCGGCACCTTCTCAAAACGACCCAGGCCGATGCCGTGGATGAACGTACTGGCCGCATTGCCGGCGGCGAACATGATGTGCTGCATCAACAGGTCGTCGAACTCGCGCAGTGCCTGGTCGTGGTCCTGGCGGCCGGCCAGGGCCATTTCCTTGAGCACGAACGGGTGGCAACGGATGGCGCCCTGGCCGAAGATCATCAGGTTGCGCGAGAGAATGTTGGCGCCCTCGACGGTGATGAAGATCGGCGCCCCCTGCCAGTTCCGGCCCAGGTAGTTGTTCGGGCCCATGATGATGCCCTTGCCGCCGTGCACGTCCATGGCATGCTGGATGCATTCACGGCCGCGCTCGGTGAGGTGGTACTTGAGAATCGCCGACAGCACCGAGGGCTTTTCGCCCAGGTCCACGGCCTTGGCGGTGAGCAGGCGGGCGCTGTCCATCAGCCAGGCGTTGCCGCCGATGCGTGCCAGGGATTCCTGGATGCCTTCGAAGGCCGCCAGCGGCACATTGAACTGCTCGCGGATAGTGGCGTACTGGCCGGTAACCAGGCTGGTGTACTTGGCCGCACCCGTGCCGACGGCGGGCAGGGAAATCGAGCGGCCCACCGACAGGCAGTTCATCAGCATCATCCAGCCCTTGCCGAGCATGGCCTGGCCACCGATCAGGAAGCTCAGCGGCACGAACACGTCCTTGCCGCTGTTGGGGCCGTTCATGAAGGCAGCGCCCAGCGGCAGGTGGCGCTTGCCGATTTCGACGCCGGGGGTGTCGGTGGGGATCAGGGCCAGGCTGATGCCCAGTTCTTCCTGCTCGCCCAGCAAATGGTCCGGGTCGTAGGCCTTGAAGGCCAGGCCCAGCAGGGTCGCGACCGGGCCGAGGGTGATATAGCGCTTTTCCCAGTTCAGGCGCAGGCCGAGGACTTCTTCGCCTTGCCATTGGCCTTTGCAGATGACACCAGTGTCGGGCATGGCGCCAGCGTCGGAGCCGGCCAATGGGCCGGTGAGGGCGAAGCAGGGGATTTCTTCGCCACGGGCCAGGCGCGGCAGGTAGTGGTTACGTTGCTCATCGGTGCCGTAGTGCAGCAGCAACTCAGCGGGCCCCAGGGAGTTGGGCACCATCACGGTCGAGGCCAGGTCGCCGCTGCGGGTGGCCAGCTTCATCGCCACCTGGGAGTGGGCATAGGCGGAGAAACCTTTACCGCCATATTCCTTGGGGATGATCAGGGCAAAGAAACCGTTCGACTTGATATGCGCCCACGCTTCGGGCGGCAGGTCGAGGTCCTGGCCGATCTGCCAGTCGCTGACCATGGCGCACAGCTCTTCTGTCGGTCCATCGATGAAGGCCTGTTCTTCCTCGGTCAGCTTCGGTGCCGGGTAGGCGAGCAGGGTGCGCCAGTCGGGGCGGCCACTGAACAGCTCGCCGTCCCACCAGACGGTGCCTGCGTCGATCGCTTCGCGCTCGGTTTGCGACATGGGCGGCAGGGTGCGCTGGAACCAGTTGAATACCCGGCCGGTGAACACCTTGCGGCGCCAGTCGGGCAGCGCCACCACGGCCACCTTGAACGCCAGCACGATCCAGATCAGCGCCAGCAGCCAGCCGGGGGCGCTGCTGAAAATGCTCATCAGCAGGACGTAGGCCGCCACGATGCCGAGAATCTGCAGGGGCGCCAGGCGCCGGTGCGTGAGGTATGCCGCGCCGATCACCAGCACTACCAACCATAACAGCAACATAATCGGTCCTCCTTGGAACCAGGGGAGCTTGAACCGTCCCAGACAGCTTAGACGTAACGCCGTGAACGGCAGGGTCAGAACAGTGACAGGGTGTGGCGGTGGGAGTTTCAGGATATTTTCAGCCTGTGCCGGCCTCTTCGCGGGCACGCCCGCTCCCACAGGGGTATCACAGGGTTCGAGACGGGTGAGACGCCTGTGGGAGCGGGCGCGCCCGCGAAGAGGCCGGTACAGGCGAGAAAACTCTGGAGTAGACTGTGCAGCCCTCCACATTCATAAGGACGTTGCCATGCTGAAGATCTGGGGCCGCAAGAATTCGAGCAATGTGCGCAAGGCGCTGTGGATTGCCCACGAACTGGGCCTGGACTTCGCGTCCATCGACGCCGGCGGCGCTTTCGGCGTGGTCAACGAGCCGCACTACCGCGCGCGCAACCCCAATGGCCTGGTGCCCCTGCTGGAGGACGGCGACCTGGTCCTGTGGGAGTCCAACGCCATCGTCCGCTACCTGTGCGCCGAGTACGGCGCCGAGCAAGGCTGGTACCTGGAAGACCCGCGCCAGCGCGCCCTGGCCGACAAGTGGATGGACTGGACCACATCAGCCTTGGCAACCCCCTTCCGCCCGCTGTTCTGGGGCCTGCTGCGTACCCCGGAAGACCAGCGCGACTGGGTGGCGATCAACGCTGCGCACAAGCGCTGTGCCGAGCTGCTGGCGATGGCCGATGCTGCCCTGGCCCAGCAGCCGTATCTTTCCGGTGACCAGATCGGCATGGGCGACATCCCACTGGGGTGCTTCGCCTACGCCTGGTTCGAGCTGCCCATCGAGCGCCCGGCCATGCGGCATCTGGAAGCGTGGTACGCACGCCTCAAGGCACGCCCGGCCTACCAGGCTGCGGTGATGACGGCGCTGACCTGAATCGAACACCACGGCTGTTTCGATAGTCACTATCAATACACATGACTGTACTTGTGCGGCCAGGCCTTGCACCATTGGCCGCACTCACTGCGCCAGTGACGTTATCTGGCGTGTCCTGCACCTTATTCTTCGGTAAGTGACCCGCTATGAGTTCTGCCCTGTCCATCCGACAGCTCACCAAAACCTACGGCAACGGCTTCCAGGCCCTCAAGGGCATCGACCTGGACGTTGCCGAAGGTGACTTCTTCGCCTTGCTCGGCCCCAACGGCGCCGGCAAGTCCACCACCATCGGCATCCTGTCCACGCTGGTGAACAAGACCAGCGGCACGGTCAACGTATTCGGCCATGACCTGGACCGCGAGCCCGCCGCGCTAAAGCGCTGCCTGGGCGTGGTGCCGCAGGAATTCAACTTCAACCAGTTCGAGAAAACCTTCGATATCGTGGTGACCCAGGCCGGCTACTACGGTATCCCGCCCAAACTGGCCAAGGAGCGCGCCGAGCAATACCTGACCCAGCTGGGCCTGTGGGACAAGCGCGACGTGCAGTCGCGTTCGTTGTCTGGTGGCATGAAGCGCCGCCTGATGATTGCCCGCGCGCTGATTCACGAACCGCGCCTGCTGATCCTGGACGAACCTACCGCCGGGGTGGACATCGAGCTGCGCCGGTCGATGTGGAGCTTTCTCACCGAGCTGAACCAGAAGGGCATCACCATCATCCTCACCACCCATTACCTGGAAGAGGCTGAGCAGCTGTGCCGTAACATCGGCATCATCGACCACGGCACCATCGTCGAGAACACCAGCATGCGCCAGTTGCTGGGCAAGCTGCATGTCGAAACCTTCGTCCTCGACCTCAAGCAGGACCTGGCCACGGCGCCGGTGTTGCAAGGCTACCCTTGCCGGCTGCTGACCCCGCACACGCTGGAAGTGCAGGTGGACAAGGACATCGGCATTACCGCGCTGTTCGGCCAGCTGGCCCTGCAGAACATCGAAGTGCAAAGCCTGCGCAACAAGACCAACCGACTCGAGGAGCTGTTCGTGTCCCTGGTGGAAAAAAACCTGTCGAAGGTGGCCGTATGAGTGTGGAACTGCGTACCAACTGGGTCGCCCTGAACACCATCGTCTACCGTGAAGTGCGGCGTTTTCTGCGCATCTGGCCGCAGACCCTGCTGCCGCCCGCGATCACCATGGTCCTGTACTTCGTGATTTTCGGTAACCTGATCGGCCGGCAGATCGGTGACATGGGTGGTTTCACCTACATGCAGTACATAGTGCCCGGGCTGATCATGATGTCGGTGATCACCAACTCTTATGGCAACGTGGTGTCGAGCTTCTTCGGCAGCAAGTTCCAGCGCTCGATCGAAGAACTGATGGTGTCGCCGGTATCGCCGCACATCATTCTCGTCGGCTATGTGCTGGGCGGCGTGTTGCGTGGCCTGGCGGTGGGGGTGATCGTGACCATCCTGTCGATGTTCTTCACCGACCTGCAGGTGCACCACCTGGGCGTGACCGTGGCCGTGGTGCTGTTGACCGCGACCATTTTCTCGCTGCTGGGCTTCGTCAACGCGGTGTTCGCGCGCAACTTCGATGACATTTCGATCATCCCGACCTTCGTGCTGACGCCACTGACTTACCTGGGCGGGGTGTTCTATTCGATCAACCTGCTGCCGCCGTTCTGGCAGACCGTGTCGCTGGCCAACCCGGTGCTGCACATGGTCAACTCGTTCCGCTACGGCATCCTAGGGGTGTCGGATATCAGCATCGGCACGGCGATCACCTTCATGCTGGTGGCCACCGCGGTGCTCTACCTGCTGTGTGTGCGCCTGCTGGTCAGCGGCCGCGGCATGCGCGCCTGAGGCCTTGCACCGGCATTGGCGCCGCCGCCACTGCCGGCCCACCCACCAGCGCCAGTACAGCATGGTGCCGAAGTAGCCAAGGATGCCCAGCACCACGCCGCACACCACCGAGCCGAGCAGGAAGGGTTGCCACAGCGTCGACAGCTGGTCGGTGATCCACTCGAAGGTCAGTTCGTCAGGCAATGTGCGCGGTGGTACCTGCATCAGCCAGGCGCCGGTCATGTAGGTGACGAAGAACACCGGCGGCATCGTCAGTGGGTTGGTCAACCACACCAGGCTGACCGCGATCGGCAGATTGCCGCGTACCGGAATGGCCAGCGCGGCGGCCAGCAGCATCTGCGCCGGCATCGGGATCAGTGCCGCGAACAGGCCAACGCCCATGGCCCGTGCCACCGAATGGCGGTTCAGGTGCCAGAGGTTCGGGTCGTGCAGCAACTTGCCGAAAAAGCGTAAGGACTTGTGTTCCCGAATACTGGTCGGGTCCGGCATGTAGCGTTTGAAAAGTCGGCGCGGCATGTAGGCTCCCGGAGCGTTGACCCGGGCAGTATGCCCTTATTCCCGCTCAGCCTCGTTCAGAGTTTGTGACAATTGTTGAGCAAGCCGTGCCGGCAATTGGGCTATGCCTCAGAAGGTGATTTCGCTTCTGGAGCTCTACCTCATGCGCACAGGGATGTTGGCGCTTGCGCTCGGGCTGCTGTGCCTGGGCTTTCTTCCTGCATTGCCACCGGACGGGTGGTTGTGGGTGCTGGCGGCTTGCGCTGGCGTCTGCCTGTTCACCCGCGGGTGGCCATTGGGCTGTTTTCTGTTGGGGCTGTGCTGGGCCAGCTGGTCTGCCCAGCAGGCCCTGGATGACCGGCTGGCGGCCGCTTTGGATGGCCGCACCTTGTGGCTGGAGGGGCGGGTGGTCGGCTTGCCGGCGCGCACGGCGCACGGTGTGCGTTTCGAGCTGGAGGCCGCCCGTTCGCGCCGTGCCGAACTGCCACAACGCCTGCAAGTCAGCTGGTTCGACGGGCCGCCGGTACGGGCCGGCGAGCAGTGGCGGCTGGCGGTGACCTTGCAGCGCCCGGCCGGGTTGTTGAACCCGCATGGGCCGGACCGTGAAGCGCAGCTGTTGGCCCGGCGGGTCGGCGCTACCGGTACGGTGAAGGCGGGGCAGCTGCTGGCGCCGGCCAGCTATGGGTGGCGGGACTCGCTGCGCCAGCGCTTGCTGGCGGTCGATGCCAACGGCCGGCAGGCCGCGCTGGTGGCCCTGGTGCTCGGCGACGGGGCCGGCCTGGCGCGGGAAGATTGGCAGACGTTGCAGGCCACCGGCACGGTGCACTTGTTGGTCATTTCCGGCCAGCACATTGGCCTGGTCGCCGGTTTGCTCTATGGCCTGGTCGCCGGGTTGGCCCGCTGGGGGCTGTGGCCCGCACGGCTGCCATGGCTGCCCTCGGCGTGCGCGCTGGCCATGGGTGCGGCACTGGCCTACGGCTGGCTGGCCGGCGCGGGGGTGCCGGTGCAGCGTGCCTGCCTGATGCTGGCCGTGGTGTTGCTCTGGCGGCTGCGTTTTCGGCACCTGGGGGCGTTCCTGCCACTGTTGCTGGCGCTGGTGGCCGTGTTGCTGGTCGAGCCGCTGGCGGCGCTGCTTCCGGGCTTCTGGCTGTCGTTCGGCGCCGTGGCCACGCTGGTGTTTTGCTTCAGTGCCCGCCTGGGGGCATGGCGGCCATGGCAGGCCTGGACGCGGGCGCAGTGGGTGATTGCCATCGGTTTGTTGCCGGTGCTGCTGGCCGTGGGCTTGCCGGTGAGCCTGAGTGCGCCGCTGGCCAACCTGGTGGCGGTGCCATGGGTGAGCCTGGCGGTACTGCCGTTGGCCTTGCTGGGCACCTTGCTGTTGCCGTTGGGTGAGGCTGGGGAGGCCTTTTTGTGGCTGGCAGGTGGCTTGCTGGACGTGCTGTTTCGGGTGCTGGCGCTGGTTGCGCAGCAACGCCCGGCATGGGTGCCGCCAGCCCTGCCGCTATGGGCCTGGCTGCTGGTCTGCCTGGGGGCTTTGCTGGTGCTGCTGCCCCGTGGTGTGCCGCTGCGAGGGTTGGGCGGGGTGATGCTGTTGGCCCTCTGGGTGCCGCGCGAGCCGGTGCCTTTCGGGCAGGTGGAGGTCTGGCAACTGGACGTCGGCCAAGGCTTGGCGGTGCTGTTGTGCACCCGGCATCACAATCTGCTCTATGACGCCGGGCCGGCGAGGGGCGACTACGACTTGGGGGAGCGGGTGGTGTTGCCGACCTTGCGCAAGTTGGGGGTGAGTCACCTGGACGTGATGCTGATCAGCCATGCCCACGCTGATCATGCCGGCGGTGCTGGGGCGATACAGCGGGGTTTGCCGGTCGAGCGGGTTATCGGTGGGGAAGCGCTGGATGATGTTCAGTTGCAACCCTGTGCCAGTGGCGAGCAATGGGAATGGGATGGCGTGGGTTTTTCGCTGTGGCGCTGGGCGGATGGGCGCAGCAGTAATGACCGCTCCTGTGTGTTGCTGGTCGAGGCGCAGGGCGAGCGGTTGTTGCTGGCCGGCGACATGGAGGCAGGGGCGGAGCGTGCCTGGCTGGCGGCGACCGAAGCGCCACGCATCGACTGGCTGCAGTCGCCGCACCATGGCAGCCGCAGTTCTTCCAGCGAGGCCTTCATGCGTGCCACGGCGCCGCGTGGGGTGCTGATATCGCGGGGGCGCAACAATAGTTTTGGGCACCCGCATGCGCAGGTGGTGGAGCGGTACAGGCGGCATGGGGTGGTGGTGCATGACACGCCGGCAGAGGGGGCTTTGCGGTTGGTGC
>NZ_BLJG01000098.1 GCF_009932375.1 Pseudomonas juntendi
TCGCGGGCACGCCCGCTCCTACAAGAGACCGCGCAGGCCATACGTCAGGCCAGGTTCTGCTCGGCCGACCAGCTGGCGTACCAGGTGCGGAACAGGGCGTACTGCTGCTCGGCATAGTTGCGCTGGGCGTCGGTCAGCGCGTCGGTCTCGTTGAAATGCAGGCTGTACTCGCGATCGCCGTTGAGCACCATCAAATGCTTGTAGTACAGCACCAGGTCGCAGCCTTCATCGAACGACGACAGCACCGCCAACGCCGCTTCCAGCTCACGCGCCAGGCGGCGGGCGCGGGCGTCGCCCTTGGCCGCCTGCTTGCTCAGGTTTACCAGTTGCAGCACTTCACGCGGCAGGGCGTTGCCGATGCCGGTGATGGCACCGGTGGCGTTGCAGTTGACGAAGCCATGCACCACCTGGGTATCGACGCCGACCATCAGGGTCACGTCGTCGTCCTTGGAGGTGATGTGTTCGGCGGCGTAGCGCAGGTCGGCGCCACCGCCGAACTCCTTGAAACCGATCAGGTTGGGGTATGCGCTGCGCAGTTCGAAGAACAGGTCGGCGCGGGTGGCAAAGCCGTAGTAGGGGCTGTTGTAGATCACGGCCGGCAGCTTCGGTGCCGCGGCGAGAATGGCCGAGAAGTGGTGTTTTTGGGCGATCAGCGAGGCCCCGCGGCTAAGCACGCGGGGGATGACCATCAGCCCGGCGGCGCCAACCTTGGCGGCGTGGGCGGCATGCGCCACCGCCTCGCGGGTGTTCACCGCGCCAGTGCCGACGATGGTCGGGATGCCGGCGCCCACCAGGCGTGCCACGCCTTCCTGGCGCTGGGCCTCGGTCAGCAGCGGCCAGTCGCCCATCGAGCCGCAGTACACCACGGCGCTCATGCCGGCCTCGATCAGTTCACGGCCTTTGCGCACCAGCGCGTCGAAGTCCGGCTTGCGCTCGGCGGTGCACGGGGTCATCAGGGCGGGCATGGTGCCGGTGAAGATGTTGTTGTTCATGCAAGTTACTCCTGGCGAAATTCGGGTGGGTCAAAAGGCGGGGTTCAGATGCCCCAGGCGAATGGGTCCTGTTCGTCGATCAGCAGGGTGCTGTCGGCGGTCATGTAGGCGCGGCCGGTGATGAACGGGCGAATCCGCTCGCCGTCGCGCTGGTAGTGGCCCTGGAACTGGCTGCCGGTGATGCTGGCCTGCACCCAGGTCTGGCCCTCGGCCAGCTTGCCGTCGGCCGCCAGGCAGGCCAGCTTGGCGCTGGTGCCGGTGCCGCAGGGCGAGCGGTCGTAGGCCTTGCCGGGGCACATCACGAAGTTGCGGCTGTCGGCGTTGGCGTCGTCGGCAAACAGCTCGACGTGGTCGATGGGCGCGCCGTGCTCGCCGGTGATGCCTTGCGCTTGCAGGGCGTTGAGCATGGCCCAGGTGTACGCGGTCAGGGCCTCGCGGTTATCCAGTTCAATGCGCTGGCCGTGTTCGGCAACCAGGAAGAACCAGTTGCCACCCCAGGCGATGTCGCCATGCACCACGCCATGCCCGGGCACGTCCACCGCCACGTGCTGGCGGTAGCGGTAGGCGGGCACGTTGGCGACAGTGACGGCGCCGTCTTCATGCAAGGTGGCGCTGACCTGGCCGACCGGGGTGTCGATCTTGTGCACGCCGGGTGCGATCAGGCCCAGGTGCTGCAGCGAAGCGACCAGGCCGATGGTGCCGTGGCCGCACATGTTCAGGTAACCGGCGTTGTTGAAGAAGATCACCCCGCAGGTGGCGTCGGCAGACACTGGCGGGCAGTACAGCGCGCCCACCAGCACATCGTTGCCGCGTGGCTCCAGCAGGCAGGCCCGGCGCCACGGGTCGTGCAGCTCGCGCAGTTCGTCGCGCTGCTCGGCCATGCTGCGGCCATGCAGTTGCGGGAAGCCCTGCATCACCAGGCGGGTAGGCTCGCCGCCGGTGTGGGAGTCGATGACGTGAATCTGTTTCATGGGCCTGTCCCTTGTTTGATCTGTATGGTCATGTGCTGCTGGTGCGGGCCTCATCGCTGGCAAGCCAGCTCCCACAGGTATTGCATTGGCCTCAGGGGTATTGCGATTGCATGCGCCTCAGGGGCAGCGCAGCCCCTGTGGGAGCTGGCTTGCCGGCGATAGGGCCAGTAGCCTTCACCCAGCCAGCGCGGCCGGGCGTTGGCCTGCCAGCGGCTCTTGGCTGGCTTCGCTTTCGTCCTCGCCTTCCAGGCGTACCAGGTGGGCAGGCACGCCGGTAGCGGCACCCCAGTAGTAGATGCCCAGCGCACTGACAGCCACCGCCACCGTGTCGAATGGGTGGCCAAGCACGCTCAGGCCGCCGAAGCTGCCCAGCCAGGACAACAGGATGGTCACCGCGTAGAAGCCGATCAGCCACGCCGAGCTGCGCACTTGCTGGGCCAGCGACAGGTGCTGGGTCGGTACGAAGCGTTTGCATACCAGGTACAGCACGAACATCACGATTTGCAGGGCCAGCAGCCAGGACACGGTATTCCAGCCCGACCAGTACACGATCAGTGCGGCGATGATGAACGACAGGGGGCCCAGCACCGCCATGCCCTTCACCCGGAACGGGCGCGGCATCTCGGGGGCGTTGCGGCGCAGCGCGGCGACACTGACCGGGGCCACGGCATAGCTCAGCACCAGGGCTGCGGACACCACGTTGATCAGCGCCTCCCACGACGGGAAGGGCAGGGTCCAGAACACCGACAGCGCGAAGGTCAGCCACAGCGCCGGGCGCGGGATGCCGGACTCGGCGTCGATACGGGTGAAGTAGCGGAAGAAGGTGCCGGTTTGCGCCCAGCCATAGATCACCCGTGGGGTGGCGTTCATGTAGATGTTGCCGCAGCCACTGGGCGAGATCACGGCGTCGGCCACCACCAGGTAGGCCAGCCAACCCACCCCCAATGCCAGGGCGATATCACGGTAGGGCAGGGCCAGTTCCTTGGTTACGCTGGCCCAGCCGTTGGCCAGCATTTCGGTGGGTACGCTGCCGAGGAAGGCCAGTTGCAGCAAGGCGTAGATGGCGGTGGACAGCAGCACCGACAGGATCAGTGCGATCGGGATGGTGCGCTGTGGGTTCTTCACTTCGCTGGCCACCGAAATGATCGGTGTCAGGCCCAGGTAGGCGAAGATGATGCCACCGGCCGATACGGCCATCTCCACGCCAGACAAACCGAAGGGGGCAAAGCCTTGCACGGTGAAGTTCTGCGGCTTGAAGAAGGTGAACAGCACGCCGATCACCAGCAGCGGCACGATGAACTTGAACACGCTGATCAGGTTGTTGGCCTTGGCAAAGGTTTTCACGCTGCGGTAGTTGAGGAAGAAGAACAGCCCCAGCAAGGCGAACTGCACCAGCCAGCCAAGCACGGTGGGGTCACTGGAGCCGGCCATGGTCAGTTCGGGAAACCAGGCGGCAGCATATTGGCGCGAAGCGACCACCTCGATGGCGATCAGGCTGGAGAAGGCGATCAGGGTGATGAAGCCCATCAGGTAGCCCAGCAGCGGGCCGTGCGAGTACACCGGGTAGCGCACCACGCCACCGGCGCGGGGCAGGGCGGCGCCCAGTTCGCAGTACACGATGCCCAGCAGCAGCACGGCGAAGCCGCCGAGGAACCAGGAGAGGATGCCGGCCGGGCCGGCGATGGCCGAAACGTGGCTGGCGGCGAACAGCCAACCGGAGCCGAAAATGGCGCCGAGGCCGATGAAGGTGAGGTCCAGCAGCGATAACTGTTTCTTGAATTTGCCTGACATGGGTTCGCCTTTTTGTTGGTTATTGGATAGGCAGGTCTGATGTCACCAGGTGCGGCTTTCGGGCCGCGTTCTTGTAGGGCTTGGGCGGCTTGCGTGGGGCATAGAGTGGACCGATCGGGGCGGCGGTTCTTGATGGTTTTCTGCAAGGGGCATGACGAAATCGGCACAGTTGGGAAAAAGCAGTGGTCAGCCACAAGGGTGGGGAATAGGCTGTAGGCCATACCGTATAAGGGCTGTAGGTATGTGTGAGTAGTGCCGGCCTCTTCGCGGGCTCGCCCGCTCCCACAGCTACAGCACAGGATTCGGGATTTGTGAGGTACCTGTGGGAGCGGGCATGCTCGCGAAAGGGCCGACAAAGCCAACAGAGATCGAGCAGATGACCGACACCCCCCTGGCACCCCTCTACCACTCCCTGGACCAGCACCGTCCCGCCTCCCTCGAGGCCCTGCTGGCCGGTGTCTCGCTGCTGCTGCCGATCCTCGACGCCATCCCCAACGCTGCGATCTTCATCAAGGACCCGGCCGCCCGCTACGTGCTGGCCAACAACACCTTGGTCCAGCGCTGTGGCCTGAAGCGCCTGCAACCGTTGCTGGGCAAGACCAGCGCCGAAGTGTTTCCGGCGCAGCTCGGCCCCGGCTACACCGAACAGGACCGGCGCGTGCTGAAGGAGGGCCTGGTGCTGGAAGACCAGCTGGAGCTGCACCTGTACGGCAGCCGCGAGCCAGGCTGGTGCCTGACCCACAAGCGCCCGTTGTACAACCAGGCGGGCGAGATCATTGGCCTGGTCGGCATCTCGGTCGACCTGCAGTCAGCGGCCGACAGCCACCCTGCGTACCAGCGCCTGGCCGCGGTGGACGAACATATCCGCCAGCACTTTCACCAGCCGATAAGCATGCGCGAGCTGACCCGCATCGCGGGCATTTCGGTGGCCCAGCTGGAGCGCTATTGCAAACGGGTGTTCCACCTCACGCCACGGCAGATGATCCACAAGGCGCGCCTGGAGCACGCCCATCGCTTGCTGCATTCAGAATTGCCGATCACCGAGGTGGCCATGTGCTGCGGCTACACCGACCACAGCGCCTTCAGCCGCCAGTTCAAGCAACTGACCGGCTTTACGCCGCGCCAATACCGCCAGGCGACCAGCGATCAGCCCGCCTGAAACAGTGCCTGCGCCTCGGCAAAGCACTGCTCGGCAATGGCCGAACGTGGCTCGCTGCGGCGCAGCAGCAGGCCGACCGGGCTGTGGATCGCGGCGTCGGCCACCGGCAGGATGCGCAAGTGCTCGCTGAGGTCTTCCAGGCCGCAGTCCAGTGGCATGATCGCGCAGCACATGCCGGTGTTGATGGCCTGAATCAGTTGGAAGCTCGAATCGCTTTCCAGCACCGCATTGGGCTCCAGGCCACGGCTGCGAAAGCTCAGGTCCAGTGACTGGCGGTAGTGCATGCCTTTGCTCAGCAGGCCCAGCGGAATGTCGCCGAGTTCGTCCCAGCGCAAGCTGTCGCTGGCAAACCGGAAGTGCCGGGTGTCATGCAGCAGGCCCATGGTGGTGATGCCCAGCTCGATCACTTCAAAGAAGCTGGTGTTGACCTGGTCCAGGTAGCAGATGCCCAGATCGAGCTGGTTGCGGCTAAGGCCGTCGATGACCTGTTCCGAGCTCAGCGAACTGAGCTGGAAGTGCAGCTCCGGGTATTTTTCCCGCAGCGGCAGCAGCAGGTGCATGGGGTTGAAACTGGCCAGCGGCACCGTGCCCAGGCGCAGGCTGCCGACCACCTGGCCCCGGCAACTGGCGGCTTCGGCCTGCAGGCCGTCGTGGGCGGCCAGCAGGGTGCGCGCCCAGGCCAGAATGCGCTCGCCGGCTTCGGTAAAGCCTTCAAAGCGCTGGCCACGTTTGACCAGCACCAGGTCCAGTTCGTCCTCCAGGTTGCGCAGGCGCATGGACAGCGTCGGCTGGGTGATGTGGCACAGCGCCGCCGCCTGGCCGAAGTGGCGGGTCTGGTCGAGGGCGATGAGGAACTTGAGCTGCTTGATGTCCATGGAAGTGCCTGGCATGCGGGGTGTGTTGACCTTAACCAACTCTGCGGTGGCTGGCCATTGTTAGATGCTGCCTGGGCGGGCCCTGTCGCAGGCAAGCCAGCTTCCGCTGGGATCGCGTCAGGGCTGACAGGTGTTTGTCACAAGAAATGCAGGGCCTGTGAGATCGAGCGCCGCCCGCGCGGCGCATCGCGAGCTGCGCTCGCTCCTACGTTTGTTTCGGGCCAGTAACCCCTGTGCCAGGTGCGCGCGACCGCCTTGTTCGTACGGCGCGATATTGAGGCATGCGCCAAGGCGTTCAAACAACGCACA
>NZ_BLJG01000099.1 GCF_009932375.1 Pseudomonas juntendi
TATGGAGCGGTTACATTCAGGTCGCGTTCAACGGTACGCTTGCTGACAGTGAAGCCCACGTCGCGCAGGCGCCACACCAGCTCGGCGCTGGTAATGCCCGGGGAGCGACTGGGTAGCTGACGCAGCAGCGCCCATTGGCGGCTGAGGGTGGCGCGAGTGGTGGCGAACGGCAAAAGATAACGTCCTTGTCTAGGCTTGCCGTCATAGCATGGCGGCAGGCGAGGGGCATGGCAATTGGCCACGCCCTGCTCAGATCAAGTAAGTCGCATTTGGTTGCCTGGTGCCGAATCGTTCGCGACAGGTTTTGACGTGACATCACGCAGAATCACGCCTCATCACAGCCGAAGGTTGGGGTTGTGCGTCGTTCAATGAGGATGAACATGTCTGCTGCCAGCAATATCCATTCGCTGCTTGCCCGCCTTTTGCCCGAACGGGTCATCGCCGCCCCGGCACCGGCCGGCAGGCGGCATCGGTTGTTCGCCGGGGTAGGCTTGCCCAGCCAGCGCTCGCTGCTGATCAACCGACTGGACGAAGCCAGTGACCTGCAGGCCGTTTACGCCGACCTGCGCCGCCAGGCATTGCAAGGTAGCGTAGCGGCACTCAACGACCTGGGCTGGATCTGGCTCAACGGCAAGTATTGGCGCGCTGATACCGTGTTGGCCGGGCACCTGTTGCGCATGGCGGCGCTGCAGGGCAATGCTGCTGCGTGGTTCAACCTTGGGCAGCAGCATTACTTCGGCAAGGGTGTCGACCCCTCCTATGCCCAGGCGGCGGATTGCTACCGGCAGGCCTTCGAGCGCGGCATGCTGCATGCCGCGGCGGCCCTGGGTGACCTGTATGAAGAAGAAGTGTGCGATGGCGAGCAGCAATGGCAGGTAGACCTGGTGCAGGCCTACCAGTGGTTTATGCGCGGGGCCGAGCGTGGCGAAGCGCGTTGCCGCTTCGAGGTGGGTTATCGCTTGATGCACGGGTTGTACGTGGCACCCGACATCAAGGCTGCATTGTACTGGCTGGAACTGGCGGCAGCCGCAGGGGTGGTACAGGCGGCCGAAGAGCTGGCGGTGCATTTCAGCAGCCGTGACAGCGTGCGCTACCTGCAGTGGCGCGACCGCGCCTTGCAGATGGGCAGCACACTCGCCCTGACCATGAAGCTGGAAGACCAGATACACCCCTGATTCCCCCGCTCGCATAGGCGACCACAGGCTGCAGTATGTGTGCAATACCTGTGGGAGATCACTCCGCCCTACGGCCTGCGCTGTCGCGCAGAGAACTCAGTTCGTAAGCGCGACGCGGCCTGTGTGGGAGCGGGCGTGCCCGCGAAGAATCCAGCGCAGTGGCTGGCACCGGCTACGCCGGTGTTCGCGGCGGTTCGACGCTTCGACACGCCCGCTCCCAAGAACCCGGCTGAATCCGGCAATAACGCCAGCACAGGCAATCCACCCTCCAGCGTGCACACCCATTCGCCCATACCCCTCGTCACCCGCTGTTGACGACAGGGGGAGGTACGAGCGTATATTGATAGTTAGCAAACTATGAATATACCTGGATACTGTTCATGTGCCTTGATCTCCTGCGCCTGCAGGTCAGCAGTGGCATGGTAGTTGCGGCTCGCCATTGGCGGCGCATCTGCCATTGCGCGTTGACCAGTTACGGCATCTCCGAGGCCTGCGCTGCGCCGCTGCTGATGATCGTGCGCCTCGGCGACGGTGTGCATCAGGTAGCGGTGGCCCAAGCAGCCGGCCTGGAAAGCCCATCACTGGTACGCCTGCTCGACCAACTGTGCAAGGCTGGCCTGGTCTGCCGCAGTGAAGACCCCCTCGACCGTCGCGCCAAGGCCCTGAGCCTCACCGCTGAAGGCCGCCGCTTGGCCGAAGCCATCGAAGCCGAACTGGTGCGCGTGCGCAGGGATGTGCTGCAAGGCATCGACCAGGCTGACCTGGAAGCCGCCTTGCGCGTGCTGCGCGCCTTCGAGGCTGCCGGCCTGGGCGGTGCAGGCGGGGTGGCATGAACGGCTTCTTCAGCTCGGTCCCCCCGGCGCGGGACTGGTTCTACGGTGTGCGCACCTTCGCGGCCTCGATGATCGCCCTGTACATTGCCCTGCTCATGCAGTTGCCGCGGCCCTACTGGGCCATGGCCACGGTGTACATCGTTTCCAGCCCCTTCGTTGGCCCAACCAGCTCCAAGGCGCTGTACCGTGCCGTGGGCACCTTGCTCGGTGCCGGGGGGGCGGTCCTCCTGGTGCCACCGCTGGTACAGTCGCCGTTGCTGCTGAGCATTGCCATCGCCCTGTGGACCGGCACCCTGCTGTTCCTCTCGCTGAACCTGCGCACGGCCAACAACTACATGCTGATGCTGGCCGGCTACACCTTGCCGATGATCGCACTGGCGGTTGTGGATAACCCCCTGGCGGTGTTTGACGTCGCGTCTTCCCGCGCCCAGGAAATCTGCCTGGGGATTGTCTGCGCAGCCGTCGTTGGCGCCATTTTCTGGCCTCGCCGGCTGGCCCCAGTGGTGGTCGGCGCCACCGGCAACTGGTTTACCGAGGCCCTTAACTACAGCGATACCTACCTGGCCCGCGCTGGCAGCACCGACAAGGTCGGCGGCATGCGCGGGGCGATGGTCACCACCTTCAACTCGCTGGAGCTGATGATCGGCCAGCTCGGCCACGAAGGGGCTGGCCCGCACACCCTGAAAAACGCCCGTGAGCTGCGTGGGCGGATGATTCACCTGCTGCCGGTCATCGATGCGCTCGATGATGCGCTGGTCGCCCTGGAGGGCCGGGCCCCGGCCCAGTTCGCCCAGTTGCAGCCTGTGCTCGCCGCCGCTCGCGAATGGCTGCAAGGGACTGCCGCCAGCCCTTCTGTCGCCCGCTGGGCTGCGCTGCACGAGCAGATCGAGCGGCTGCAGCCCGCTGCCGCCATGCTCGACCAGCGCGCCGAGCTGCTGTTATCCAACGCCCTGTACCGGCTGACCGAATGGGCCGACCTGTGGCAGGACTGCTGCACCTTGCAACATGCCCTGCGCACCGACGATGCCACGCCCTGGCGGGCCGTGTACCGGCACTGGCGCCTGGGCCGCCTGACACCGTTCTTCGACCGTGGCCTGATGCTGTACTCGGTGGCCACCACGGTGCTGGCGATCATCGTCGCTTGTGGCCTGTGGATTGGCCTGGGCTGGAACGACGGCGCCAGCGCGGTAATCCTCGCGGCCGTGTCGTGCAGTTTCTTCGCGGCCATGGACGACCCGGCACCGCAGATCTACCGGTTCTTCTTCTGGACCTTGCTGTCGGTGATCTTCTCCAGCCTGTACCTGTTCCTGGTGCTGCCCAACCTGCACGACTTCCCGATGCTGGTGCTGGCCTTTGCCGTGCCGTTCATCTGCGTCGGCACCCTGACCGTGCAACCGCGTTTTTACCTGGGCACGTTGCTGACCATCGTCAACACCTCGACTTTCATCAGCATCCAGGGCGCCTATGATGCCGACTTCTTCACCTTCCTGAATTCCAACCTGGCCGGCCCCGTCGGCCTGCTGTTCGCCTTCATCTGGACGTTGGTCATGCGCCCGTTTGGGGTGGAGCTGGCTGCCAAGCGCATGACCCGCTTCGCCTGGCGCGACATTGTCGAAATGACCGGGCCGGCGACCCTGGCCGAACATCGCAAGCTTGGCGTACAGATGCTCGACCGCCTGATGCAGCACCTGCCGCGCCTGTCGCAAACGGGCCAGGACAGCGGTGTAGCGCTGCGTGACCTGCGTGTTGGGTTGAACCTGCTCGACTTGCTGGCCTACCTGCCGCGCGCTGGTCAGCAGGCCCGTGAGCGGCTCAATACCGTGGTTGCCGAAGTGGGTGCGCACTACGCCGCCTGCCTGCACGCTGGCCAGCGCCTGCATGCACCGGCTGCGCTGCTGCGCAACATGGAGCGGGCGCGGCTGGCGCTGAATCTGGATGAACTGTACGAGCGTGGCGATGCCCGCACCCACCTGCTGCATGCGCTGAGCGGCCTGCGCCTTGCCCTGCTGCCAGGTGTGGAGGTGATGCTCGAACCCGCCGAACAACTGCAACTGCCTGCCGGCCTCGACGGAGCGCCCCTGTGATTGGTGAACTGGATATCAGCGGGGTGTTCCTGCCCGCGCTGTTGGTGATGATGCTTGGCACCTACCTGCTGTTCCTTGGGCTGCACGCGGTGCTGGTGCGTATACATTTCTACCGCCTGGTCTGGCACCGGGCGTTGTTCAACGTTGCCCTGTATGCCGTGCTGCTTGGCGCGGTGGACCACTTTTGCCGAAACCTGATGCTGCCATGAAAAAACCTTTGCTGACCCTGGGCCGTGTGGTCCTGACCTTGCTGGTAGTGACCTTCGCCGCCGTGCTCGTATGGCAGATGGTCGTCTACTACATGTTTGCGCCCTGGACGCGCGACGGCCATATCCGCGCCGACGTGATCCAGATCGCCCCCGATGTGTCGGGCTTGATCCAGAAAGTCGAGGTGCACGACAACCAGACCGTCAAGCGCGGCGACGTGCTGTTCACCATCGACCAGGACCGCTTCACCCTGGCCCTGCGCCAGGCCAAGGCCACCCTCGGCGAGCGCCAGGAAACCCTGGCCCAGGCCTCCCGCGAAGCGCAGCGCAACCGCAAGCTGGGCAACCTGGTGGCGGCCGAGCAACTGGAGGAAAGCCAGTCCCGCGTGGCCCGCGCCCGCTCGGCCGTCAGCGAGGCACAGGTGGCGGTCGATACCGCCCAGCTCAACCTCGACCGCTCGGTGGTACGCAGCCCGGTAGATGGCTACCTGAACGACCGGGCGCCGCGTAACCACGAATTCGTCACCGCCGGCCGCCCGGTGCTGTCGGTGGTCGACAGTGCCTCGTACCACGTCGATGGCTACTTCGAAGAAACCAAGCTTGGCGGCATCCATATCGGCGATGCCGTGGATATCCGCGTGATGGGCGACAACACCCGCCTGCGCGGCCATGTGCAGAGTTTTGCCGCCGGTATCGAAGACCGCGACCGCAGCAGCGGCGCCAACCTGCTGCCCAACGTTAACCCGGCGTTCAGCTGGGTGCGCCTGGCCCAGCGTATTCCGGTGCGCATCGCGTTTGACGAAGTGCCAGAGGACTTCCGCATGATCGCCGGGCGTACCGCCACGGTGTCGATCATCGAGGGCCAGCACCCATGAAACAGCTCATCCTGGCTGGCCTGTGCCTGTCGCTGGGGGCCTGCATGATGGTCGGCCCCGACTATGAGGTGCCGAAGGACGCGGCGGTGCAACGCAGCGACCTTAATGGCCCGTTGCGCCAGGATGCCGACAGCGTGGTTTCGGCGCCGGTGCCCGAGGACTGGTGGCAGCTGTATCAGGATCAACGGCTGAACGAGCTGGTGCGCCAGGCCCTGAGTGCCAATACCGAGCTGCGCGTAGCCGCGGCCAACATCGCCAAGGCCCGCGCCCAGGTCGAGGTGGCCGAGTCGCAAGGTGGCTTCAACGGCGGCGTCAAACTGGGTGCCCAGCGCTTGCAGGAGTCTGGCGAAGCCTTCCTGCTGCCTGAGAAGGTGCCGGTGGCCAACATTGGCGAGGCCATCATCAGCGCTTCGTATCAGTTCGACCTGTGGGGCACGTTCAAGCGTGGCACCGAGGCTGCAAAGGCCAATGCAGACGCGGTGCAGGCTGCTGCCGATACCGCCCGCATCACCTTGGTGGCCGACGTGGTCAAAGCGTATACCCAGGTGTGCTCGGCCAACGAGGAATACCACATCGCCCGCCAGTCGCTCGACTTGCAGGAGCAAAGCGTAAAGCTTAACCAGCGCTTGCGTGATGCAGGTCGTGGCGATGAAACCCAGGTCACCCGCTCGCAGACCCAGTTCAAGTCCTTGCGCGCCGAACTGCCGCGCTTCAAGGCCGAGCGTGAAACCGGCCTGTACACCTTGGCTGCGTTACTGGCCAAACCGGTAGACCAGTTGCCCGCCGGCACCGCCGATTGTGCCGAGCTGCCGCACCTGAACCAGTTGGTGCCGGTGGGCGACGGTGCTGCGTTGCTCAAACGCCGGCCTGATGTGCGCCAGGCCGAACGCCAGCTGGCCGCAGCAACTGCCTCCATCGGGGTTGCTACCGGCGCGCTGTACCCGGACATCAGCATCGGTGCCCAGGTGGGCACGATTGGTATTCTGGAAAACCTTGGTGAGCCGTCGACCAACCGCTGGGGTTTCGGCCCGCAGATCAGCTGGAGCATCCCCACCAACGGCACACGCGCCCGCATCCGCATGGCTGAAGCCTCTACGCAAGCTGCCTTGGCGAATTTCGACGGTGTGGTGCTGAACGCCATCCGCGAGACCCAGACTCGCCTGGCGCAGTACAGTGCCCTGCTGGACCGGCGTGACGCACTGGCCGAGGCAGAGAAGTCGGCCAAGGATGCGGCAGACCAGACGCACCGGTACTACCAGGCCGGGCGTGAGTCGTTCCTGGCGGACTTGCAGGCGACCCGCACCTATACCGACATGCGCGCGCAACTGGCAGCGGCCGATAGCCAAGTGGCGTTGGGGCAAATTGGCGTGTTCCTCGCCCTCGGTGGTGGCTGGAAGGACACCTCAAAGCCTTGAGGCCCAATCGCCGGCAAGCCAGCTCCCACAGGGATCGCTTTAGGGCTGACAGGTGTTTGCCACAAGGTATGGCAGCGCCTGTGAGATCGAGCGCCGCCCGCGCGGCGCAATCGCGAGCTGCGCTCGCGCCTACGTTTGTTCCGGGCCCG
>NZ_BLJG01000100.1 GCF_009932375.1 Pseudomonas juntendi
TGCATTACCCGCATCCACCGGCAGAGCTACCGGAGGCGGGGTCGGTGTTGATCTGTTGTGCCGTGCCGGCGCAGGTGCAGGAGGGGGTGCAGGCCCTGGTGCTGGACATCTGATACACCAGCCCGCCTCTTCGCGGGCAGCAGAAAATACCCAGATGAACAATAATCCCGGCACCTCATGCCCCCAGGAGCTCGCATGGACCAGATCCACCTGATGAAGGTATTCGTCGCCGTAGGTGAGCTGGAAAGCTTCGCCGCTGCTGCCCGCCGCCTGGCCATCTCCCCGGCCGCCGTCACCCGTGCCGTCAGCGCCCTGGAGGAGCAGCTGGGGGTCAAGCTGCTACTGCGCACCACCCGCAGCGTGCGCCTGACCGAGGCAGGCGGCCGCTACCTGGAGGACACCCGGCATATCCTGGCCAGCATTCACGAGGCCAACGAAGCGGCGGCCGGCATCAATGCCACACCCAAGGGCGACCTGGCGGTGACTGCAC
>NZ_BLJG01000101.1 GCF_009932375.1 Pseudomonas juntendi
ACAAGCGGCAAGAAAAAGCAGATCCGTGGGAGGCTTGCTTCTTCTTGCGACTTTCGACTTTCGACTTTCGACTTTCGACTTTCGACTTTCGACTTTCGACTTGCAGCTTGCAGCTAGCCCTCAGGCCTCGTGGCAAACGTGCCCATCGACCAAGGTATAACGTACTGCACCCGGCAGGCAGTGGCCGATGAACGGGCAGTTCTCACCCCGCGACAGCCATTGCTCGCCGGCAACGGTCGAGGCTTGCGGGTCGAACAGCACCAGGTCGGCCGCGCCGCCTGCCTTCAGCTCACCCGCAGGCAGGCGCAGGGCGGCAGCCGGGCCGCTACTCAGGCGGGCGAGCAGGGTGGGCAGGTCGAGCAGGCCGTCCTGCACCAGGGTCATGGCCAGCGGCAGCAGCAACTCGACGCTGCTGATACCCGGTTCGGTAGCACCGAAAGGGGCCAGCTTGGCATCGCGTTCGTGCGGCTGGTGGTGGCTGGAAATCGCCTGGATCACGCCAGACTTGACCGCTTCACGCAGGCCGTCACGGTCAGCAGCAGTACGCAGCGGTGGCTGCACGTGGTACAGGCTGGAAAACTCGCGCAGCGACTCGTCGGTGAGAATCAGCTGGTACAGCGCCACGTCAGCGGTTACCGGCAGGCCAAGTGCCTGGGCCTGGGCGATCAGCCGCGCGCCACGGGCGCTGGTGATCTGGCTGAAGTGCGCGCGCACGCCACTCTGCTCGACCAGCAGCAGGTTGCGCGCCAAGGCCACGGTTTCGGCACTTTCCGGAATGCCCGGCAAGCCAAGGAAGCTGGCCATGGCGCCTTCGTGGGCCAGGCCGCCCTGGGCCAGGTCGCGGTCCTGGGAATGGAACACCACGGTCAGGTCGAAGGTGGCGGCATACTCCAGGGCGCGGGCCAGGGTACGGTTGTTGGGGATTTCCTTCAGGCCGTTGCCGAATGCCACGCAACCGGTGTCACGCAGGGCCACCAGTTCCGCCAGTTGCTCGCCCTCCAGGCCCTTGGTCAGGGCGCCGATCGGGTAGACCTTGCTGTTGGCCGCTTCGCGGGCACGGTCGAGAATCAGCTCGGCCACGGCCGAGGTGTCCAGCACCGGCTTGGTTTGCGGTGGGCAGCACAGGCTGGTCACGCCGCCGGCCACGGCTGCGCGGGTTTCGCTGGCGATGTTGCCTTTGCGGCTAAAGCCCGGTTCGCGCAGGGACACGCCAAGGTCGACCAGGCCAGGCGCTGCAATCAGGCCTTGCGCCTGGATCGTGCGGCTGGCGCTGAAACCGGCCGGGGCGGCGCCGATGGCAGCAATGCGGCCACCGTCCAGGTGCAGGTCGGTGACCTGGTCCAGGCCGCTGTTGGGGTCGATGACCCGGGCGCCAAGAATGCTGATGGTCACTGGGCGTTCTCCTGGTCGAATTGACGTTGCGCGTTTTGCCCGCTCATGGCCATGGACAGCACTGCCATGCGTACGGCGATGCCGTAGGTAACCTGGTTGAGGATCACCGAATGCTTGCCGTCGGCCACCGCGGACTCAATCTCCACGCCCCGGTTGATCGGGCCTGGGTGCATGACGATGGCATCCGGCTTGGCCCCGGCCAGGCGGGCGGTGGTCAGGCCGAACAGGCGGTAGAACTCGCCTTCGCTGGGCAGCAGGCCACCGGCCATGCGCTCACGCTGCAGGCGCAGCATGATCACCACGTCGACATCCTTCAGGCCCTCGGCGAGGTCGGTGTAGACCTTCACGCCGTACTGCTCGATACCGACCGGGATCAGGGTTTTCGGCCCGATCACGCGAATGTCCGGGCAACCCAGGGCCTTGAGCGCCAGCATGTCGGAGCGGGCTACCCGCGAGTGCAAGATATCGCCGACGATCGCTACCGACAGGTTCTCGAAGCTGCCTTTGTGGCGACGGATGGTCAGCATGTCGAGCATGCCCTGGGTCGGGTGCGCATGGCGGCCGTCGCCACCGTTGATCACGGCAACGTGCGGGCACACGTGCTCGGCGATGAAGTGCGCAGCCCCCGAGTCGGAGTGGCGCACGACGAACATGTCGGCGGCCATGGCTTCGAGGTTGCGCAGGGTGTCGAACAAGGTCTCGCCCTTGCTGGTCGAGGACGTCGACACATTCAGGCTGATCACGTCGGCAGACAGGCGCTGGGCTGCCAGCTCGAAGGTGGTGCGGGTACGGGTCGAGTTCTCGAAGAACACGTTGCACACGGTCTTGCCGCGCAGCAAAGGGACTTTTTTCACGGCCCGGGCACCGACTTCCAGGAAGGAGTCGGCGGTGTCGAGGATCTCGGTGAGCAGTTCGCGGGGCAAACCGTCAAGCGAGAGGAAGTGGCGCAGCTGGCCCTGGTCATTGAGCTGCAGCGGGCGCTTGGCGTCGATTGGCGTCATCGCGGGGGACTCTTAAAGGGCGGAAGCGGAGGCGAGGTCCTGGCGCTCGAGGGCGAGCGGTGCGGGTCCGGTCAATTTTACCCGTTCATCGGGGGCCAGCGACAGGGTGGTGCCGACCACATTCGGGCGGATTGGCAGTTCGCCGGCATCCAGGTCCACCAGGCAGACCAGGGTGACGCTGGCCGGGCGGCCATAATCGAACAGTTCGTTGAGCGCCGCGCGGATGGTGCGGCCGCTCATCAGCACGTCATCCACCAACACCAGGTGCTGACCTTCGACTTCGAACGGCAGCTCGGACGGGCGTACCTGCGGGTGCAGGCCATTCTGGCTGAAGTCATCGCGGTAGAACGAGACGTCCAGGGTACCCATGGCACTCTCGTCGCCCATGGCCTCCTGCAGGGCCTGGGCAACCCAGACACCACCTGTACGAATACCGATGTAACGCGGCTCGCTGATGCTGCGGCGGGCCAGGTGGGCGCGAAGGTCGACAGCCATCTGCCGGACCAGCTCGGCGGGGTTGGGTAGGCTCATTGCGGGCTCCTCGGAAGGGTGCGCCGGGCATGGCCGGCGGCAAAGATGATCAGGTATTGGCCTCCAGCCAGCCTTGCAGCAACAGGGCCGCGGCGATGGCATCGACCGGGTTGTCGCGGTAGCTGCCGCGCTGGCCGCCACGGGCCATGCGCTCGCCTTTGGCCTCGAAAGTGGTCAGGCGCTCGTCGTGGGTGTGCACGGGCAGGTTGAAGCGGCCATTGAGGCGGCGGGCAAATTTTTCGGCGCGGGCGCTCATTTCGCTGGGCGTACCGTCCATGTTCAGCGGCAGGCCAACGACGATGGCGTCCGGCTTCCATTCACCGATCAGCTTTTCCACCTGGGCCCAGTCCGGCACGCCGTTCTGCGCCTTCAGCGTGCACAGCTCACGTGCCTGGCCGGTGATGACCTGGCCGACGGCCACACCGATCTGTTTGCTGCCATAGTCGAAACCCAGCAGCAGGCGTAGTTCGGCCATCAGGCGTGGCCCGCCTGGCTGGTCAGCAGGTGCAGGTTGATGCCCAGGCTGGCGGCGGCGGCCTCCAGGCGCAGGTCACTGGCCATTTCAAAGATGATTTGCGGGTCGAACGGGCAGTTGAGCCAGGCATTGTCGGCCAGCTCCGCTTCCAGCTGGCCGGCTTCCCAGCCGGCATAGCCGAGCGTGATCAGGCTTTGCTTGGGGCCGACCCCGGCGGCAATGGCCAGCAGGATGTCTTGCGACGTGCTCAGCGTCAGCCCTTCCAGCGCCACGCTCGCCTGGAAGCTGCACTCGCTGCTGTGCAGCACGAAACCACGGTCGGTCTGCACCGGGCCGCCCTGGTAGATCGGCACCTGCAAGGTGCTGTCCGGCGGCGTTTCGTCCGGGCGCAATTGCTCGAGAATATCGGCCAGGCTCAGTTCCTGCGGCCGATTCACCACCAGGCCCATGGCGCCATGGGCGTTGTGCTCGACAATGTACGTGAGGGTCTGGGCGAAGTTCGGATCGGCCATGTGCGGCATGGCGATCAGGAACTGATGCTTGAGGTAGCTCGGCGTGAGGGTTTTCATGGGGTAGTAGTGTGGCGCCAGGTGGCGGGGCTGACAAGGTCCGCTTTGTGTCGTTTGGTTGGTCAGTGTCTTGAGGGTTTTGTTGGTTGTGAGATCGAGCGCCGCCGCATATCGCAAGCCCTAAACCCAAGGCATAACTCAGTTACTGGACAAACGGTCCCCACGGGCAAAGCGCCAGGTGCGGATGATCTCCAGGCGATCGAATTCGGCCAGGTCCCCGGTAAACGGTGCGAACGGCGCCGCCAGCCGCACGATACGCTGCGCTGCCTGGTCCAGCACCGGCTGCCCGGACGACTCCAGTACCAGCACTTCGTACAGCGAGCCGTCGCGGTTGATCGAGACCATCATGCGCAGGTTGCCGTAGATCTGCTGCCGGCGCGCCTCGTCGGGGTAGTTGAGGTTGCCCACCCGCTCGACTTTCTTACGCCACTCTTCCTTGTACCAGGCGCCCTTGTCGCGCATGGTCGAGGCAGCGTTCAGGCGGTGGATGCGCGGGCGCTTGGCGTACAGTTGCTGTTCGTTGGACAGCTCTGCCTCCAGGCTGGCGATCTGGCTGGACAGCTGCGAGCTGTCGAAGTCCGGGGCGGGCGCGGCTGGCTTGGGTTGCGCCTTGCTGGGCTTGGGCTTGGGCTCGACCTTGTGCGCCTTGGGCGCGGTGGTCACCACCGCTGACTTCTGCGGGGTTGGTGGCGGCACTACTTCCGGCTTGGCTGCCGGCGGGGGGGTGATCTTGTTGATCTTGCTGTCCTGGAACGGCGCCACTTCGGTGGTCTTGGGCACCGCCTTCTTGTCCAGGGTGCCGCTGCCTTGCTGGTTGTCCTGGGCCTGAAAATCAGCTTTCTCCGGCGGTTTTTCGCTTTTGAAGGTGGCCAGGGTAATGTCCATGGTATGGCGGATTTCGGCAGGCTTGACCACGGTGAAACCGACGCCGAGGATCAGCGCCAGGTGCACCAGCGCAGCCAGGAACAGCGTGAAACCGAGCCGGTCCACTGGGCGAACGCGTGGGGGCAGCAGGTCGGAAGGGATGTCAGCGGGCAGCGTCATCGGGTATCCAGCAACCGCAGGGCGGGGCAGCAGGCCAGGCAAATGGGACCCGCATCATACCCCACTCCGGGTGAATGCCGTGCGTCGGCGGTCAGCGCGCCTGCAACTGGCGATCAATGGCATCCATCAGCTTGCCGCCGATATCGGTGTTGTAGGCGTTGTCGATTTCGCGAATGCAGGTCGGGCTGGTGACGTTGATCTCGGTGAGGTAATCGCCGATCACGTCGAGGCCCACGAACAGCAGGCCTTTCTCGCGCAGGGTTGGCCCCACCTGGGCGGCAATCCAGCGGTCCCGGTCGCTCAGCGGGCGCGCCTCGCCGCGGCCACCGGCAGCCAGGTTGCCACGGGTTTCGCCGCTGGCCGGAATGCGCGCCAGGCAGTAGTCGACCGGCTCGCCGTCGATCATCAGGATGCGCTTGTCGCCGTCCTTGATCGCCGGCAGGTAGGCCTGTGCCATGATCTGCTGGGCACCCAGCGCGGTCAGGGTTTCGAGGATCACCGACAGGTTCGGGTCGCCCACCCGGTGGCGGAAGATCGACGTGCCGCCCATGCCATCCAGCGGTTTGAGGATCACGTCACCATGCTTGGCGGCAAACTCGCGGATGATGTCCGGGCGGCGGCTGACCAGCGTCGGTGGCGTGCACTGCGGGAACAGCGTGGCGAACAGTTTTTCGTTGCAGTCACGCAGGCTTTGCGGGCGGTTGACCACCAGCACGCCATCGTTCTCGGCTTGCTCCAGCAGGTAGGTGCTGTAGACGAACTCCATGTCGAACGGCGGGTCCTTGCGCATCAGGATCACGTCCAGCTCGGCCAGGGTGCTGTCCTGTTCTTCGCCCAGCTCGAACCAGCGGGCCGGGTCGGCGAAAACGTTCAGCGGGCGCATGCGCGCACGGGCTTTGCCTTCGCCCTGGTACAGGTCGCGCTGCTCCATGTAGAACAGGCTCCAGCCGCGTGCCTGGGCGGCCAGCAGCATGGCCAGCGAGCTGTCCTTTTTGTAGGAGATGGACGCGATCGGGTCCATGACAATGCCGAGGCGAACGCTCATGGGGTGGTTCCTCTTGGCGGCGCGTTGCCGCGATGGGTCGAAAGAAAAGTGGCTCAGGGTGGCGCTGTGAACGCCGCTGGTCAAGGGGCGGCGCAGATGGAACGGCCACCCGGAGTGTGTTAAAAATGCAGCTGCAAGCCCTTGGCTCCAAGCCTCAAGAGCAAAGCAGCCGCGTGCCGGCTGGGCTTTTGTTGTAACTTGCCGCTTGCAACTTGCAGCTCAATTCCCACGGGTAGGCGTCTATGGAACAACCCCTGAAGGTGATGGTGATCGACGACTCGCGCACGATCCGCCGCACTGCGCAGATGTTGCTCGGTGAAGCCGGCTGCGAGGTGATCACCGCCAGCGATGGCTTCGATGCCCTGGCCAAGATCGTCGATCACCGCCCCGGCATCATCTTCGTCGACGTGTTGATGCCGCGCCTGGACGGCTACCAGACCTGCGCCATCATCAAGCACAACAGCGCCTTCAAGGACACCCCGGTGATCCTGCTGTCGTCGCGCGACGGGCTGTTCGACAAGGCCCGCGGCCGGGTAGTCGGCTCTGATCAGTTTCTGACCAAGCCGTTCAGCAAGGAAGAACTGCTCGACGCAATCCGTGCCCATGTGCCCGGGTTTGCGGCACCTGAACCACAAGCACCCTGACCGCGCCCCGCCATGGCACGGTTCTACTTTCCTGATGGGGTAACAGCATGGCCCGAGTTCTGATTGTCGACGACTCGCCGACAGAGATGACGAGTTTGACCCAGTTTCTTGAAAAGAATGGCCACGAGGTGCTCAAGGCCAACAACGGTGCCGACGGCGTGGCCCTGGCCCGGCAGGAAAAGCCGGACGCCGTGCTGATGGACATCGTCATGCCGGGCATGAACGGCTTCCAGGCCACCCGCCAGCTCAGCAAAGACCCGGAAACCAGTGCCATTCCGGTGATCGTGGTCACCACCAAGGACCAGGAGACCGACCGCATCTGGGCCACCCGCCAGGGCGCCCGCGACTTCCTCACCAAACCGGTGGGCGAAGAGGCGCTGATCGCCAAGCTCAAAGAAGTGCTGGGGGCTTGACCACCCGCCCGCAGGGCGCGTCACTGACCGCCTTCGAGTTGTTGCTGGACATCGACCGGCGCTGCCGTTTGCTGGTCGCTGACCAGCCGCCGCAAGACAACCGCCTGCAAGAGTGGAGTGGCATTGGTTTTCGCACCGCCGGGCAATGGTTCGTCGCGCCCATGGGCGAGGTGGCCGAGGTGCTGCGCGAGCCCCGTAGCAGCCGGGTACCGGGGGTGCAGCCATGGGTCTGCGGCGTGGCCAACCTGCGTGGCCGGTTGTTGCCGGTAATGGACCTGAGCAGCTTCTTTGGCCTGGGCCACGCCGCCCCGGGCAAGCAGCGCCGGGTGCTGGTGGTGGACCACGACGACCTGTTCGTCGGCCTGCTGGTGGACGAAGTGCTCGGTTTGCAGCACTTTACCCTCGACAGCCTGCAACTGTCCCCGCCACAGCCGCTGATTCGGGCCGCTGCGCGCTTTGTGCAAGGGCACTTCCCGCGTGAACGCAATTGGGCGATCTTCAGCCCCTTCGCCCTGGCCCAGGCGCCGGGCTTTCTCGATGTGGCGCTATAGGACCTGCGAACGTGAACACACCCGCCGCCCCCGTCACGGCCACCACCGTGACCCCGCGTACCCGCAGCATCGCGCAGATCACCGTGCTGTTCCTGATCCTGATCCTGTCGATCATCCTGCTGTTCGCCAATTTCGCTTACCTGAATACCCAGTCCAACTACGACAAGCAGTACATCGGCCATGCCGGCGAGTTGCGCGTGCTGTCGCAGCGCATCGCCAAGAACGCCACCGAAGCCGCTGCAGGCAAGGCGTTGGCGTTCAAGTTGCTGTCGGATGCGCGCAACGATTTCGAGCGGCGCTGGGGCTACCTGCGCCAAGGTGACAAGGCCACCGGCCTGCCGCCGGCGCCGCCCGCCGTGCGTGATGAAATGGAAGCGGTGCGGCGTGACTGGGAAAACCTGCGCAAGAACACCGATACCATCCTGGCCACTGAACAGACGGTGCTGTCGCTGCACCAGGTGGCGGCGACACTGGCCGAAACCGTGCCGCAACTGCAGGTGGAGTACGAAAAGGTCGTCGAGATCCTGCTGCAGAGCGGCGCCCCGGCCAACCAGGTGGCGGTGGCCCAGCGCCAATTGTTGCTGGCCGAGCGGATCCTCGGCTCGGTCAACACCGTGCTGGCCGGTGATGACGCGGCAGCCCAGGCGGCCGATGCGTTCGGGCGTGATGCCGGGCGTTTCGGCCAGGTGCTGCAAGGGATGCTCAACGGCGATGCGGGCATCCAGGTAACCCGAGTTGCAGATGCCGACGCCCGTGCCCGGTTGGCCGAAATTGCCGAGCTGTTCCAGTTCGTTGCCGGTTCGGTGGACGAAATTCTCGAAACCTCCCCAGAGCTGTTCCGGGTGCGCGAGGCGGCGGGCAATATCTTCAGCTTGTCGCAAACCCTGCTCGACGAGGCCTCGCACCTGGCCAACGGTTTTGAAAACCTGGCCGGCGGGCGCACCCTCGATACCGTGGGTGGCTACGCCCTGGGCCTGCTGGCCCTGGCTTCGATCATCCTCATCGGCCTGGTGATGGTGCGTACCACCAACCGCCAGCTGCGCGAGACGGCAGAAAAGAACGAACGCAACCAACAGGCAATCATGCGCCTGCTCGATGAAATCGAAGAGCTGGCCGATGGCGACCTGACGGTGACGGTTTCGGTCACCGAAGACTTTACCGGCGCCATTGCCGACTCGATCAACTATTCGGTCGACCAGCTGCGTGACCTGGTCGCTACCATCAACCACAGTGCGGTGCAGGTTGCCGCCGCCGTGCAGGATACGCAGAACACCGCGCGGCAGCTGGCCAAGGCCTCCGAGCAGCAGGCTGAGCAGATCAGCGAGGCGTCCGAGGCGGTGGGCGACATGGTCGAGTCGATCGACCGGGTTTCCGCACATGCCTATGAATCTGCCAAGGTTGCCGAGCGCTCGGTGGCCATCGCCAACAAGGGCAACGAGGTGGTGCACAACACCATCAACGGCATGGACAACATTCGCGAGCAGATCCAGGACACCGCCAAGCGCATCAAGCGGCTGGGCGAGTCGTCCCAGGAAATCGGCGATATCGTCAGCCTGATCGACGATATCGCCGACCAGACCAATATCCTTGCCCTGAATGCGGCGATCCAGGCCTCGCTGGCGGGCGAAGCCGGGCGCGGCTTTGCCGTGGTCGCCGACGAAGTGCAGCGCCTGGCCGAGCGCTCGTCGTCGGCCACCCGCCAGATCGAGGCGTTGGTGCGCACCATCCAGGCCGACACCAACGAAGCCGTCATATCCATGGAGCAAACTACCGCCGAGGTGGTGCGCGGTGCCCGCCTGGCCCAGGATGCCGGGGTGGCGCTGGCCGAGATCGAAGGGGTGTCGCAGAACCTTGCCGACCTTATCCACAGCATTTCCGATGCTGCGCAGTTGCAGACCTCTTCGGCCGGGCAGATTTCCCACACCATGGCGGTGATCCAGCAGATCACTGCGCAGACTTCCGCCGGTTCTGGTGCGACCGCCGACAGTATTCGCCACCTGGCGCGCATGGCCAGCGAGATGCGCCGTTCGGTATCTGGCTTCACCTTGCCACCACCTGCCGAGCCCAAGTGAACCGGCCTTGCGATGAGCCGTACTGATATGCCGCGCTGAGGAGTGCCCATGGCTGTAGCAGCACTAAGCCCCGAGCGCCACGATACCGTGGCGCTGACCTGGACCAAGGCCGCCATCCTCGATTGCCTGGGCCAGGCCCGCCAGGCGCTGGAGCGCTTTGCCGGCGAGCCGGGCGAGCTGTCGATGCTGGCCTTCGTGGTCGACAACCTGCACCAGGTGCATGGTTGCCTGCGGATGCTCGAATTGCGCGGCGCAACACGCTTGGCCGAAGAGCTGGAGCTGTTCGCCAAGGCCTTGGCCGATGGCCAGGTCAGCCCGCGCGGGGATTGCCTGGGCGCATTGTTCCGCGGCCTCGAGCAATTGCCGGCGTACCTTGAACGCTTGCGTGGCGCGCGCCATGACCTGCCATTGGTGATGCTGCCGTTGCTCAACCAGTTGCGCGCCTGCCGGGGTGTCGAGCCGCTGGCCCAGGCCAGCCTGATCAGCGGCACGGCGCACCGCTTCGCCGGTGCCGATGACCTGGCCAACCTCGATCTGTCGCTGGGCAATTGGCGTGAACAGCTGCAGGCCGGGCCGGGCCGGGACGCCTTGCGCTCGGTAGTGACCGCGCTGTGCGACGACCTGATGCGCATCAAGGAGCGGCTTGACCAGTTCGTGCGGGGCGACCGTCAGCACCGTGAACAGCTTGACGCTTTGCTGGCGCCCCTGCGGCATGTCGCCGATACCCTCGCCGTGCTGGGCTTTCAGCAGCCACGGCGGGTGATCATCGACCAGGTGCTGGCCTTGCAGGCGCTGGCCGAGGGGGCGCGTGCCGTTGACGATGCGGTGCTGATGGATGTGGCAGGTGCGCTGCTGTACGTGGAGGCTACCCTCAACGGCATGGTCGGCCCGCTGGAGGAAAACGGCCAGGGCGGCCTGGCTGGCTCGGACCTGGCCGAGATTCGCCAGTTGGTGCTGAACGAGTCGCTGAATGTGCTGCAGCAGGCCAAGGACCTGATTGGCGATTGCCTGGAGTCCGGCTGGCCGCGGCAGCGCCTGCAACCCCTGCCGGGGTTGTTGCAGCAGGTTCGCGGGGCACTGGCCATGTTGATGCTGCCTGCGGTGGCCGAGCTGTTTGGGGGGTGTGCCGGCTATGTGCAGGGTTGGCTGCAACACCTGGAAGCGGAGCCGCCGGCCGATGAGCTGGCCCACCTGGCGCAGGCCCTGAGCGCGGCCGAGTGTTATCTGCAATGGCGTGTCGCAGATCCGCTGGCCGATGGCCAGCCCTTTATCGACACCGCACGGGCCAGCCTGGCTGCGCTTGGGGTGCAGTGTACGCAACCCACCGCCACTGAAGGCGCCGATGACAGCAGTGATGGCATCGATGATGAGCTGCGCGAGGTGTTCCTCGAAGAGGCCGGTGAGCTGTTACCGGAAATCGAGCGGCACTGGCTGCGCTGGCGTGCCGATAACCAGCAGATGGCAGCACTGGGCGATGTTCGGCGCGCCTTGCACACGCTCAAGGGCAGTGGGCGTATGGTCCATGCCGAAGCCGTGGCCGAACTGGCGTGGGGCGCCGAACACCTGTTGAACCGTGTAATCGAAGGCCGCAGGGCGCTCAGCGCCCAGGGCGTGGTGGCGCTGCAGCAGGCCTTCGTGCAGTTGCCAGACCTGCTGGCCGACTTTGCCGCAGGCCAGTTACCGCAGCTGAGCGACATCGAACGACTGGCTGGGCATCTGCATGGCCTGGCTGAAAACGACCCACCCGCGGTCGCCGACCTCGATGGCCTCGACCCGCAGTTGCTGGACATCTTCCGCAGCGAAGCGCAAGGCCACCTGGCCAGTCTCGACGCGTTCCTGCAGGGTGCCGGCGGCCATGACACGCCGGTCAGCGATGACCTGCAACGTGCCTTGCACACGCTCAAGGGCAGCGCCGCCATGGCCGGGGTGATGCCGCTTGCCGAACTGGCCACGGCCTTCGACCGCCTGGTACGCGAATACAAGGGCCACCAGTTACCGCTGCAGATGGCTGAAGTCGAGTGGCTTGAGGCTGCCCGGGCGTTGTTCCAGCTGGGCCTGGCGCAACTGGACAGCAACCCGCTGGCCGCCATTGCCGGGGCCTCGGACCTGATCGAGCGGGTTGGCCAGGCAGTGGACGAGCGGCTGGCCAGCCTGCACGCCGACCCTCAGCAGCAGCGGCGCGGCAGGCATGACCCGCAGTGGGTGGCCAGTTTCCTCGCGCAAGCGATGGATACCCTGCTCAACGCCGAATCGTTGCTGTCGCGTTGGCAGCAGCAGCCCGGCCAACGCGATGCGCTGGACACCCTGCTGGATGAAATGACCACGCTGGGCCATGCCGCGCACCTGGCCGACCTTCGCCCAATGGATGACCTGTGCGAGGCCCTGCTCGACCTCTATGGTGCCGTGGAGGAGGGCAGCCTGGCTGCCGAAGCAGGTTTCTTCGCCCTGGCCCAGGGCGCCCATGAAGCCCTGATGGACATGCTCGATGAAGTGGCGGCCGGCCAGGATGTCGCGCCGCGCCCGGAACTGGTCGAGCGCCTGCGTGCGCTGCTGGACCAGGCGCTGGCCCCGGATGCCACCGGCCTGGTGGGTATCGACGCGGTCACCCCGCTGCACCCGGACATGGACCTGACCGACGCCTTGGGCCTGGGCTTGCCACGCCCGTCACTGCCGCCGGAAGTGGCCGAGCCCCAGGTCGAGGAGGCCGAAAGCCCTGGCGAGGAGTTGTTGGAGGTATTCCTCGAAGAAAGCTCGGACATCGTCGAAAGCGCCGCTGCAGCCCTGGCCCGCTGGCAAGCCGACCCGCGCAGCAGCGTCGAGGTGGACAACCTGATGCGCGACCTGCACACCCTCAAGGGCGTGGCGCGCATGGTCGAAATCACCCCAATCGGCGACCTTGCCCATGAGCTTGAGTTTCTCTACGAGCTTCTGGCCGCCGGCCGCCTGCCACCCAGTGCACCGTTGTTCGCCTTGTTGCAGAACTGCCACGATCGCCTGGCCCAAATGCTCGATGCCGTGCGCCTGGGGCAGCCGCTGCACGCGGCCACGGCGCTGATCGACTACATACGCAATTTCAGCAGCGCGGCACTGACCGACAGTGCCGCAGGCCAGGGGCCGCAAGATGCCAGCGCTGCCGAAGTGCCGGCAGCGGCACCTGAGCGCGCCGCCGGCGACATGGTCAAGGTCGATGCCGAACTGCTCGACGACCTGGGCAACCTGGCAGGTGAGCATTCGATCATCCGTGGGCGCATCGAGCAGCAGGTCAACGATGCGCAGTTTGCCCTCAACGAAATGGAAACCACCCTAGAGCGCATGCGCGACCAGTTGTTGCGCCTGGATAGCGAGACCCAGGGGCGGATCTCCAGCCGCCAGCCGTTCGAGGGCGATGCCTACGACGATTTCGACCCCCTGGAGCTGGACCGCCATTCGCAGTTGCAGCAGCTGTCGCGGGCACTGTTCGAGTCTGCCTCGGACCTGCTCGACCTGAAGGAAACCCTGGCCCAGCGCGCCCAGGAGGCGTACAGCCTGCTGCAGCAACAGGCGCGGGTGAACAGCCAGTTGCAGGAGGGCCTGACTGCCACCCTGATGGTGCCTTTCGAACGCCTTGTACCGCGCTTGCAGCGGGTGGTGCGCCAGGTGGCCAGCGAGCTGGGCAAGCAAGTGGAGCTGGTGGTCGGCAACGCCGAGGGCGAACTGGACCGCAGCGTGCTCGAACGCATGGTGGCGCCGCTGGAGCACATGCTGCGCAACGCCGTGGACCATGGCCTGGAAAGCCGCGAAATGCGCCTGGCTGCGGGCAAGCCGGAGCTGGGTACCATCCACCTGAACTTGCTGCACGAAGGCGCCGATATCGTCATCGAAATGACCGACGACGGTGCCGGCGTGCCACTGGAGGCTGTACGGCGCAAGGCGATCAAACGCGGCTTGCTGGACCCGCAGGCGCACTTGAGCGACCACGAGATCCTGCAGTTCATCCTGCGCCCCGGCTTTTCCACCGCCGAGAAGATTACCCAGATATCCGGGCGTGGCCTGGGCATGGACGTGGTGCACGAGGAGGTCAAGCAGCTGGGCGGTTCGATGAGCATCGAGTCGGCCCAGGGCAAAGGCGCGCGGTTCCTGATTCGCCTGCCGTTCACGGTGTCGATCAACCGCGCCTTGATGGTGCACCTGGGCGAGGAACAGTACGCCATCCCGCTCAATACCATCGAAGGCATCGTCCGCGTGCCGCCGGCCGAGCTGGCGGCGTGCTACCAACTGGACACGCCACGCTATGTGTATGCCGGCCACGAATACGAGTTGCGCTACCTGGGCGAGTTGCTGCAAGGCATGCCGCGCCCGAGCTTGCTGGGGCAAAGTGTGCCGCTGCCGGTGCTGCTGGTGCATTCCAAGGAGCAGTCGTTCGCGATCCAGGCTGATGCCTTGTCACCCAGCCGGGAGATCGTGGTGAAAAGCCTGGGGCCGCAATTTGCCGCCGTTGCCGGGCTTTCCGGGGCGACGTTGCTGGGCGATGGGCGGGTCGTGCTGATTCTCGACCTGCTGGGCCAACTGCGTGGCCAGCAGCGCAGGTTGGCGCGCCTGCCCGGGGGCGCCAACCCGCGCCAGTTGCCCGGCCCGGTACCGCGCCGCGCCTTGCTGGTGATGGTGGTGGACGACTCGGTCACGGTGCGCAAGGTCACCAGCCGCCTGCTGGAACGCCACGGCATGAGCGTGCTCACGGCCAAGGACGGCGTCGATGCCATGGCTTTGCTGCAGGAGCACCGCCCCGATGTGCTGCTGCTGGACATCGAGATGCCGCGCATGGACGGCTTCGAAGTCGCTACGCGTATCCGCCGTGATGAGCGGCTCAAAGACCTGCCGATCATCATGATTACCTCGCGTACCGGGCAGAAGCACCGCGACCGGGCCATGGCGATTGGCGTGAACGAATACTTGGGCAAGCCGTACCAAGAGTCGTTGCTGTTGCAAAGTATCGCCCAGTGGAGCCAGACCCATGCTTGAACTGATTGCCGGCCAGCGCAGCAGCCTGACCGGGTTGTTGCTGCCCTTGGGTGACCGGACCCTGGTGCTACCGAACGTGGCGGTGGCCGAGTTGAGCGGCCAACGCAACCTGTTGTGCCAGCGCGGCGACCCGCCCTGGCACCTGGGCTGGATCGACTGGCGCCAGCAGCGCCTGCCGCTGATCGGTTTCGAGGCTGCCTGCGGTGGCGAAACACCGTGCGGGGAGCGGGCGCGGGTGGTGGTGCTCAATGCCTTGGGCGACACCGGCCTGCGCTACCTGGCATTGCTGCTGCAGGACATTCCGCGTTCCTGCAAGCTCGACAGCCAGCTCAACTATGTGGACGTGGCGCTGGGGCGGCTGGAGTTGGCCGCCGTGCAGGTGGGCGAGCAAGTGGCGCGGGTGCCGGACCTGGTTGCGCTGGAAAGGCTGGTGCGTGACGCGCAATTGCAATAGCAGCGCTCGAAGTTTCAAACTTGAAGTTGCGAGCTTGAGGGCGGTGTTCATTTCACCGCGATCGGCTTGCAGCTTGCCGCTTGAAACTAGCCGCTCCTAGAGAGGTCTGTGTTTGCATGTATTACGGTGAACGCTTCAATGCCTGGACGCACCTGGTCGGTGCCATCCTGGCTAGCATCGGTGCCATCTGGCTGATCGTGGTTGCGGGTATGCAAGGTGACCCGTGGAAGATCGTCAGTTTCTCCATCTACGGCAGCACCTTGCTGTTGCTGTACAGCATCTCCACCCTCTACCACAGCACGCGCGGCCGGGCGAAGGTGATCATGCGCAAGCTCGATCACTTGTCGATCTACCTGCTGATTGCCGGCAGCTATACACCTTTTTGCCTGGTCAGCCTGCATGGCCCGTGGGGCTGGAGCCTGTTCGGCGTGGTCTGGGGGCTGGCAGTGATCGGCATGTTGCAGGAAATCAAGCCCCGCTCCGAAGCGCGGATCCTGTCGATCATCATCTACGCGGTGATGGGCTGGATCGTACTGGTGGCGGTCAATCCCTTGCTGCAGGCATTGGGTACCGCCGGCTTTGCCTGGCTCGCCGCCGGCGGAGTGTTCTATACCGTGGGCATCATCTTCTTCGCCCTCGACAGCCGCCTGCGCCACGCGCACGGTATCTGGCACCTGTTCGTGATCGCCGGCAGCCTTTTGCACTTCGTGGCGGTGTCGTTCTACGTGCGCTAGTTAAAAGTCGCCCCACAACTGCTGCGCTACCGACAGCGCCACTACCGGTGCGGTTTCGGTGCGCAGCACGCGCGGGCCGAGGCGTGCGGCCTGGAAGCCTGCGCTTTGCGCCTGTTCGACTTCAGCGTCGCCAAGGCCGCCTTCAGGGCCGATCAAGAAGGCCAGGGTGGCGGGCCTGGCATGGCTCGTGAGCGGCTCGGCCACCGGGTGCAGCACCAGCTTCAGCTCAGCCTGGGTGCTGCTCAGCCATTCGGCCAGGGTGGTGGGTGGGTTGATGGCCGGCAAGGTGGAGCGGCCGCATTGCTCGCAGGCGCTGATTGCCACTTGGCGCCAGTGCGCCAGGCGCTTGTCGGCGCGTTCGTCTTTGAGGCGCACTTCGCAGCGCTCGCTGACGATAGGCGTGATGGCGTTGGCGCCCAGTTCGGTGGCTTTCTGGATCGCCCAGTCCATCCGCTCGCCGCGGGACAGGCCTTGGCCAAGGTGGATGTGCAAAGGCGAATCGGCCTGGCCGGCAAACGCCTGGTCGAGGCTGACGCGTACGGTTTTCTTGCCCACTTCAAGCAAATGGCCACGGTATTCCTGGCCGCTGCCATCAAACAGCTGCACGGCGTCGCCGGGGGCCATGCGCAAGACGCGGCCAATATAGTGGGCCTGGGCCTCGGGCAGGTCATGCTCGCCAAGGCTCAGGGGGGCATCGATGAAAAAGCGGGACAGTCTCATGTAGTGCTCGTTGGCAAAGGGAAACGCGCCCTGGGTCGGAGCGGCCTTGTGTCGCGAAAGGGCTGCACGATCAGCCCGGGTCGCGGAAGTCGGGGTGGAAGTTGGCCGGCACCGCCACGCTGATGCGCTCGCGGGTGGCAAGGTCGATGCCTTCGCTGGCGACCTCGGCAAGGAAGTCGATCTGCTCGGGGGTGATCACGTACGGCGGCAGGAAGTACACCACGCTGCCCAACGGGCGCAACAGAGCGCCGCGGCTCAAGGCGTGTTCGAACACCTTCAGGCCCCGGCGCTGTTGCCAGGGGTAGGCGACCTTGCCCGCTTTGTCCTGGACCATCTCGATGGCCAGCGCCATGCCGGTCTGGCGGATCTCGGCCACGTGGGCGTGGTCGGCCAGGTGGGCGGTGGCGCTGGCCATGCGTGCGGCCAGGGCCTTGTTGGCCTCGATCACGTTGTCCTCGGCAAAGATGTCCAGGGTCGCCAGCGCCGCTGCGCAGGCCAGCGGGTTGCCGGTGTAGCTGTGCGAGTGCAGGAACGCCCGCAGGGTCGGGTAATCGTCATAGAAGGCCTGGTACACCTTGTCGGTGGTCAGGCAGGCCGCCAGTGGCAGGTAGCCCCCGGTAAGGGCCTTGGACAGGCACAGGAAGTCTGGGCGGATGCCGGCCTGCTCGCAGGCGAACATCGTGCCGGTACGGCCAAAGCCCACCGCGATTTCGTCGTGAATCAGGTGCACGTCGTAGCGGTCGCAGGCCTCGCGCAACAGCTTGAGGTACACCGGGTGGTACATGCGCATGCCGCCGGCGCCCTGGATCAGCGGCTCGACGATCACTGCCGAAATGGTTTCGTGGTGCTCGGCCAGGGTCTGTTCCATACTGGCGAACATGTTGCGCGAATGCTCTTCCCAGCCCATGCCCTCGGGGCGCAGGTAGCAGTCCGGGCTCGGCACCTTGAGGGTATCGAGCAGCAGCGCCTGGTACGTCTCGGTGAACAGCGGCACATCGCCGACCGACATCGCGGCGATGGTTTCGCCGTGGTAGCTGTTGGTCAGGGTGACGAAGCGTTTCTTGCCTGGCTTGCCGACGTTCTGCCAGTAGTGGAAGCTCATCTTCAACGCGACTTCGATGCACGATGAGCCGTTGTCGGCGTAGAACACCCGGTCAAGCCCGGCCGGGGTCATGGCCACCAGGCGCTCGGACAGCTCGATCACCGGCTGATGGCTGAAGCCGGCCAGGATCACGTGTTCCAGCTGGTCGACCTGGTCCTTGATGCGCTGGTTGATGCGCGGGTTGGCGTGGCCGAACACATTGACCCACCAGCTGCTCACCGCGTCCAGGTAGCGCTTGCCTTCGAAGTCTTCGAGCCATACGCCTTCACCGCGCCTGATCGGGATCAGCGGCAGCTGCTCATGGTCTTTCATCTGGGTGCAGGGGTGCCACAGGACCTTGAGGTCACGTTGCATCCACTGATCATTGAGGCCCATCGGCACTTCTCCTGGCTTTGCGGCGTGGTTCGACCGCGTAAGCCTAAGCAATGCCGCAGGGTTGGACAACCGCCGGGCGGCAGCAGGTAAAATTGTCAGTTGCCAAGGGCACTTGATATCACTGCGCTGGCAGGGCCGGCACGGCTGACGTATTCTTAACGCATCTCGCTCGGGGCATTTCTGCCCCTCCTCGTTCCTGTAACCTCTGACTCGGAGTTCGCCGACATGGCTGCTGCTTGGGTGCGCCTGTGCGCGTTGGTATTGATTGGTGTGTCCAGCGGCGCTGCGCTGGCGAAGGACAAGACACCCACGGCGATCGTCGTCGGCGGTGGCCTGGCGGGCCTTACGGCAGCCTATGAGCTGCAGAACAAAGGCTGGCAGGTCACCCTGCTGGAGGCCAAGGCCAGCATGGGCGGGCGCTCTGGCCTGGCCACCAGCGAGTGGATCGGCAACGCCAAGGCGCAACCTGTGCTCAATGAGTACCTCGAGCGCTTCAAGCTCACGACCCTGCCGGCGCCAGAGTTCGTGCGCACCCCGGGTTACCTGATCGACGGTGAGTACTTCAGCGCAACCGACCTGGCCACCAAGCAGCCGGCCACCGCCGAGGCACTCAAGCGTTACGAGAAAACCCTCGATGACCTGGCCCGCTCTATCGACGACCCGCTCAATCCGCAGGCCACCAGCACGCTGTTTGCCCTTGACCAGATCAACGTCGCCAGCTGGCTGGACAAGCTGCAACTGCCGGCCACCGCCCGGCAACTGATCAACCAGCAAATCCGCACCCGTTACGACGAACCGTCGCGCCTGTCGCTGCTGTACTTCGCCCAGCAGAACCGTGTTTACCGCAACGTCAGTGACCGTGACCTGCGGGCCGCGCGCCTGCCTGGCGGCAGCCCGGTGCTGGCCCAGGCCTTCGTCAAGCAGCTGAAGACCATCAAGACCAGCTCGCCGGTCACCGCCATCGTTCAGGACAAGGACAGCGTCACCGTCAAGGTCGGCAGTGTCGGTTACCAGGCCGATTACCTGGTCATGGCCGTGCCATTGCGCGCCCTGGCCAAGATCCAGATCACCCCGGGGCTGGACAGCCAGCACCTGGCGGCGCTCAAGGGCACCAACTATGGCTGGCGTGACCAGCTGATGCTCAAGTTCAAGAAGCCGGTCTGGGAAAGCCGCGCGCGCATGTCGGGCGAGGTGTTCAGCAACGCCGGTCTGGGCATGCTGTGGATCGAGCCGGCGCTGAAGGGCGGGGCGAACGTGGTGATCAACCTGTCCGGCGACAACGCCCGCCTGCTGCAGGCTTTCGGCGACAAGCAGATGGTCGACCAGGTGTTGATCCGTCTGCATGCCTTCTACCCGCAGGCACGCGGTGCGTTCACCGGTTACGAGGTGAAGCGGTATAGCGTCGATGCCGGTACCGGCGGTGCCTACCTGGCCTACGGGCCGGGTCAGATCAGCAAGTTCTGGCGCCTGTGGGAGCGCCCGGTGCAGCGCATCACCTTTGCCGGTGAGCACACCGATGCCTTGTACCCGGGCACCCTGGAAGGCGCCCTGCGCAGCGGCCAACGTGCCGCCAGCCAGGCCCAGGACCTGCTGGCCGGCAAGTCGTTCGACCCGGTCAAGGCCGCGCCGGTCGCGGCAGCCGCCGCCGGTGCCGGGGCAGCTGCCGCGAGCAAGGGCGGGTTCTTCTCCAACCTGTTCGGTGGCTCGTCCGACAAAGCGGGCAAGGCTGAGCAGGCACCTGCCAAGGCTGAGTCCAAGGCAGGCGATGAGGCCAAGCAAGACAAGCCAGGCTTCTTCAAGCGCCTGTTCGGTGGCGCTGACGCGCCAGAGGCCAAGGCCCAGCCGGTAGCCAAGGCTGACGAAGCGGCGCCGGTCGTTGCCCCTGCGCCAGCGCCCCAGGCAGCACCAGCACCGGCACCGGCACCGGCAGTGAAGGCGGCGCCAGCCAAGCCTGCTGCGGCCAAGGCCGCCCCTGCCAAGCATGCGCCAGCGCACAAGCCAGCGACCAAGCCTGCCGAGAGCAAAAAGGCCAACGCCAAGTCGGAGCCGGCCAAGAAACCTGTCGCCAACCCGCAGGCCAAGGCGGGTTGATCGGTCGCAGTGCCGGTCTCTAGGGGGGTAGCCCCGCTCCTGCAACGGACACAGTGGTCCTTGGCGGGAGCGGGCGCCCTGGTAGAGGCCGGCCCTGGCTACCCCATTCACAGCCGTTGGCGTTAATGTTTCCTTAATGGGAAGCGTTCAGAATTTCTATCGGATTTATCGATAATCCGAAGCAATTTTTTCCGCTTTTATTCGATACGTTACGCGTTAGTCTGTGCACAGCTTTCACGGGGAAACACGTCAACATGCAACTGCGCAATTCACCTTCCCGCTACGGCGTGGTCAGCATCGTCCTGCACTGGGGCGTGGCACTGGCAGTCTTCGGCCTGTTCGGCCTGGGCCTGTGGATGGTCGGCCTCGACTACTACAGCCCGTGGCGCAAAGCCGGCCCGGACCTGCACAAGAGCATCGGCCTGGTGCTGCTGGCGGTAATGCTGCTGCGTGTACTCTGGCGTTTCATCAGCCCGCCACCGCCGGCACCGGCCAACCATGGCAGCTTCACCCGCCTGGCGGCCAAACTGGGCCATCTGGCGCTGTATCTCGGGTTGTTTGCCGTGATGGGCGCCGGCTACCTGATTTCCACTGCCGACGGCGTTGGCATTCCGGTATTCGGCCTGTTCGAAGTGCCGGCGTTGATCAGTGACCTGCCGGACCAGGCAGACGTGGCAGGGGTAATCCACCTGTGGCTGGCCTGGGGCTTGGTGATTTTTGCCGTGCTGCATGGCCTGGCTGCACTCAAGCACCATTTCATCGACCGTGACGCGACCCTGACCCGCATGCTGGGCCGCAAAGCTTGACCCTCAACCTCAATTGCATAGGAAGGAACAGGATGTTGAAAAAGACTTTTGCCGCTCTGGCGCTGGGTACCGCTCTGCTCTCTGCTGGCCAGGCAATGGCTGCCGAGTACAAGATCGACAAGGAAGGCCAGCACGCGTTCGTTGACTGGAAAATCAGCCACCTGGGCTACAGCTTCATCCACGGTACTTTCAAGGACTTCGACGGCAACTTCACTTGGGACAGCGCCAAGCCTGAAGCCAGCAAGATCAGCGTCGACCTGAAAACCGCCAGCCTGTGGTCGAACCACGCCGAGCGTGACAAGCACATTGCCAGCGCTGACTTCCTGGACGTGAAAAAATACCCGGACGCCAAGTTCGTCTCCACCAGCGTGAAGTCGACTGGCGACAAGACCGCTGACGTGACTGGCGACCTGACCATGCACGGCGTGACCAAGCCGGTCACCTTCAAGGCAACCTTCAACGGTGAAGGCAAAGACCCATGGGGCGGGGAGCGTGCAGGCTTCAACGCGACCACCACGCTGAACCTGAACGACTTCGGCATCAAGGGCCCGGGCCCGGCTTCGCAAACTCTGGACCTGGATATCAGTGTCGAAGGCGTGAAGCAGAAGTAAGTATTGCGTTGCCCCTGAAAAACGCCGCCCATCGGGTAATGGCTGTCAGTTAAGTGTTACTGGGGCTGCTTTGCAGCCCTTCGCGGGCACGCCCGCTCCCACACGTTTTGCGCTAAATTCAAGAAATGCGCTATCCCTGTGGGAGCGGGCGTGCCCGCGAAGGGTCGCAAAGCGGCCCCACATTACTTAACTGACTGGCATTAGCCCATCGGGCGGCGTCTTTTTTTGCTACCTGGGCTTAGCCCTTGCGGGTCAGCAGCGCTGGGCGCTCACCGCGGGGGCGGCTTGGCAAGTCATCCAGCTGCTCAGGCGTAGGGAAACGGTCGAGCTTGGATTCCTTGCGGATGATCACCGGCTGTTTTTCCGCCTGGCGCGGGTTGCGCACGGCTGGCTCCTGCCGGGCAGCATCGTCACGGGCCGGGCGACCACGGCCAGCGCCGCCATCACGACGGGCACCGCCTCCGTTGTTGGCGCGCGGCGGGCGTTTTTCGCCGCTGCCACCGCCGCTGCGCTGCTGGCCGCCGCTACGGGCCTGGCCCTGACCACCAGTGTTGCTGCGCTGACCATTGCCTTGGCCCTGGCCCTGACCGCCACCCGGGCGACGATTGCGGCCCTGGTTCTTGCCCTGGTAGGGGCTGACGTAGTCAGCGCGGTTACCGAAGTTGTCGATCTCGTCGTCCAGGAACTCTTCCGGGTCACGATCGGCAGGAACCTTCGGCACGCTGGGGCTGCTGCTGGCTTGTTGCTGCTGGCGCGGCTTCTTGTCACGCGGCTTGCGCGGCTGCTGTTGCCTGTCGCCGCTCTTTTCCTTGTCGGCGGGCTTTTCAGCTGTTTGCTGCTTGGCCTTGCCTTTGTCCTTGCCCTTGTCCTTGCGGCCGCCATTGGCGTCTTTGCCACCTTCGCCGCGGGCCTGCTGGTTACGGCCACCGCGGCCGTTATTCTGCGGGCGCTCGCGTACTTCGGGCTTTTCGGCTTCTACCTGGCTGGCGTCGAAGCCCATCAGGTCGCCATCGGGAATGCGCTGGCGAGTGACGCGCTCGATGCTCTTGAGCAGTTTTTCTTCATCCGGGGCGACCAAGGAAATGGCCTCGCCCGAACGGCCGGCGCGGCCAGTACGGCCGATACGGTGCACGTAGTCTTCCTCGACGTTCGGCAGCTCGAAGTTGACCACGTGTGGCAGTTGGTCGATGTCCAGGCCGCGGGCGGCGATGTCGGTAGCGACGAGTACCCGGACGCTGTTGGCCTTGAAGTCGGCCAGCGCCTTGGTACGAGCGTTCTGGCTCTTGTTGCCATGGATGGCGGCGGCGGTCAGGCCGTGCTTTTCCAGGTACTCGGCCAGGCGGTTGGCACCGTGCTTGGTCCGGGTGAACACCAGCACCTGTTCCCAGGCACCGAGGGTGATCAGGTGCGCCAGCAGGGCACGCTTGTGGCTGGCCGGCAGGCGATACACGCGTTGCTCGATACGCTCCACGGTGGTGTTCGGCGGGGTGACTTCGATGCGCTCCGGGTTGTGCAGGAGCTTGTCGGCGAGGTCGGTGATGTCTTTGGAGAAGGTGGCCGAGAACAGCAGGTTCTGGCGCTTGGCCGGCAAGCGGGCAAGTACCTTCTTCACGTCGTGGATAAAGCCCATGTCGAGCATGCGGTCGGCTTCGTCCAGGACGAGGATTTCAACGTGGGCCAGATCGACCTTGCCTTGGCCGGCCAGGTCGAGCAGGCGGCCAGGGCAGGCGACCAGTACGTCGACACCCTTGGCGATGGCCTGGATCTGAGGGTTCATGCCTACGCCGCCGAAGATGCAGGCGCTGACCAGGGGCAAGTCGCGGGCATACACCTTGAAGCTGTCATGCACCTGGGCGGCCAGTTCGCGGGTCGGGGTCAGTACCAGCACGCGGGGTTGGCGCGGGCCATGGCGCTGCGACTTGTCGGGGTGGCCGGCCGGGAACAGGCGCTCGAGAATCGGCAGGGCAAAGCCGCCGGTCTTACCAGTACCAGTCTGGGCGGCAACCATCAGGTCGCGGCCTTGCAACACGGCGGGAATGGCCCGCTGTTGCACGGGGGTCGGCTGGGTATAGCCCGCAGCTTCGATAGCGCGGACAAGAGCCTCGGAGAGACCGAGGGAAGCAAAGGACATGGGCGATCCTGTTCTCGTTTGGGCTGGGCCCGTATGGGATGTTCTGCCTGGCGCGACGGGCATCGTCGGGATGCGATCGCGTCCGGTCCAGCTGGGCTTTCACTGCACATCCGGGAAACGGAGGGTGGACGCGAAGGTGCGCCAGTGCCGATCGGGATGCCTGTTGCGAGGCCGAGCGTCCGGGCGTGAGCCGGGCGGGAAGGCCCGAGTATAACAGAGCTATCGCGCTGTGCTGCTTTCCTGCTGCTCAACGGCGTTGAGAATGTTTTTGGTGTCGCCTGTGTAGCGGTTGCTGATCGCCGTATAGGCCGCTTCCTGCTTGAAACGCCGCAGTTCTTCGGCAAACGCCTCGGCCAGTGCCTCGCGGCCCGGCTTGCGCACCAGGGCCAGGTACTGGTGCTGGCGCCTGACCACCAGTGGCAGCGCCTCGACCTGCCGTTGCAGGCCCAGCTGCTGCGCCAGGTAATGGCCAGCCTTGCGGTCGGTGATCGCCAGGTCGACACGGCCCAGCATCAGCTTGCCGAAATTGGCTTCGTGGGTGGGCGCGGCTTCGCGCTTGAAGTAGGTGGCCCCGCTGAAAGCTGCGCCATAGGTGTAGCCGGGCGAGGTGCCGACGGTAAGCCCGGCCAGGTCTTCCAGCTGGTTGACCACATGGCGGCGCACACTGGCCTGGAACAGGATGAACTCGACCTCCGACATGGGCTCTGGCGCGTAGACCAGGTAGGGCTGACGCGACTCGGTCTGGAAGATATCGACAATACCGTCGGCCAGGCCTTGTTCGACCATTGCCAGGCAACGCTTCCACGGCAGGAACTGCCATTCCACCTCGACCCCGAGGCGGGCGAACACCAGGTTGGTCACTTCGTAGTCGATGCCGCGTGGATGGCCGTCCTGCTGGTACACGTAGGGCGCCCAGTCGTCGGAGACCAGGCGCAAGCGTTCGCCCAGGGCCATCGGGCTCAGGCAAACGAGCAGCAGGATCCAGAACAGCCGGGCGATGTGGGGCATGCCGGGAGATTACGCGCTCGGCCGGTGCAAGGCCAGAGGGCAGGGCACCGGGCCATTCAAGCGTGGGAAGACCTGAGCAGGTGATGCTCGATGTCCTTGCGTCGTTCCCCCAGCGACAAGCGCAGCCCGGGGTGGCGCAAGCACTGGCGCAGGCGCTCGGGGTCGGTGGGGCCGTGGCGGGCATTGAGGTTTTCCAGGGCCTTGTCCCACCAGGCCGACGCGCAGGCGCGGTCGAACTCGTTGGCGTAGGGGTAGCAGCCGTACAGCAACTCACGGGCAAACTGACGTTCCTGGGGCGGAAGGGTCAGGCTCAATGCCTTGTAGCCCAGGCGGTGCAAGGCCGGTGGCCGGGGCAGCTGGTCGTTGACCAGGGCGACGTCGGCCAGCGCTGCCGGGCTGAGTGGATGTTGCCCATGTTTGGCCAGCCAGGCCTGGATCTTGGCGCGGAACTGCGCCTTGCGGCTCCAGTAATGGTGAATGACGTCGGAGCATGCCGCCAGCTGCAGGTGACCGTGGGCCACGACTGCCAGGCAGAATTCTTCCAGGGTGTAGGCCTCGCGGGCCAGCGGGTAGAGCGTGTCCATCAGGTCGATGGAGCGGTCCAGGGTGCCCGCGTCGGCGGCAGTGAGGCCGATCACCCCGGAGTTGACCAGCGGCATCTGGCAGTCGGCCAGGCCGCGGGACTGCAGAGGGCCCAGCAGGTTTTTATACAGCAGGCACTTCGGGTTCGCCCCATAGTGCGGGCCGATGGTGTTGCACAGCAGCTTGCCGGGCGCGACCCGGTCGAACAGTTGCAGTGGTGACTTGCGGAAAAAGGTATCGGTGTCGATCAGCACGGCCAGCGGGTGCTGGCGCAGTACTTGGCGCAACAGCACATGCTTGCTGCGAAAGTGGTAGCCGTGCGGGGCGTTCCAGGCTTGGCGCGTGGCCTCGTCCAGTACATGAGTGGTGACCGGTAGCCCGGCATAGGGTTGCGGGTTGTCGGTGTAGACCTGGATGTCCATGACGCTGCTGGCGGTGCCGCCGAGCTGGGCAAGGGCGCTGATGATGCTGAAACAGGCTTCCTGATGATAGGTCGCGGGGCCAAAAGCCAGGTAGACGAGCTGTGGGCGAGATGGCTGGGGATGCTGCATGGCAGGCAAGACCTGTGTAACCCAAAAAAGAACAAGGCCTTAGTCTATGACCAAAGCCTTAATCATTTCTTAAGCAGACATTGCCAAAAAGTTTCAGCGCGGGAGCTTGAGGTTGTTCCACAGCGCCAGGCTCGCCTCGGCCTGGTTCAGGGTGTAGAAGTGCAGGCCCGGTGCGCCGCCTTGCAGCAGTTGTTCGCACATGCGGGTGATGACTTCTTCGCCGAAGGCCTGGATGCTTGTGGTGTCATCACCGTAGGCTTCCAGCTGCTTGCGGATCCAGCGCGGAATCTCGGCGCCACAGGCATCGGAGAAGCGTGCCAGTTTGCTGTAGTTGGTGATTGGCATGATGCCCGGCACCACCGGGATATCCACGCCCAGCTTCTGCGCGCGCTCGACAAAGTAGAAGTAGCTGTCGGCGTTGAAGAAGTACTGGGTGATGGCGCTGTCAGCACCGGCCTTGACCTTGTGCACGAAGTTGCCCAGGTCGGCCTCGAAGTTGCGCGCCTGTGGGTGCATTTCGGGGTAGGCAGCCACTTCCAGGTGGAAGTGATCGGCGGTTTCCGCGCGGATGAACTCGACCAGGTCGCTGGCGTAGCGCAGTTCGCCGGAGGCCATGCCCATGCCCGACGGCAGGTCGCCGCGCAAGGCCACGATGCGCTTGATGCCGGCGGCCTTGTACTCGGCCAGCAGGGCGCGCAGTTCAGCCTTGGTGTCGCCCACGCACGACAGGTGCGGGGCGGCCGGTACCTGTACTTCGCTTTCCAGCTGCAGCACGGTGTTCAGCGTACGGTCGCGGGTCGAACCACCGGCACCGTAGGTGCAGGAGAAGAAGTCCGGGTTGCAGGCAGCCAGCTGGCGGGCTACACCCATCAGCTTTTCATGACCGGCATCGGTCTTGGTCGGGAAGAACTCGAAACTGTAGCGGCGTTCTTTTGACATCAGGCGTTCCTCTGGCAGCAAGCGGCAAGCGGCAAGCGGCAAGCGGCAAGCGGCAAGCGGCAAGCTGCAAGCTTCAAGCTGCAAGCTTCAAGCTGCAAGTAAAAGCCAGATCGGTGATGGCCGGTCTGGCTGGTCATCGTTCAAGGTTTTAAAAGGCTGGAGCTACAAGCAGCAGCAACACGGTCTGCTTCTGCTTGCAACTTGCAACTTGCAACTTGCAACTTGCAACTCGCTGCTAGCAGCTCCAACCCTGCCGCTTAGTAGCGGTAAGCGTGCGGCTTGAACGGGCCTTCGACGGTCACGCCGATGTAGTCGGCTTGCTGTTTGGTCAGTTGGGTGACCACGCCGCCGAAGCCGCGGACCATTTCCAGGGCCACTTCTTCGTCGAGCTTTTTCGGCAGCACTTCCACGGTCAGGCGCTCGGCCTTCTTCTCGGCCGACAGGTCGGCGAACTTCTGCTCGAACAGGAAGATCTGCGCCAGGACCTGGTTGGCGAACGAACCGTCCATGATGCGGCTTGGGTGGCCGGTGGCGTTGCCCAGGTTTACCAGGCGGCCTTCGGCCAGCAGGATCAGGTAGTCGTCGTTTTGCGGGTCGAAGCTGCCGGCACCGGTGCGGTGGATCTTGTGCACCTGCGGCTTGACCTCTTCCCAGGCCCAGTTCTTGCGCATGAAGGCCGTGTCGATCTCGTTGTCGAAGTGGCCGATGTTGCACACCACGGCACGCTTCTTCAGGGCCTTGAGCATGTTGGCATCGCAGACATTGACGTTGCCGGTGGTGGTCACGATCAGGTCGATCTTGCCCAGCAGGGCTTTATCGATGCTGGCTTCGCTGCCGTCGTTGATACCGTCGATGAACGGCGATACCACCTCGAAGCCGTCCATGCAGGCCTGCATGGCGCAGATCGGGTCGACTTCGGTGACCTTGACGATCATGCCTTCCTGGCGCAGCGACTGCGCCGAACCCTTGCCCACGTCGCCGTAGCCGATCACCAGCGCCTGCTTGCCCGACAGCAGGTGGTCGGTACCACGCTTGATGGCGTCGTTCAGGCTGTGACGGCAGCCATACTTGTTGTCGTTCTTGCTCTTGGTGACCGAGTCGTTGACGTTGATTGCCGGGACTTTCAGCTCGCCCTTGGCCAGCATGTCCAGCAGGCGGTGCACGCCAGTGGTGGTTTCTTCGGTCACGCCGTGCACGCGGTCCAGTACCTGCGGGTACTTCTTGTGCAGCAGTTCGGTCAGGTCGCCACCGTCGTCGAGGATCATGTTGGCGTCCCATGGCTGGCCATCCTTGAGGATGGTCTGCTCCAGGCACCACTCGTACTCTTCTTCGGTTTCACCTTTCCAGGCGAACACCGGGATACCGGCAGCGGCGATGGAGGCGGCGGCCTGGTCCTGGGTGGAGAAGATGTTGCAGGACGACCAGCGCACTTCGGCACCCAGGGCTACCAGGGTTTCGATCAGCACGGCGGTCTGGATGGTCATGTGGATGCAGCCCAAAATCTTCGCACCCTTGAGCGGTTGCTCGGCCAGGTACTTGCGACGCAGGCCCATCAGCGCAGGCATTTCCGATTCGGCGATGATGGTTTCGCGACGGCCCCAGGCGGCCAGGGAGATGTCGGCGACTTTGAAATCGGTAAAACCAGCAGGCATGTTTGCAGCGCTCATGAGAGCCTCCATTCGTAGTGTGCGAATGGGCGCCGTTGTGCGTTAAGCGCCCGCGAGAGCGAGCAACGCCCCATCCGAGCCTGACAGGCCTAGCCTGCTGCAGCGCCCCTCGGACAGGTGGCGGGCATGGCACCGCTGTGGGCAACCATGTGAAGCGGCGCAGATTATAGCTGTGCCTGCCGGGTTGCCCAAGGTTTTCTGTCGATTAATCGCGACGATAGTCGATGTGCAATGGAGCGATCGCAGCTGCTCTGCCATCATGGGCGCACGTTAGCCAAGCAGGTCAGGAGTACTGATGAACTTTCACACCCGCAAGTGGGTTAAACCCGAAGACCTCAACCCCAATGGCACCCTGTTCGGTGGCAGCCTGTTGCGCTGGATCGACGAAGAGGCGGCGATCTACGCCATCGTACAGCTGGGCAACCAGCGCGTGGTGACCAAGTACATGTCGGAAATCAATTTCGTCAGTGCCTCGCGCCAGGGCGACATCATCGAGCTGGGCATCACCGCGACGGAGTTCGGCCGCACCTCGATCACCCTCAAATGCGAGGTACGCAACAAGATCACCCGCAAGAGCATCCTGACCGTCGACAAGATGGTCTTCGTCAACCTGGGTGAAGACGGCTTGCCGGCGATGGGCCGCAGAGCGGCCCCGGCATTCTCAAGGCTGGGCGCTGACCTTGCGCACCACCCGGCCGATGCTCAAGCCCTGCACCAGGATCGACGACAGCACCACGATGTAGGTAATCGACAGCAGCAGGTCGCGCTCATCGCCCAAGGGCAGCGACAGCGCCAGGGCCACCGAGACCCCGCCACGCAAGCCCCCCCAGGTCAGTACCCGCACCGTGCCTTTGGGCACCGGCCGCCAGCGCCGCAACAGCACGATGGCCGGGGCCACGGTCAGCAACCGCGAAAGCAGCACCGCCAGCGCCAGCACGCCGCCAGCGGCCAGGTGCATCCAGTTGAACGGCAGCAGCAACAGCTCCAGGCCGATCAGGGCGAACAGCAGCGCATTGAGCATGTCATCGATCAGCTCCCAGAAACCGTCCATGTAGCGGCGGGTCATGTCGTTCATGGCCAGGTTGCGCCCCAGGTTGCCGATGATCAGGCCCGCCACCACCATGGCGATCGGCGCCGACACGTGCAGCTCGTAGCACATCGCCGAGCCGCCGATCACCAGTGCCAGGGTCAGCATGACCTCGACCTGGTACTGCTCCACGCTCTTGATCATGCGGTAGGTGGCGTAGCCGATCAGGCCGCCGAAGAGCACACCGCCAATGGCCTCGCGGACGAACAGCACCGCCGTGTCGCTGATGCTTGGGGTTTCGCCCAGCTGGATGATGCCCAGCAACACGGTGAACACCACCACGGCGGTACCGTCGTTGAACAACGACTCGCCGACGATGGTGGTCTTCAAGGGTTTCGGCGCATTGGCGGTACGCAGCGCACCGAGCACGGCAATCGGGTCGGTCGGTGAAATCAGTGCACCGAACAGCAGGCAGTAGATCAGCGGAACCTGCCAGCCGAACATGGCAAAGACCCAATGCGACAGGTAGCCGATGACCACGGTGGCAATCAGCACGCCCACGGTCGCCAGTAGCCCAATCGGCCAGCGGTAGCTGCGCAGGTCGGTGAGGTTGACGTGCAGGGCGCCGGCAAACAGCAGAAATGCCAGCATCCAGTGCATCAGCAGGTCATTGAAGTCGATCTGGTTCATCAGGCCTTCGACGCGCTCTTCCAGGCCAGGGAAGCCGATCAGGCTCAGGCCTTGCAGCATCAGGGAAAACAACAGCGCCGTGACCATCACGCCGATGGCGGGCGGCAGGCCGATGAAACGGTAGTTCACATAGGTGAGGAGGGTGGTCAGGCAGATAAACGCGGCAACTAATTCAAGCATCCCGAATCCTGTAACAGTGGCTTCCAAGTCGTAACCCGAATGGCTCGGGCAGTTCTTTGATGACCTGGCGAGGGGTTCGGGACACAGCCTTTGACCGAATTCGTTGCGAACGTTCCCATTCTGGGGCCGGCGATTGGCCGCACAATGGCCCGCTAACGCTCTATATTCACAGCCACGAAAGCCATAAGGAAAACAAGACGTGCTGGCAACATCCTTGGTGCTGGTCGCCGCGCTGCTGCACGCGACCTGGAACACCCTGATCAAATTCAGCGGCGAGCGGCTGCTGGTCATTGCCAGCATGGACACCGTGGCCTTGGCCTTCGCCGTGCTGGCGCTGCCGTTCGTGCAACTGCCACCGGCCAGTATCTGGCCGTGGCTGCTGGCTTCGGCGCTGGCCGAGCAGCTGTACCGCTACCTGCTGATCCAGGCCTACCGGGTGGGTGACCTGGGCCTGGTCTACCCTCTGATGCGCGGGTTGTCGCCGCTGGTGGTGCTGGGCTTGACCCTGGCGTTTGCCGGGGAGTCGCTGAGCCAGCAGCAGATCATCGGGATCCTGCTGATTCCGTGCGGCATGGCCTGCCTGCTGTGGCAGGGCGGCGGCGGTGACCGGCTGCCCTGGGCGATGCTACCGGTGGTGGCCCTGATCGGCCTGTGCATCGGTTGCTACACCTGGTTCGACGGGCAGGCCGTGCGCCTGTGGGGCAAGCCGTGGGATTACCTGGTGTGGCTGACCCTGCTCAGTGCCTGGCCATTCCCGCTACTGGCCAGTGTGGCGCGGCGTGCGCCCTTCGTAGCGTTCTGGCGCAGCCAGTGGCGCCTGGGGCTGGCGGTAGGGTTCTGTGTGCTGTTCAGCTACGCGCTGGTGCTGTGGGCCATGCACCTGGGCTCTGTGGCCGAGGCTGCGGCATTGCGGGAATTGAGCGTGGTGCTGGTGGTGTTACTGGGTATGCGCTACCTCAAAGAACCTTTTGGCGGCCCAAGACTCCTAGCTTGCGGGCTGGTGCTGGCCGGCATGCTGGTAATGAAGCTCTGACCTGAAGACTGAACAAGGAGTCCTGCCTATGACCGTCGCTTTGTGGTGCATCCTGATCGCGCTGTTCCTGCCGCCGCTGTGTGCCTTGATCGCCAAGGTCAGCAGTGGCCGCTTTGGCATGCGGGACAACCATGACCCGCGTGCCTTCCTCGATACGCTGTCCGGGCTGCCACGCCGCGCGCATGCTGCGCAGCAGAACAGCTACGAGGCATTTCCGGCGTTCGCCGCAGCCGTGCTGGTGGCAGACATTGTCGGCAATGCCGAGCAGGTGACCCAGGATGTTCTGGGGGTGATGTACATCACCAGCCGGCTGCTCTACATCATTTGCTACCTGGCCGACTGGGCTGCCTTGCGCTCGCTGGTATGGCTGGCCGGGCTGGCGATCATCGTGGCGTTCTTCGTGGTTTCCATCTGAAGGCCTGCGTGGGCCCTGTGGCGCGGCTGAAGCCGCCCTCGCAGGGCCCGCGCAACGTCAAGGAACCTTGGGCACCTCTGGCAGCGGCTGGCCCTTGGGCCAGAGCATCCAGATCTGCCCTTGCTGCTTCATGTTCCCCGCCAACTCGCCGGCCTCGGGCCCGGTACCCCAGAACAGGTCGGCACGCACTTCGCCAGCAATGGCGCCGCCCGTGTCCTGGGCGCCAACCGGGCGCACCACCGGCGAGCCGTCGGGGCGCGTGGTGGACAACCACAACAGGCTACCCAGAGGGATCACCTTGCGGTCGATGGCCACGCTGTAGCCTGGGGTCAGCGGTACGTTCAGCGAACCGCGCGGGCCCTCGTTACTGTCCGGGCGGGTGCTGAAGAACACGTAGCTTGGGTTGCTGGCAAGCAACTCCGCGACGCGCTGGGGGTTCGCCTGGGCCCAGGCATGGATGGCGCCCATGCTCACCTCGTCCTTTTTCAACTGGCCCTGCTCGACCAGCCAGCGACCGATCGGCCGGTAGGGGTGGCCGTTCTGATCGGCATAGCCCAGGCGCAGCTGGCGGCCATCTTCCAGCTGGATTCGGCCTGAGCCCTGGATCTGCAGGAACTGCAGGTCCATCGGGTCGCTCAGCCAGGCCAGCACGGGGGCTTTCACGCCGTCACGGTTGATCACCTCGGCGGTGTCGTAAGGCTTGAGCACCCGACCCTCGAGGCGGCCACGCAAGCGCTTGCCCTTGAGTTCGGGGTACACGCTGGCCAGGTCGACGACAATCATGTCCTCGGGCACGCCGTAAACCGCCACATGGTTGGTTTTCGATGGGCTCAGGCTGCCGGGGTAGACCGGTTCGTAGTAGCCGGTGATCAGGCCGTTGGCGTTGTTCTCGGCCGAGCGCAGGCCGTAGACCTCCAGGTTCTGCTCCAGGAAGGTGCGCACCTGCGCGGCACTGGCCTGGGCGCTACCCGCCGCTTCGCAGGTCGCGGCCCAGACCGGGTCGCGCTTGAGTTTTTCGCAACCGCTGCGCCAGGCGTAGAACCCGGCCAGCAAGTCTTCGTCACTGACTGCGGGCAGGTCTTTCCAGGTGGCGGGGGCGTAGGTGGCTACCGCATGCGGCTCGGGCTTGGCGCTCTCGCCGCCATTGCAGCCAGCCAGCAGGGCCAGTACCGGGAATGTCCAGGCCAGGTGGCGCAGGGCAGATTTCATGTGTGCATTCCTGTGGTGGGTGAACATGAAGATTCGCCCCTGTTTTTTATGTGGCTATTGGTGTTTGGCTGCGGGGCAGCGATACTGGCCGCCCCTTTTCGCAGGCCGAAGTGAGCGTCATGTTGAAGCGATTGACCGTTGTAGTGCTGGCAGCAGTGGCCCTGGGTGCAGCCTTGAGTGGTTGCGAGCGGGTTGACCCCAACTCGCCGCTGGGCAAGCGCAAGGTCATCTTCAAGGACATGCTCAAGACCAGCGAAGACCTGGGCGGCATGTTGCGTGGCCGGTTGCCGTTCGACGGGGTGAAGTTTGCCGGCGGTGCGCTGCAACTGGACAACCTCTCGCACCAGCCGTGGCAGCACTTCCCGCAGGTACGCGATGGCGGTGACAGCAGTGCCCGTGCCGCAGTGTGGGAGCGCCAGGCGCGCTTCCATGAGCTGGCCCGGCAGCTGGAAGGCGTGACCGGCGAACTGGTCGATGTGACCCGCACGCAGCCGCTGGACCCTGCGCAACTGAAAGCGCCGATGGACAAGGTCGAGGCGGCCTGCAAGGCCTGCCATAGCGAGTTTCGCAATCATTGATGGCTGTGCTGTTTGCACAAACCTGAGGCTTGCACATGCTTCTGTGGGCGCGACACAAGGCCGCTCCCACAAAGACCGCACTTGCAAGTCAGATACCTCAGCGGTCGAGATCGTCTACTGCTTCCTGCAGCTCTTTGCGCGACTCGGCGAGTTTGTCCTTGCGCTTGTTGATCTTCTCGGCGTCGCCCTTTTTCTCGGCCTTCTTCAGGTCTTTTTCGCGCTGCGCCACTTCATGACGGGCGTCGAGCACCTTTTGCTCGCGTTCCTTGCGCAGGCTGGCGTCGGTGCAGTTGTCGACCCCGCGCAGCGCTGCTTCCAGGTCTGCGACCTGGTCGCTGTTGCCGTGGTCACGGGCAATCTTCAGCTGGTTCTCGATGGCGCTGCGCTTGGCGGCGCAGCCAGTCAGGCCGGCATCCGGCTGGGCAGCCTGGGCGGTGCCTGCGGCCGCCGCAATGGTCGCGAGCAGGAAAAGGGTGGAAATACGTTTCATGAAAAGCCTCCTGGACGGGGCGGGGCAGCAAAAAATTAGGGTGAAATCCTGCCTTGGTTTTGTCCTTTTAGAAACCCTTGCCGGGTATTTCCGCTTGAATCTCAGGAATTTCCTACAGGCTAATTGGTAAAAAATCATTGCTTAGGGCGCTCAAAGCCTTCGATACCGTGCTCGCCCAGCTGCGTTGCTATGGCTCGAACCTCGGCGGCTGCAAAAAAATCCATCAGTTGTCGTGCGCGCTTTTCGCCAATGCCGGGTAATACCTGCCAAGTGTCAGCCGTGCGGGCCGCCAGTGCTTGCCAGTCGCCAGTAATCTGCATGCCATTGGGTAGGGGAGCGCCCAGCCCCCGCAGCCACTGGTCAAACGACCGGGTGCGGGCGTCGTCGAAACTGCTGCGCAACTGGGCTGCCGTTCGCGCACTGATTCCTGCAACCTCGCTCAGGCGTGTGGCATCCAGTTGCAGCCAGTCAGTGAGCGAGGTTGCCAGCCCGGCTGCGACCAGCCGGCGCCAGGTGCCCGGCCCGGTGCGCGGCAGGGCCAGGCCGTGCTTGCCGCTCAGCCACGCCAGGCGGGCAATGAACTGTTCTTCACAGCCCACGCTGGCCTGCCAGCAACTGTGGGCGTGATACTGGCCAGCTGCCGGTACCGCTACCGGCACGCGCTCGACAGCGCGGTGTACCACCTGCTCCAGGCGCGGAATGGTCAGCCCGGCCAGGCTCACCGCCACCTGGTCCCCAGGGCGAATGTCCAGGCTGTGCCAGCGCGCCAGCGAACCCATGCTCACTTGCGTGACCCGTCGGTTGTCGAGGGTTACCGGCAGCAGGTGCAGCACGGGCGTGACCCGCCCGGTACGACCGACCCGAAAGCGCACGTCGCGAACTTCGGCCAATGCTTGCATGTACGGGTACTTCCAGGCGGCGAGCCAGTACGGTGCCTTGGCCTGCCACCGTTCAGCGGGTGGCCGGCTACCCTGGCGCAGCACCACACCATCGCTGGCGAAGGGCAGGGCAGCGTGGTACCAGTGTTCACGCCATTGGGCCGCCTCATCCAGCGTATTGATGGCAACGCTGTAGCGCTGGCTGTCGGCAAAGCCCAGCTGTGCCAGCTGCGCGAGGCGTTCGGCCTGTTGCTCGGGGCCTTGCGGCCAGTCCCAGACGAACAGGCCCACCGCCTCGCCTTGTTCGCTGCTCAGGCGCTTGCGGGCGAGTAACCCGGCCACGGTATCGCGCGCCTTGGCGCCGCCCGCCTGGGCCTGAACATGAGCGTTCAAGCGCAGGTACAGCTCACCCTGCAACTGCAGGTCCATGGCCTGCGGCAGCTGGCGGGTGATGCTACCCAGCTGGGGGATGTGGCGGCTCCAGTCGTGCCCTTGGGCGCCGTTGCCCCGGCTGATCAGCTGCACCAGGCGGCCCTCTCGGTAAATGAGCGACACCGCCACGCCATCGACCTTGGGCTGGACCCAGACATCGGCCTTGCCGGCCAGCCAGCGCTGCACAGCGTGGCGGTCGTGCAGCTTGTCGATGCCAGTGTGGGGAATGGGGTGGGGTACCGGGCCGCCCGCGTTGGCCAGGGGCGCAGGGCCACCGGCCAGGCCGAAGCACTGCTGCAACTGCGCGAGGCGTTGGCGGCTCTGGTCATAAAGCTCATCAGGTACCAAGGCAATGCCTTGGCGATGGTAGTGGTCGTCCCAACTGCCAAGGGTTTTTCGCAGTTGGGCAACCTCGCTGGCGACTTGCTGGGGGTTCCAGCCGGGGCATGAGCTGGCGTGCGCCAGTGGCGCGGCGAGCACCCCGAGCAGGGTGATGAACAGCATGAGCGGCATGGCCTGCATCCTTGCATGGCGGGTTGGCCCCTCAGCGTAGGCAAGCTGGCAGGCATTGCCGGTAAGCGATTGTGAGTCGATATGTCATGAAAAAGCCCCTGCCGATCGCTCGGCAGGGGCTTTCGTCCAGCGCTGCAGGAAAACTTACAGGCCAGCAGCGTCACGCAGCGACTGGGCGCGGTCGGTACGCTCCCAGGTGAAGGTGGTGAAGGTGTCGTCGCCGACAGTCTTCTGCTGCGGGGTACGGCCGAAGTGGCCGTAGGCAGCGGTTTCCTGGTACATCGGGTGCAGCAGGTCGAGCATGGTGGTGATCGCGTACGGGCGCAGGTCGAAGCACTCGCGCACCAGCTGGATGATCTTCTCGTCGGAGACCTTGCCGGTACCGAAGGTGTTGATCGAGATGGAGGTCGGCTGGGCCACGCCAATGGCGTACGACACCTGGATCTCGCAACGCTCGGCCAGGCCGGCGGCGACGATGTTCTTGGCCACGTAGCGGCCGGCGTAGGCGGCGGAGCGGTCGACCTTGGACGGGTCCTTGCCGGAGAACGCACCACCACCGTGACGCGCCATGCCGCCGTAGGAGTCGACGATGATCTTGCGGCCGGTCAGGCCGCAGTCGCCCACCGGGCCACCGATGATGAAGTTGCCGGTCGGGTTGATGTGGTACTGGGTACCTTTGTGCAGCAGTTCGGCAGGCAGGGTGTGCTTGACGATCAGCTCCATCACCGCTTCTTGCAGGTCTTTCTGCGAAACCTCAGGGTTGTGCTGGGTCGACAGTACCACTGCGTCGATGCCTACGACCTTGCCGTTTTCATAGCGGCAGGTGACCTGCGACTTGGCATCCGGGCGCAGCCATGGCAGCAGGCCGGACTTGCGTGCTTCGGCCTGGCGCTCGACCAGGCGGTGCGAGAAGCAGATAGGCGCCGGCATCAGCACTTCGGTTTCGTTGCTGGCATAACCGAACATCAGGCCCTGGTCGCCGGCGCCCTGGTCTTCCGGCTTGGAGCGGTCGACGCCCTGGGCGATGTCTACCGACTGCTTGCCGATGATGTTCATCACGGCGCAGGTGGCGCCGTCGAAGCCGACGTCGGAGCTGTTGTAGCCGATATCGATGATGACTTTGCGCACCAGGTCTTCCAGGTCGACCCAGGCCGAGGTGGTGACCTCGCCGGCGATGATGGCGACACCGGTCTTGACCAGTGTTTCACACGCTACGCGGGCGTATTTATCCTGGGCGATGATGGCATCGAGGACTGCGTCCGAAATCTGGTCGGCGATCTTGTCCGGATGCCCTTCGGACACGGACTCGGAGGTGAAAAGGGAGTATTCGCTCATCTCGAAGGTTCCTGAAATTTACCGATGGTGTATGTCGCCAGCCGTGCGCTGGAAGTGCCGGACCTGGATCTGGAAGCCGTTGCGCAAGCCCACGTACAGGCTGTCCGCATGGGCCAGCCCGGCCGCGTTGGCCCAGCGGGCCAGGTCGTCCTGTTCAAAGCCAAGCCACAGGTCGCCGCAGGCTTCGCGGGCCCACCCCTGGTCATGGCTGCACAACTCGGTGACCAGCAGGCTGCCGCCTGCCTTCACCCGTTTGGCCAGCTGGCGCAAGGCCAGGGCCGGGTCGCTGAAATGGTGCAGTACCATGTTCAGCACAACGCAGTCGGCGGCCACATCCGTGGCACCCAGTGCATCGGCCAACTGCAGGGTCACATTGTCGAGCCCCTCGCGCTGGCACACCTGGCGCGCCAGTTCGAGCATGGTCGCGCTGTTGTCCAGTGCAGTGACGTGGGCAAAGCGCCTGGCCAGGTCGGGTAGAAAACCACCGTCGCCGGGGCCGACTTCCAGGGCACTGGCCGCCGGGTCGAAATGCAGCTTGTCGAGCAGCGCCAGCAGGCTCTCGCGGTACTGCGGCAGGCCGGCGATCAGGTCTTGCTGGGCGCGGAACTTTTCTTCCACGCGCAGGAAGAAGTCCTGGCTGGTGACCGCGCGGCGTTGCTGGACCTGCGCGATGCGCGTCTGCACATCGGCCGGCAGGGCCAGGGCATCCACCTCTTCCAGCAGCGCCGCGTGCAGCCGGCCACCCAGGCGCAGGCTGTCGGGCAGGGCGCGGCGGTAGAAGATGGCATTGCCTTCACGGCGGGTGGCGACCAGCTCTGCCTGGGCCAGCACCTTGAGGTGGTGGCTCATGCCCGACTGCCCGATGCCGAAGATCTGGGCCAGCTCCAGTACACCGAACGAGTCGTTGGCCAGGGCTCGCAGCACGTTCAGGCGCAAGGCGTCGCCACTGGCCTTGCACAGGGCGGCCAATGTTTCGCATTGCTCGGGGATCGATTGCACACGGAGGTTCATGGGCGGGCAGTCTAGTCAGGCATTGGTGCCCTAGCAAGGCCAATATCAAAAAGTTTTGATATTGGCGATGAGTTGCAGCCTTCAAACTGCAGGCTACAGGCTCCAGAGCAGTCCGGCTCGGCCCCTGCTTCTTTCTTGAAGCTTAAAGCTGGCCGCTTGGCGCTTAAATGTTTGCCCCAAGCCCCCCAGTGGGCGAAAATGGTCGTCTTTTTCGTGACACCACCTCTACAAGCCCCCCAGGAGACCAGCGATGCCCAGCCGTCGTGAACGTGCCAACGCCATTCGCGCCCTCAGCATGGATGCCGTGCAAAAGGCTAATAGCGGCCACCCAGGTGCCCCCATGGGCATGGCGGATATCGCCGAAGTACTGTGGCGTGACTACCTGAAACACAACCCGAGCAACCCGCACTTCGCCGACCGCGACCGCTTCGTGCTGTCCAACGGCCACGGCTCGATGCTGATCTACTCGCTGCTGCACCTGACCGGCTACGACCTGTCGATCGACGACCTCAAGGCCTTCCGTCAGTTGCACAGCCGCACCCCGGGCCACCCGGAATACGGCTACACCCCGGGCGTGGAGACCACCACCGGCCCGCTCGGCCAGGGTATCGCCAACGCCGTGGGCTTCGCCCTGGCAGAAAAAGTGCTGGCTGCCCAGTTCAACCGTGACGGCCACACCATCGTCGACCACAACACTTATGTGTTCCTGGGCGACGGCTGCATGATGGAAGGCATCTCCCACGAAGTCGCCTCGCTGGCCGGCACCCTGGGCCTGAACAAGCTGGTCGCCTTCTACGACGACAACGGCATCTCCATCGACGGCGAAGTGCACGGCTGGTTCACCGACAACACCCCTGCGCGCTTCGAAGCCTACAACTGGCAGGTGATCCGCAACGTCGACGGCCATGACGCCGACGAGATCAAGACCGCCATCGAGACCGCCCGCAAGAGCGAACGCCCGACCCTGATCTGCTGCAAGACCACCATCGGTTTCGGTTCGCCGAACAAGCAGGGCAAGGAAGACTGCCACGGCGCACCGCTGGGCAACGACGAAATCGCCCTGACCCGCCAGGCCCTGAACTGGAACTACGGCCCGTTCGAAATCCCGGCCGACATCTATGCCGAGTGGGATGCCAAGGCTGCCGGTGCCCAGGTCGAAGCCGAGTGGAACCAGCGCTTCGACGCCTACGCCAAGGCTTACCCGGAGCTGGCTGCCGAGTTCAAGCGCCGTACCCGCGGCGAACTGCCGGCCGACTTCAGTGCCAAGGCCCAGGCCTACATCGAAGAAGTGGCTGCCAAGGGTGAAACCATTGCCAGCCGCAAGGCCAGCCAGAACGCCCTGAACGCCTTCGGCCCGCTGCTGCCCGAGTTCCTCGGCGGTTCGGCCGACCTGGCCGGCTCCAACCTGACCCTGTGGAAGGGCTGCAAGGGCGTCGAGGCCAATGACGCCAGCGGCAACTACGTGTTCTATGGCGTACGCGAGTTCGGCATGACCGCCATCATGAACGGTGTTGCCCTGCACGGCGGCCTGGTGCCTTACGGCGCGACCTTCCTGATGTTCATGGAATACGCCCGCAACGCCGTGCGCATGTCGGCGCTGATGAAGCAGCGTGTGATCCATGTGTATACCCACGACTCCATCGGCCTGGGCGAAGACGGCCCTACCCACCAGCCGATCGAGCAGCTGACCAGCCTGCGCAGCACGCCGAACCTGGACACCTGGCGCCCGGCTGACGCCGTTGAATCCGCTGTGTCCTGGAAAAACGCCCTGGAGCGCAAGGACGGCCCTTCGGCGCTGATCTTCTCGCGCCAGAACCTGCAGCACCAGGCGCGCAGCGCGCAGCAGATCGCCGACATCAGCCGTGGTGGCTATGTGCTCAAGGACTGTGCAGGCGAGCCTGAGCTGATCCTGATCGCCACCGGTTCGGAAGTGGGCCTGGCGGTTCAGGCCTTTGACAAGCTGACCGAGCAGGGGCGCAAGGTGCGCGTGGTTTCCATGCCGTGCACCAGCGTGTTCGATGCCCAGGATGCTGCCTACAAGCAGTCCGTGCTGCCGCTGGAAGTGGGCGCGCGCATCGCCATCGAAGCCGCCCACGCCGACTTCTGGTACAAGTACGTCGGCCTGGAAGGCCGCGTGATCGGCATGACCACCTACGGTGAGTCGGCGCCGGCTTCGGCCCTGTTCGAGGAGTTCGGCTTCACCCTGGAGAACATCCTCGGTACTGCCGAAGAGCTGCTGGAAGACTGATGTAACCCGGGAGGGCAGTGACGCCCTCCAGGTCGTGCAAGGGGAGGGCTCTGCCCTCCATCGCGACACAAGGCCGCTCCTACAGGGTACTGCGCATGCCGCACCCTGTGGGAGCGGCCTTGCGTCGCGATGGGCCGCCACGCGGCCCCAACCGCCATCATGCGTTAGCGAGCCAACGAATGCCCCACCTGCGTCCCTACAAAGTTGCACTCAACGGTTATGGCCGTATCGGCCGCTGTGTCCTGCGCGCGCTGTTCGAGCGGGGGGCGAAGGCCGGTTTCGAGATCGTTGCGCTGAATGACCTGGCCGACCAGGCCAGCCTGGAGTACCTGACTCGCTTCGACTCCACCCACGGCCGCTTCCCTGGCCAGGTGAAGGTCGACGGCGACTGCCTGCATATCAATGGCGACTGCGTGAAAGTCATGCGCAGCGCCACCCCCGAAGGCATCGATTGGGCTGCCCTGGGTATCGACCTGGTGCTGGAGTGCTCCGGTGCCTACAACACCCGCGCCGACGGCCAGCGCTTCCTCGATGCCGGTGCCCCGCGCGTGCTGTTCTCCCAGCCCATGGCCAGCGAGGCCGATGTCGATGCCACCGTGGTCTATGGCATCAACCAGGCTTGCCTGACCGGCCAGGAGCGGCTGGTTTCCAATGCCTCCTGCACCACCAACTGCGGCGTGCCCCTGTTGCGTGTGCTGGACCAGGCGTTCGGCATCGAGTACGTGCAGATCACTACCATCCACTCGGCGATGAACGACCAGCCGGTGATCGACGCCTATCACCACGAAGACTTGCGCCGCACCCGTTCGGCCTTCCAGTCGGTGATACCGGTGTCCACTGGTCTGGCGCGCGGTATCGAGCGCCTGCTTCCGGAACTTGCCGGGCGAATCCAGGCCAAAGCGGTACGCGTGCCGACCGTCAACGTGTCTTGCCTGGACATCACCCTGCAGACCGCCCGCGACACCAGTGCCGCCGAGGTCAACCGGGTGCTGCGCGAGGCCGCGCTGGCCGGCCCGCTGAAAGGCTTGCTGGCCTACACCGAGCTGCCGCATGCCAGCTGTGATTTCAACCATGACCCGCATTCGGCGATCGTCGATGCCAGCCAGACGCGTGTTGCCGGGCCCCGCCTGGTCAACCTGCTGGCCTGGTTCGATAACGAATGGGGGTTCGCCAACCGTATGCTCGACGTTGCCGAACACTATCTGCACGTCGTTCACCCAACCCGCAATAAACAGCCCTGAAGGACTGCATTCATGACCGTGTTGAAGATGACCGACCTCGACCTGCAAGGTAAGCGCGTACTGATCCGCGAAGACCTCAACGTGCCTGTGAAGGACGGTGTGGTAACCAGCGACGCGCGCATCCTGGCAGCGCTGCCGACCATCAAGCTGGCCCTGGAGAAGGGCGCGGCGGTAATGGTCTGCTCGCACCTGGGCCGCCCGACCGAAGGCGAGTTCTCTGCCGAAAACAGCCTCAAGCCGGTTGCCGAGTACCTGTGCAAGGCCCTGGGCCGCGAGGTGCCGCTGGTTGCCGACTACCTGGGCGGCGTCGCGGTGCAGGCCGGTGAGCTGGTGCTGTTCGAGAACGTGCGCTTCAACAAGGGCGAGAAGAAGAACGCCGACGAGCTGGCCCAGCAGTACGCTGCGCTGTGCGACGTGTTTGTCATGGACGCGTTCGGCACCGCGCACCGCGCCGAGGGCTCGACCCACGGTGTGGCCAAGTTCGCCAAGGTTGCAGCTGCAGGCCCGCTGCTGGCTGCCGAGCTGGATGCCCTGGGCAAAGCCCTGAAGGCGCCGGCCAAGCCGATGGCGGCTATCGTCGCCGGCTCCAAGGTTTCCACCAAGCTGGACGTGCTGAACAGCCTGAGCGCGGTCTGCGACCAGCTGATCGTCGGTGGTGGCATTGCCAATACCTTCCTGGCCGCTGCCGGCCACCCTGTCGGCAAGTCGCTGTACGAGCCGGACCTGGTCGACACGGCCAAGGCCATCGCTGCCAAGGTCAATGTGCCGCTGCCGGTTGACGTGGTGGTCGCCAAGGCGTTCGCCGAAGATGCCGAAGCCACCGTCAAGGCCATCGCCGATGTTGCCGCCGACGACATGATCCTGGACATCGGCCCGCAAACCGCAGCCCAGTTCGCCGAGTTGCTGAAGTCGTCGAAGACCATCCTGTGGAACGGCCCGGTCGGCGTGTTCGAGTTCGACCAGTTCGGCAAGGGTACCCAGGTGCTGGCCAAGGCCATCGCCGACAGCGACGCGTTCTCCATCGCCGGTGGCGGTGACACCCTGGCGGCCATCGACAAATATGGCGTTAGCAAGGAAATCTCCTACATTTCTACCGGTGGCGGCGCGTTCCTCGAGTTCGTCGAGGGCAAGGTCCTGCCAGCCGTGGCAATCCTGGAAGAGCGGGCCAAGGCCTGATGACTTCGGCGCCTGGCAAAGGGAGTGGCCTGATGGTCAAGCAATTGCCTGTGATGGTGCTGGCGGGTCTGCTGAGCGCGTGCTCCGGCAGCCCGGCTTCGCCTGACGACCCGGCGCAGCCGCCCAAGGGCGGCTGCTACCAGTCCGAGTGGCAGGCCGAGACCGTGCCGGTGATCAGCAAGCGTGTGGGCCCGGAAGGCCTGGAAAAGTACGACGAAGACCACCAGCGCAAGGCGCCGGGTTGCCCTTGATCGGGTAACAGGCAACCTGAAGGCTGATTTGTGGTCTTGGAAAGGGGCCGCCGTGCGCCCTTCGCGGGCTTGCCCGCTCCCACAGGTACCGCGCTTGACCTGTGGGAGCGGGCAAGCCCACGAAGGGCTGCAAAGCAGCCCCAAATCGAGGAAACTGAATGAAAGCGCTTTTGGCCGTGACGGTCCTGGCGACATTGGCAGGCTGCTCACTGCTGCAGCCGGCGCAACCCGCCCCGGCAGACAACTGGACCCGCTGGGTCTGCGATACCCAGGCCGAGGTGCTGTGGCGCTTCGCCGATGCCCAGCGTGACCAGGTCGACGTGCGCCTGGGCGGCGGTGACCAGGTCTACCGGCTCAAGGCCGAACCAGGTGCCTCGGGCGCGCTGTACAGCGATGGCATGCTGGCCTTCCACACCAAGGGCGAAGAAGGCCTGGTGTACTGGGTGGCAACCAACGATCTGATTGGGCGGGGCTGCAAGGCACCGTGACTGGCCGGGCCGCAATGGCGGCCCACACTACTTGAACAGCAACCGCCCCTGCGGCAGGCTTGCACGAAACATACGACGCTTGTCGGGAGAGAGATACACAATGGCACTCATTAGCATGCGCCAGATGCTGGACCACGCCGCCGAGTTCGGTTACGGCGTACCAGCTTTCAACGTCAACAACCTCGAGCAGATGCGCGCCATCATGGAAGCGGCCGACAAGACCGACTCCCCGGTGATCGTGCAGGCCTCGGCCGGTGCCCGCAAATACGCCGGCGCCCCGTTCCTGCGCCACCTGATCCTGGCTGCCATCGAAGAATTCCCGCACATTCCGGTGTGCATGCACCAGGACCATGGCACCAGCCCTGATGTCTGCCAGCGCTCGATCCAGCTGGGCTTCAGCTCGGTCATGATGGACGGCTCGCTGGGCGAAGACGGCAAGACCCCGACCGACTACGAATACAACGTGCGTGTCACCCAGCAGACCGTGGCCATGGCGCACGCCTGTGGCGTTTCGGTAGAAGGCGAGCTGGGCTGCCTGGGTTCGCTGGAAACCGGCATGGCCGGTGAAGAAGACGGTATCGGTGCCGAAGGTGTTCTGGACCACAGCCAGATGCTGACCGACCCGGAAGAAGCCGCTGACTTCGTCAAGAAGACCCAGGTCGATGCATTGGCCATCGCCATTGGTACCAGCCACGGTGCCTACAAGTTCACCAAGCCGCCAACCGGTGACATCCTGGCCATCGAGCGTATCAAGGAAATCCACAAGCGCATCCCCAATACCCACCTGGTGATGCACGGCTCCTCGTCGGTACCGCAGGAGTGGTTGGCGATCATCAACCAGTACGGTGGCGAGATCAAGGAAACCTACGGCGTACCGGTTGAAGAAATCGTTGAAGGCATCAAGTACGGCGTGCGCAAGGTCAACATCGACACCGACCTGCGCCTGGCTTCCACCGGTGCCATGCGCCGCCACATGGCCATGCACCCGAGCGAGTTCGACCCTCGCAAGTTCTTCGCTGAAACCGTGAAGGCCATGCGTGATGTGTGCATCGCCCGTTACGAAGCGTTTGGCACTGCAGGCAATGCCTCGAAGATCAAGCCGATCTCCCTGGAAGGCATGTTCCAGCGCTATGCCAAAGGCGAGCTGGCGGCCAAGGTCAACTGATCGAACCGTTGAGCGTTATAGAAAGACCCGCAGAAATGCGGGTTTTTTTTGCTTGGCATTCAGGCCTTGAGAGCGATTTGGCGGCCCCCGGCATCAGGCTCACAGTCATGTTGCACAGCTACCGTTAGTCGACTAATTTCTTCGTCCATGGCTTATTGCCATGCCTTGCATTGCGTCTTTCGTAGCCACAGCTAGAGTTAAGCTCGGAGCCAATAGCAAGTCGTAGTTGGACATACAAGAGAAGCAGCATGGATGGCGCTTACCCTCAGCCACTGGATGGCAGTTCGGTTCTTCTGGTGGTAGACGATTACCCCGAAAACCTCATCAGCATGCGGGCTTTGCTGGCTCGGCAAGATTGGCAGGTGTTGACAGCCGGTTCGGGGATGGAAGCCCTCAGCACCTTGCTGGAGCATGATGTCGACCTGGTCCTGCTGGACGTGCAAATGCCGGAGATGGACGGCTTTGAAGTTGCCCGGCTGATGCGCGGCAGCCAACGTACGCGGCTGACACCGATCATTTTCCTGACCGCGAACGAACAGTCCGAAGCGGCCGTGCTCAAAGGCTACGCCAGCGGCGCCGTGGACTACATGTTCAAACCGTTCGACCCCAAGGTTCTCAAGCCCAAAGTCCAGGCCTTGCTCGACCAGCAGCGCAACCGGCGCATGTTGCAGCGCCTGACCCGGGAGCTGGAAGCCGCCAGGGCGTTCAATGGGTCGATTCTGGAGAACGCCGCCGAAGGCATTCTGGTGGTGGACGCACAGGGCGTGATCAGCTTTGCCAACCCGGCCATTTCCCGCTTGCTGGCGGCTCCCGTGCAGCACATTCAGGGCGCCCAACTGCTCGACCTGGTGCAGCTTCCCGCTGCCTGCCCGTGGCTTGAATCGGAGTTCTACCGCGCTTACCTGGGGCAAGAAATCTACCGCGTGCACGACGCGCAACTGCGCACGCTGGCCGGCGAGCTTGTTCCGGTGGCATTGTCGTGCGCGCCGTTGCCAGCCGACCAGCAGGCCATGGTGGTGACCGTGCTGGACATGTCGGCAGTGCGCAACCTGCACCAGCAACTGGAGTACCAGGCCGTTACCGACCCGCTGACCGGCCTGCTGAACCGCCGCGGTTTCTACCAGGCGGCCGAGGGCGCTCTGTTGCGCAACGAGCGCTCGGACAAGGCCCAGGCGCTGATGTACATGGACCTGGACGGCTTCAAGCGCATCAACGACACCCTTGGCCATGACGCCGGTGACCGGGTGCTGCGCTGGGTCGCCGAGCAACTCAAGGACTGCCTGGGCAGCGAGGCCTTGCTGGCGCGCATGGGCGGCGATGAATTCACCGCGCTGTTCGACAGCCTGCCTTACCCGGAGCAGGCTGGGCGTTATGCCGAGCGGCTGCTGGAGCGGGTGTCCATCCGCCATGAAGTGGACGGCCTGGATGTGTGCCTTGGGGTGAGCATCGGCATTGCCACCTATCCGGAATGCGGTGCCAATGTCGAAGGCCTGCTGCGCGCAGCCGATGCGGCGATGTATGCCGCCAAGCAGGCCGGGCGCCAGCAGTACCGCTTTTACGACCAGGAACTCAACGGGCGGGCGCGTTCGCGGCTGATGCTCGAAGACAGCGTGCGCACCGCCATCGAGCAACAGGACTTCACTCTGGTGTACCAGCCGCAGGTCAGCTTCATCGATGGCCACCTGCGCGGCTTCGAGGCCTTGTTGCGCTGGCAGCACCCGAGCGTCGGCGATGTGCCGCCAGGCCTGTTCATTCCTCTGCTCGAGGAAGCCCGGCTGATCAACCGGCTGGCCAGCTGGATCTACCGCCAGGGCGCGGCCCAACGCCATGCCTGGTACCAGCACTTTCCCGCAGACCTGGTGCTGGGCATCAGCCTGAGCCGTGCGCAGTTCGTCATGCCCGGGCTGGTCGAAGAACTGCAGCGGGTGATCCAGTTTTACCAGTTGGACCCGGCGCAACTGGAGGTCGAGGTTGCAGAGACCTCATTGATGTACAACATCGATGCGGCGGTGAAACAGATCCATCGCCTGCGCGAGCTGGGCGTACGGGTGGCGCTGGATGACTTTGGCGCCGGCGACTGTTCACTGCGCATGCTGCGGGACCTGCCGATCGATACCCTGAAGCTGGATCGCCACCTGGTGGCACGCTTGCCTGATACGGCAGTGGATACCGCCTTGGTGCGCAGTGTCATCAGCTTGTGCGCCGACTACGGCATCACGGTCATTGCCGAGGGCGTGGAAACCCCGGCCCAGGCAGCCTGGCTCAAGGCCAATGGTTGCGAGTATGTGCAGGGTTTCCTGGTGGCCCACCCCATGACCGCCTCGGACGCTACCCGCTTCCCGGTGATTTTCTCCTGGCCAGCGCCATGATTGGCTAGAATCGGCATTCGTTACGCCGAATGCACTGCCATGACCGTATTACGTTACCTGCAAGCCTACCCGCCGCACCTGCAAGAGCAGGTGCGCAAGATGATCGACAGCGACCGCCTGGGCGAGTACCTGCAGCGCCGCTACCCCGGGCGCCATGATGTGCAAAGCGACAAGGCGCTGTACGGCTATGCCCAGGAGCTGCGCCAGCAGTACCTGCGCAGTGCGCCGGGCCTGGACAAGGTGTTGTTCGATAGCCGGCTCGACCTGACCCACCGCGCGCTCGGCCTGAACACCGCGGTGTCGCGGGTGCAGGGCGGCAAGCTCAAGGCCAAGAAGGAAATCCGTATCGCCTCGCTGTTCAAGGAGGCCGCACCGCAGTTCTTGCGCATGATCGTGGTGCATGAGCTGGCGCACTTGCGCGAGCGCGACCACAACAAGGCGTTCTACCAGCTCTGCCAGCACATGGAGCCCGATTATCACCAACTGGAATTCGACCTGCGCGTCTACCTGACCTACCGGGAACTGCCGGGCAACCTCTGAGGAACATGCAGCATGGACGTGAGCAAGACCAAAAGCAGCTTCTACCGGCGCCTGTACGTAGCCTGGCTGATCGACAGCCGCACCGCGACCAGCGTGCCGGCCCTGGTGGAAGCCACCGGTATGCCGCGGCGCACCGCCCAGGACACCATCGCCGCGCTGGCCGACCTGGACATCGTTTGCGAGTTCGAGCAACAGGAAGGCGCGCGCAACCACGCCGGGCATTACCGAATTCGTGACTGGGGCGCGGTCGACAAACAGTGGATCAGCCAGCATCTGCGGCAGATCCGCGACGTGCTGGGTTACCCTTGAGGCCAAAAATAGAGGCAAAATGACACTATTGGCCGCTGCCCCCGGCAGTGCGGTTGTGTAATCTCACCCGCAGTGTGTGCCCTCCATGGCAAAAGGACATAAGCATGCGGCCACTGCTTTGTGCGCTGGGAGTACTGGCAATCTTGCTGGCAACACCTGCCCTGGGCCAGGGCAAGCTGCGCCTGGTGGCGGACAAATGGCCCCCGTTCACCGATGTAGACCTGCCGGGCGGTGGCCTGGCGACCAGCATCGTCACCACGGCGCTGGCCCGTGCCGGCTACGCCAGCAGCTATGAGGAGGCGCCCTGGGCGCGGGCGCTGCAGGGCGTTGCGCAAGGGCGCTACGACGTGTTGATCGATGCCTGGTACAACGAGGCGCGCGCCAGCATCGGGCAGTTCTCCACGCCATACCTGACCAACCGCATCCGCTTGCTGCAGCGAAAAGGCCAGGCGATACGCTACCGGCAACAGTCGGACCTTTACCCCTACACCATCGCTGTCGTGCGTGATTACGCCTATTCCCCTGGGTTCGACGGCGATCCGCGCCTGCACAAGGTGGCGGTGCGCACCTTTTCCTCGGCACTGCGCATGGTCGCAGCAGGGCGAGTAGACCTGGCGGTGGAAGACGAGTACGTTGCCCGCTACAACCTGCAGCGTGAACCGCAGCAGGTGCGTGACGAGGTGGTGCTGGTTGAGCCGCCGCTGGGGGAGAACACCCTGCATATCCTGGTCAGCCTGAAGCACCCGGAGCGTGCGCGGATTGTCGAGCGGTTCGAGCAGGCGATCGCAGCGATGAAGGCCGATGGCAGCTATGCCCGGCTGCTGCGCCAGCATGGCTTTTGAGCTTGGCTGGCATTACCGGCCTCTTCGTGGATAAAGGCCGGGTCAGGCCTCAGCCCGGGTTGCCTTCCTTGATCAGGTGCGCGGCCAAGGTCCGCAATGGCCCCAACTGCCGGCAGATCAGCGCCAGTTGTGTCTGCACCAGCCGTTGATGTTCATCCAGCTCATCTGGCATCTGCTCCAGGGCGTTGGCCAGCGCTTCTTCGGCATCGCTGTGAATGGCCACGGGCAGCCGCGCTGCCAGGCCGTTGGCGATTTCGTCCAGGCTGCTGGCCAGGCTTTGCCCGGCACCTTCGATCAACTGTTCCTGGGCCTGGGCCGGCAATGCCGTATCGCGGTGCGCGCCCAGCCCCGAGAGGTAGCTGAGCAGGGTGTGCGACAGCACCAGGAACCGGAAGCCGACATCGGCCTCCTTTCGGAAATGCCCCGGCTCCATCAGCATGTTGGCCAGGGTGGTGGACAGCGCCGCGTCGGCGTTGTGGGCATTGCGCCGGGCCAGGCGGTAGGCCAGGTCGTCGCGCTTGCCGTGGGCATACTGCTGCATGATCTGGCGCAAGTACACGCTGGCACAGGCCAGGGTATTGGCCAGCGCCTTGTTCAGGCGCCGCCCCTGCCAGTCAGGCAGGAACAGGAACACCGCAAGGATGGCAATCAGGCTGCCCACCAGGGTATCGAACAGGCGCGGCAGGAACAGGCCGTAGCCGTCGCCGATCTGGTTGAAGCAGAACAGTACCATCAGCGTGATCGCGGCCGTGGCCAGGGTGTAGCGGGTCGTGCGGTTGACGAAGAACACCACCCCGGCAACTACGGCGAACAGCGACTGGATAAGCGGGTTGGGGAACAGGTCGAACAAGGCCCAGCCAACGGTCAGGCCAATGGCCGTGCCGAAAATGCGCTGCACCAGCTTGCGCCGGGTCGCACCGTAGTTGGGCTGGCAGACGAACAGGGTGGTGAGGATGATCCAGTAGCCCTGGGTGGGGTGGATCAGGTGCACCATGCCGTAGCCGATCGACAGCGCCAAGGGCAGGCGCAAGGCATGCCGGAACAGCAGCGACGTGGGTGTCAGCTGGGTACGCAGGCGGGTCCACACGTCTTTGAGCGAGCGTGGCGAGCGGTCGAGCAGGCTGCTGTCACTGGCGTCGGCCAGGCTGTCGGGGTTGCTCGCGGCACTGAGCAGGCGGTCGAGCGTGGCCAGGTTGGCAGCCAGGGCCCGCAGCGAGCGCAACAGGCCGCGCCAGGCCGGATTGTTTTGCAGGCGCAGGTGCTCCAGCGCAGCGTTAAGGTCTTCGAGGGCCTCGGGATAACCGCTGGCCAGCACGAAAGGCTGGCGCAGGCGGATCGAGCGGGCCAGCTCCTGGCAGGACGAGCCCTGTTTGCGCAGCAGGCGCTGGCAGCGGAACATCACGTCACTGTGGAAGAACGTTTCGGTCAGGGCGTTGTAGGGGTAATGCGAGGCACTGACCCGCTCGTGGATGTCCTGGGCCAGGAAATACAGCTTCAGGTAGCGGCTGACCTTGGAGTTTGGCTGGCTGTTGCCGACCCGGTGCAGGATGATTTCCTTGGCCGCGTTCAGGGCTGCCACCACCTTGCCATTCTGCTGGGCCAGGGCCAGGCGTGTGGCTTCGACGTCGAGGGTGCGCACCGGCTCGAACAGGCTGGCCTTGAGTTTCAGGTAGCTGCCCAGCTCGAAGAACAGCTTGGCCAGGCTCTGCTGGACCGGCTGGTTGGAGAACAGCGCCTGCCACAATACCGATAACAGCCCGTACCAGGCCGCGCCCGCCACCAGCAGCATGGGCTCGTGCCAGAAATCCGTGACCTGGCCGCCGCGCTGGTCTACGCCGATCATGGTATACACCGCGGTGATCAGGGTTGCCGAGGCAATGGCCCCGTAGCGCTCGCCCAGTGCGCCGAGCATGGTCAGGCTGAACGCTGCCAGGGCCAGGGCGATGGCGAAGAACCAGGGGTAGGGGAACAGCAGTTCGACCGCCAGCGCAGCAATGGCGAAACACACCAGGGTGACGGCCAGGGCGCTGAGGCGGCCCTGCCAGCTGTCGTCGGTTTCGGCCAGGGCGCTGGCGATGATGCCGAGGAACAGCGGGATCAGCAGGGCCATCTCGTTCTGGTACCAGCACAGGGCCAGGCTGCCGGTGAGGGCGATGGTGACCCGGATGCTATAGCTGAACTTGTCTTGGCCCCACAGGCGACGCAGTGACTGACGGAACGAGCTCGATGACATGTTGGCCTGCTAGGCAGTGATCAGAGGAATACCTTTCAGAACCGGTTACTGGGGCCGCTTTGCGGCCCTTCGCGGGCGCGCCCGCTCCCACAGGTACTGCACAAAACCCCGTGGGAGCGGGCATGCCCGCGAAGGGGCGCAGCGCAGTTTCCGGCGCCGGGCACGGGCCACAAAAAAAAGCGCCCCG